>NZ_CP094473.1:1542381-1850858 GCF_023347535.1 Faecalibacterium sp. HTF-F
ATCTGCAGCAGGGGCGGTTCGACGACGCGCAGATCCTGTTGGAGCGTGCCTATGCACAGATCGAGGGCAACGGTCAGACCAACATGACCCTCTGCTGTGATTTTCTGGCGTGGCGGCTGTCCCTCTGCGGGCCCTACACGCCCCGGGTCCCGCTGGAAGTACGGCGGGAAGAGATGCTCCGGCAGCACAATATGTCATGGCGCAATCTGTTCAACGCCATCTGCGCCTATTACTACGCCCTGCGGGGGCAGACAGGCAGCATCCCGGAGGTGTACGCCGCCCACCGCATGAATACCGTAAACACCCTCGCTCCCGGCAAACCCATGATCGGGCTGATCGAAAATCAGGTCTATCTGGCACAGGGAGAATGGGCCCGGGTGCTGGGCCGCAGCCCGGGGCTGCTGACCCTGTGCGAAGCCCTTCACTATGACCTTGTGGCCCTGCATCTGCGGATCCAGATGGCGGCAGCCTATGCCCGGCTGGGCCGACAGGACGAAGGCCTCGGCCTGCTCCAGCAGGCTCTGGCGCAGGCCGCCCCGGACGGCTTTATCATGCCCTTTGCAGAAAATTTCCGGGATCTGAAACCTCTGCTGGAAGCAGCGCAGGAAGGGCCCCATTCCGATGCTGTCCGGCGCATCCTTGCTCTGGGTGCAGCGCAGGAGGAACGCTGCCGGGCATTGAACCACAGCGAGGCCCTGCCCGAAGCTGCCGCCCGGCTGACAGAGCGGGAGCTTACACTGGCAAGGCTTATTGCAGACCGCTGCACCAACAAAGAGATCGCTGCCAAGATGTTCCTTTCGGAAGGAACGGTGAAGCAGTACACCAACCAGCTTTATTCCAAGCTGGGCATTGGCGGCGGGGTGCGCACGAAGCGTGCCCAGCTGGCAGAATTGTTCGCCAAAAAATACTAACCTCAGGTTAATAGCTTTTTTCACCGGCCCGTTGTACTCTTTTATTAGAGGAATAACAGGCCGGTTTTTCTGCGCCCGGATGCAGACTGAAAAAAGCAGTGCACAGGGCAGCGGAACGGCGGAAGGAGGATGTTTTTATGACAAATGAACTCCGGCACACCCCAAAGCTGCGGCTGCTCAGTGCTTTTCTGGCAGCGGCCATGACTCTGACCACGCTGCCTGCGGCTGCATTCGCGGCGGACGTGACAGATTATGAACTTGCTGTGAATGGAAAGAGGGTAACCTCGGCCAACGCAACGAATATTCTGGACGATGGCAAGGCAAGTTATGATGCTGTCACCCGGACGCTGACCCTGAGTGGAGACATCTCAGCCACAGACAATGCAGTCAACCCATTCGGGGAGCAGATAACTGTTGACGGAAACAGTACACTTACACTGACCGATGGGCAGAAAGAATTGTACGCCGGGCTTTGTGGTACAAAGACGATCAATGTAGCGGCAGGTGCTGATATCACATTGGACGCATTTGGATATGGCATTTCCTATGCGGGCGCAGATATTTCCGGAAATGTAACGATCCGCAATGTGGATTTCGGTATCACAAGTGGTGGTGCCACGATTCAAAGCACTGGTAAATTGGTCATTGAGAAAGCTGACAAAGCAGTTTCCGGCGGCGGTGCAAAAGTTTATGGCACGCTGGAAATTGACGAGACCGGCACAGCCGTCAGCGACAGCGGTGTCACGGTCTATGAGGGCGGCGTGGTGACCATCACCGGAGCAACCAGCGGCCTGAACGGCAGGTCGGAAGTGGACGGCGGCAGCCTTTCGGTGAGCGCCACAACCTGCATTGACAACGGCGAAGTGATATTTAAAAGCGGCACCCTAAAGCTGGATTCCGCCAATAACGAGACGATTGCCCTGAACAAACTGACTGTGAACGCGCCCAACTTCTGGTACCGCACGGCAACGGACGGCGCATGGACGCAAGTGACGGGCGGCAGCTGGACGCGGCCTGACGATGCGGTTTATTTTGAGATCACCACCGATGATCCTGCTGCCACGCACTACACCGTTACCTTCGACCTCAACGGCGGCACAAACTGGGACTGGATCAGCGGCGGCGAATGGAATAACGCCCACGATCGGGTGAGTTTTCCCACTCAAACTGGAGGCCGCGGCGAAGGTCTGTCGATCTCTGTGGACCCCGGCATGGGCCCGAAACGGGAAGGCTATGAGTTCGTTGGCTGGTACACTGCAGCTGTCGGCGGTGAGCCGGTGGAGAATCAGTCCTATTACTATCAAGATCAGCGTCTGGAGCCGATCACAGAAAATATCACCCTCTATGCCCACTGGCAGTGGATCGGCGAGGGTCCTGAGCCTGGCCCCGCCCCTGTCCCGGACGAAACGGTGGTCGACGGCGGAGACGGCTCCGGGTTCGGCGCAGTGCTGGCCGTGGCAGGCGGCGCTGCTGTGGTGGGTGCTGCAGGCTTCGGCGTCTACGAACTGGCCACCCGCGCCATCCTGAAAGACCTGCTGCCTGAGGGCACGGCGATCCCCGCGACCCGCGGCGAGCTGGCCCTGCTGCTGTGGCAGAACGCCGGAAGGCCGGAACCCGCTGCACTGCCCGCCTTTGCGGACACGGCAGATACGGAGACTGCAAAGGCCGCCCAGTGGTGCACCGAACAGGGCCTGCTGACGGCTGAGAACGGCGCGTTCCACCCGGAACAGAAGGTCACGAAGTACCGCGTGATCCGGGTCTGGAAACAGGCTGCGGCACCGCAGCAGTGATGGGGCAGCTGCAGATCTGCACCGGAAAACTCAGGACGGATGTGAAGAGAACCTGCTGATAGATCCCGGCAAAGAGGACCCGCTCCCCGCAGAGCAAAAGGAAGGTTCTCTTTGCCGCAGCGGAAACGGCTTGGGTCAAATGCTTTTCCGTTTTTTAAAACAGCGAGGCCCATGTCCGGCACCCCTGCGATGCGGACATGGGCCTTTTTTCTCGGCTGCTCCACTGCCGGGAAAACACTTTGCAGATCAAAACAGGAAAGGAGAAAAACAAGATGAAATGGAGAAAAACAGCGGCTGTTCTGAGCCTTCTGCTGGCGCTGAGCATCAGCCTTTCTGCCTGTGGAGGAGGCGCGGCAGAGCCCTCCCCCAGCTCAGAATCGGAGGAAGCCCCGTATTCTGAGGAGACCTCGGACGCGACCTCTGCGGCTGAGCTGAGCGATGAGCAGCGGGAAGCGCTGGACGACTGGATCTGGTACGAGCGGGGGGACTACACCTCGGAAAACTGGTACCACATTGCGTCCGACGGCACGGTGGAGATGCACACCGAGTACGGCTCCACCGAGGACACCTACACCGCCTACCCCATGCTGGGATGCTCCTACAACTTTGAGGGCTTTGACGTCGGCCCGGACGATGTGCCTTTCCTGAGCCTTCATATGGATGAGAATGTCTTCAACAGCGTGGAGATCATCGAGGACGGCAGAGCGTTCCTTATCGGAAATGCAAGCTCCTTTGAAAGCTACTACATCCGCTCCGACTACACCGATGACGAGGACCTGCACAACGCCTGCGTGCTGATGTACCGGCAGTGGCGGATGGACGAAGAGCACCTGTACCTCAACTTCTACCCCAACCATGGCTTCATCCTGCATGGCCAGAAGGATCTGGGGGACGGCGTTTACGGCTTTGATGCCGACAGCGTGTATACCGGTCAGTGGATGGTGGACGGCGATACCGTAAGCCTTTTCTGGGACGACGGAACCGAGGACACTGCTGTGCTGATCCCGAATGAGCATCCGGGCGATGTGGGAGAAGACGTAAGCACCCTGAGCCTGAACGGCACCGACCTGCTCTTCAACAACAGGTGGTGAACGATGAAAAAACAAATCGGCGTTCTGCTGGCGGCATTTCTGATCCTGCTGCTGGGGTGGGCCATCCTCCCGGCTCCGGCAGTGCCGTCGGATGATCCACCGGAGGAAGACATTGCCGGAAGCGACTGGCGCACATGGGGCATCATCAACGACTCCGGCACGTTGGTGCAGGACGGAGAGACCATCCCCTTCTGCGCCTGCGTCCACACCGGGGACACGACCCTCTACCATGACACCGAAAGTCAGGTGCTGCTGGCAGAGCTAGTCTACCCTGCCCCTGTGGAGAATGCAGAACAGCGCTACCTCGGCATGGAGACCGCAGACCGGAACGGCGACGGCAGCAGCGATGTCCTGCTCCGCTTTTCACAGGAAGATGGAACGCTGGAACTGTTGTTCTGTTGGGACCCGGAGACTGGGGCCTTTCGATCCGTTCCGGCATGACCGGAGCAAAAACCATTTATTAAAAAAGGAGGCAATTCTATGAAAAACACGATGAAACGCACGCTGGGGCTGTTTGCAGCTGCACTGCTGACCATGTCGCTGGCACTCAGCGTCTATGCATCCGGTCACGACCTGACCTTTACCGACAAAGGCAACCGGATGCATGTCAAGGACAAGACCGTTCATGTGCAGACCTACTACCCCTATGAGTATTATGTGCTGGATGTTCTGGAGGATGCCCTTGTGGTGGCAAACCCCGAATGGGACGACTGCGGTTTTGCGGTCTGCCGCAGGATCACCAATGAATATCTGGACTATACCGGCTCTGATGACGACTTTGTTCTGGACTATGCAGAGGAATATCTGGAGTATGATTTCCAGCAGCTGTACGGTGGTCAGTGGCCCGATACCTCGTGGGAGGTAGTGGACGAGAGCAACGCTTCCAACCGTATCGCCACCATGCGGGGCTACATCTGGAACGATGAGATGGATGCCTACATGTGGACCGTGATCTACTGGGACACCAGTTACAACAACGCCATGGCAAAGACCTTCTTTGTCCCGGAGTACAACGGCTACGATAAGGCCGACAAGATGGGCAAGAAGGTGAGCAGCACCGTCGGGTGCTGATGGGAGTGATACAGTATGAGGACACGGAACCGTGCCCCGCAGGAAAAAATGCCGGATGAAGAGCTTTCCCGCCGCATCCTGTTTTACGGGCATCTGGCAAACCTCTGCGCCTACGGCTGCATTGCAGGTGCCGTGCTGGGCGTTCTGGCCGGCATCCTGCTTGAAAGCTTCACGGCGGGCTGCACCATCGTGATGCTTGTGATCGTAGCAGCGGTCTTTTTGATCCAGCTGATCCACGCCATGCAAAGTTCCCTGATCCTCGGACAGCTGGGGGATGGTTTTATGGCCGCACTGCACAAGGCCTTTGGCCCGCAGCCGGAGCACAAGCAGTGGCCCATGAGCGATGAACTGGCGCGGCGTTCCGGGCTTTTCCCGGAGGAATGGGAATTGGCCAGTGCCCACGGCAGCTACGAGGGCAGCTATCAGGGCATTCCCTTTGCCATGCACAACGCTTCCCTCATCCACGTCTGGGAGGTGCGCGACCCCATGCCCGACGACCCGCACAACACCCGCACCTGCTCCAAAACGATCTTCAAGGGGTTGTTTCTGGTGTGCCGGATGCGCAGGCCGATGGCTCCGGAGCCCTTTGCCCTGCCCGGCGAGTTTGATCTGGCACCGGAAAGCTGGAAGCAGCAGCTGCAGAGGGCCGTGGGCGCTCGGGCGCTGCGGATGAGCTTCCGGGGAGATCTGATGTTTGCCGCCTTTGACACCGACCGGAAGATCATGGCAGTTTCCAAGGACATTGACCCGAAGATCATTGATGAATACCGCCGCAGTTTTCAGGACTCGGTCGACATGATGAAGGATCTGATGGAAGCCGTGGCGCAGAATACGGAGCTTTTCTGAAACAGGAGGAACCAAAATGAAACGTATCGCACTTTTACTTGCCGCCTTGCTGATGTTTTCCCTGACCGGATGCGGCAGTTCCGATGCCGCGGGCGAGGCTTCGGACTCCGACAAGGCCGGGGCTTACGAGGTCATCCCGCCGGAGGATGGCCGGGGCGACCTGATCCCCGCCTCTTCGGACGTGGTGAGCATCCCGGTGCTGGTGGGCGGCGGTCTCCCCTTCACCAGCATGGAAAATCTGATGAACGAGAACTATGAGGATGGCACCTACACCTACGAGGACATGACGCAGGACGGCTCTGTGCTGGTGGTGGATATGGCGTTCCAGTCGCTGCGCACCAACGAGACGGTGGAGGAATACGCAGAATATGCCGCCCGGTTTGCCGCTCTGGATACCGGCGAAGGGGAACCCCGCGATGTCACCTGCTTTCAGGATGAGGACTACACCCAGAACCTTTCCTACCCGGTTTACATCGTCTGGTACACCACCGGCTCGGGGGAGGACCAGCGGGAGTGGATGGTCTACACGGTGGACACCGACGACTACACCTACCTTTATGCCTTCGGCACCATTGCCGATGAAGCGGACGACATGCAGGATGTGTTCTACAACATCTGCGATCATCTTGAACTGGTGGATTGAGGTTTGAGGATATGACGCTGGAACAATCGGTTCTGCTGCTTGCACTGGCTCTGGCCGGGGCCTATGCGCTGCCCCGGCTTTTGCCGCAGAAGCCCCGGCTGCGCCGGGGACTACAGGTCCTGTGCATCGTTGTGGCAGTGCTCAGTGCGGCGTATGCCCTGCTGACGCTGCTGTTCGTCTGGGCAGCAGGACAGAAACTTTGAAGATCGGGAGAAAACGACCATGAAAAACAAAACTCATCTGCTGCCCCTTGCCAGCCTTCTGCTGGCAGGCGGCATCCTTTGTACCGGCTGCGGCGGCGATGCCCCCGCCAGCAGCGTTCCGGCTGACGTCAGTACGGCTTCCTCTGTGGAAGAGGTCGATGCCATGGACGGCTACGACTACATCAATGATTATGTCGGTCTGTGGGGCTATTACGACATCGAGCTCTGGCTCCGTGTCCACGAGGACAGCACCTTTGAATTCGTCAACTCCGAGGACGAGACCATTTACACTGGCACCGCAGATGCGGACAAATACGGCATGGACCTCTACTTCGATGACGACACCCCGCAGATGCGGCTGGATCTTTCGGTCAGCGGCGACCTGTTGGAGGAAGGCTCTTCGGATGCTTTGCACCCGGTGGATGCCATCGTCTCCCGGGCGACCTGCTTTGAGAAAAACGGGCTGGAGATCAATGGCATCGTGGATTCTTCCGACCCCATCCAGCTGGACAGCGGCGTTTGCAGCTTTACCGGAAAGGGCAGTGGCTACAACACCGACGAGTGTTACTGGCAGGTGACAAAGTACAACGACGTGACCCACGACGGCATCCGGGAGATCCAGTTTGATGCCGTGTGCTATATCCCGGATTCCTCTATTCCCTACTTTGGGCAGACCTATGATACCTACATCTCCAGCGAACTCTACGATGCCTATACCGGCACATGGCTCACGGCATCCACCGCCAGGGGGGATACGAGCCGGGGGGACAACCACTATTATCACACGGTGCACTGGAACGACAACGCTTACGACGTCGAGTTCTTCTTCTCTACCGACTGGAACATGAGCAGCACCAGCGATGACAAGATCTTTACCAAGAGCTATGTGGTCTACCTGCCGGAGGATTACGACGGACTGGTTTTTGCCGCACAGGCGCAGCCGGACAACTATGCTGATGCCATGGCGCTGGATAATCTGGAAAATGTAAGCCCCGAAGGCAACATCATGGATCTTGCTCCGCTGGACCCCTACGCCAGCCTGTACTTCAGCATCTGCGGCTGAGCCGGAAAGAGAAAGGGAGGACGCTATGAGCTATGGAATGATTTTTGCGATTGCCGTGGTGCTTCTTCTGGGATGGCTGCATAGCAGCCGGAAAGAAGCCGCCCGACAGGACGTAGACCGCCGCATCGTCCCGGCGGTGCTGGATGCTGCACTGCAGCAGGTGCAGTTTGCACCCAATGGCAGGATCACCTGTTTTGGGGACTCCGGGCTTCCCCTGCCCCAGTATGACCGCATGACCGGCGGGGAGCACGTCCGCGCAAAATACCGGGGCTATGAGGTGGAACTGTGCAGCATCGAGCTGGACCGGGATGTCAGCTATACCGACCCGAACGACCCCACTGTGGTCAACGCGCCGTCCTACGACACGGTATACGCCGGGCTGTGGGGCATCTGCCGTTTTGGTGTGCCGATGCCCGTGAGCCTGACCTTTACCCCGCGGGGCAGGCTGGGACAGCTCGTCCGGGGTGCATCGGTACAGAACTCTGTGGACGGCTTTGAACAGCAGTTCAAGCTGACAGCAGACGATGACACCGCCCTGAAAGCCTGCCTGACGGAGGAGAAATGCCGGAAGCTGCTGGCTCTTGCCGGGACAGCGGAGGGAAGCTTCAGCGGGAGCCTGCACCGGGACGGAACCCTGTATTTTGCCGTGGAAAACAACAAAGGACTTTTCAAGGGCAGCGGCAGTGACGATGTGCTGCGGGAAAAGTTCACCCGGCAGCTGAAGTGGTGCACCGATGTAATGGACGCTTTTGCTCCCTGAAACAGCGGCAGATCGGTCTGTTTTATCCGCATCGATCCCATCGTAAGGTGCGAAATCTTTCAAAAAGACAGATTTTTCGGAACTCAAAATACAAAAAGCTGAGCACCTGATTTTTTGCAGATGCCCAGCTTTTTTGTACTCATTTTGGAGATTTGGTTTTAAGCGACCCTTGTATTTTGATTGTGGCTTATTTCAGCAGCTCAGACAGCTTTTCCAGACGGCGGATTGCTTCGTCCAGAACATCGGTACCACGGGCAAAGTGCATCCGGATCAGATGGTTCACCGGTTCCCGGAAGAAGCTGGAACCCGGCACAGCTGCCACGCCGATCTCCCGGATCATCCACTCGCAGAATTCCAGATCTGTCCATCCCTCAAACTGCGGCAGAGCGAGAAATTCCGAAATATCGATCATCACAAAATAGGTCCCCTGCGGCACATTGTGCTTCAGGCCCACACGGTCCAGCCCGGCAAGAAAGTGGTCGCGCTTTGCGGTGTAAAGGGCCTGCAGGTCTTTGTAGTAGCTTGCCGGCAGTTCCAGACCGGCCACAGCGGCTTCCTGCAGCGGCGCAGCCGCACCCACAGTAAGGAAATCGTGCACCTTGCGGGCACCCTCGATCACCTCTGCCGGGCCGATGAGATAGCCCAGACGCCAGCCTGTAATGGAGTAGGTCTTGGAGAGCGAGTTGCAGGTGATGGTATGCTCAAACATGCCGGGCAGGCTTGCCATGCAGATATGCTCTGCCGGAGCGTAGACGATATGCTCGTACACCTCATCTGTTACCACAAAGGCATCGTACTTGATTGCAAGGGCGGCAATGGCCTCCAGCTCGTCCCGGCGGAACACCTTGCCGCAAGGGTTGGAGGGGTTGCACAGGATCAGTGCCTTGGCTCCCTCGGCAAAGCCCTTTTCGATCAGAGAAATATCAAACTCATAGGTGGGCGGCACCAGAGGGATATAGATCGGCTCCGCGCCGGAAAGGATGGCGTCTGCACCATAGTTCTCGTAGAACGGCGAAAAGATCATCACCTTGTCGCCGGGGTTGCAAATGGTCATCATGGCCGCCATCATGGCCTCGGTGCCGCCGCAGGTCACGCAGATCTCGGTGTTGGGGTCCACAGTGTGGTGCAGGGCGGGGCTGGTCTTTTTGGCCAGCGCCTCGCGGAAGTTCTGTGCACCAAAGGTCACAGCGTACTGGTGCGGGCCGGCATAGGCTGTCCTTGCCAGCGCGTCCAGCAGCTGTTTCGGCGGGTCAAAATCCGGAAAACCCTGAGACAGGTTGATGGAGTTATACTGATTATTGATGCGGGTCATGCGGCGGATGACAGAATCCGTAAAGGTGCCCACACGGTCACTTAAAACAGGCATGTGCTTTCCTCTCCTGTTCAATCCTTAAAATACGCCTTCTGGATGGCCAACAGCACGCCTGCGCGGCTGGCAGCAAAGTTCAGGCCGCCCTGCAGGTAGCAGGTATAGGGCTCACGCAGCGGGCCGTCGCAGGAAAGCTCGATGGTGCTGCCCTGCGTAAAGCTGCCGCTTGCCATGACCACCTCGTCGGTATAGCCCGGCTCCGGAGAAGGCTCCGGGGCGGCATAGCTGTCCACCGGACTTGCAGCCTGAATGCCCTGACAGAAGCCGATCAGGGCGTCTGCAGTGCCTGCATCAAAGCAGGTAACAATGTCGTTGTGGTCATCGCAGTAGCGCGGCACCGGGTTCTTGCCCAGCAGTTCCAGCATACACTGTGCATAGATGGCCGTCTTGATGGCCTCGCACACCACGCCGGGAGCGTAATAAAAGCCCAGATACATATCACGGGGCGTTTCCAGCGTGCAGCCCAGCTCCTTGCCGAGGCCGGGGGCATTCAGACGGTATGCGCACAGCTCCACCAGATCCCTGCGGCCCACAATGTAGCCGCCGGTGGGGGCAATGCCGCCGCCGGGGTTCTTGATAAGGCTGCCCACAGCGATATCTGCACCCACCTGACAGGGCTCCTGCGTCTGGGTGAACTCGCCGTAGCAGTTATCCACAAAAATGATGATATCGGGGTTTGCCGCACGGGCGGTGTCCGCAATTTTACGGATCGTTTCCAGATCAAAGGCATTGCGCTGCAGATAGCCGCGGCTGCGCTGAATATGGCACACTTTGGCCCCCGGAGCCTTTTTTGCAATGAGGTCGTAGTCCGGGGTGAAATCGGCCTTGAGGGGTGCTTCATCATACTGAACACCGTAATCCATCAGGGTGCCGGTGCCCTTTCCCTTCCCGTCCAGACCAATGACGCCTTCCAGCGTATCGTAGGGACGGCCGGTGGCAGCCAGCAGCGTATCCCCCGCCCGCAGCAGACCGAACAGTGCCACTGCCAGCGTGTGGGTGCCGCTCTGGAACTGGCTGCGCACAAGCGCATCCTCCGCTCCCATCACCTCGGCAAAGATCTGTTCCAGCTTTGCACGGCCGGTATCCCACAGGCCGTAGCCGGTGGTGCCCAGCATATCAGTAGAGGACATCTGCGTATCCGCAAAGGCTTTCAGCATCTTGAGCTGGTTGAAGTCCCGGATCTCTTCCATATGACGGAAATAGGGCTGGCACAGCTCCATGGCCTTTTCGTCCAGCGCCAGAACTTCGGTTTTATAATCAAAAAAGTGGTTTAAGATTGACATTATAATGGTTCCTTAATTTATGATTTGGGATAAATCTCACATGAACTGACGCGTCGGCAGCTTTCTCCTCGGACACGAGATACGGGTTGCGGCACCCAGCATCTGCTTCGCTACCGCTCGCATCTTGCTGGCCGCTGCCCCAACAGCAGTTCCCTGTTTCCGCCGCAGGCGGCGGTCACTGTTGTTGCAGGCCATTCCATCGCCCGCCCTATTGCCCTACGGGCAACAGGGTCCCACCCCAGCGGACGGTCCTCAGAGAAACTTCCGACGTGTCAGCCGACAAACTACGATGGCACATAACGAATATACTCCCCCAGCTTTTTAAAGCCGAGCCGGGTATAAAAATGCACCCGCTCCGGGCTGCAGAGGAACACCGGGCGCTGCCCCTCTGCGGAAAGCTCGTTTGCCATCTGCACAATGAGCCGCCCGCCGATGCCTTTGCCGCGCAGGGAGCTTTCTGTCTGCCCGCAGGCCATATACGCCTGCCCATTTGCAAGGGCATAGGCTCCCACCGTGCAGACCGCTTTCCTGCCCTGTCTCAGCGTCCAGACAAGCGCCTTGCCCCGGATACGCTTGGTGCACAGTTCAGAATAAAGATCCTCCTGTCTGGCCGTATCTTCCGGGTACAATGCCCGGGCCACGTCCATAGCCGCAGGTTCCCGGTCAAGGGCCAGCTGTGCCCAGAGGGCTTCGTCTGCGGCAGGCAGCGGCAGCGCCCTGCCGGGGGCAAGACCGAACACGGTCAGTGTCTCAGCCCGGTGCCAGCCGGTGGGCGGCAGACATCCGGCTTCGTCCAGAATGACGCTCTCACACCCGCAGAAGGCCAGAAAGCTGGCCAGTTCCTCGGGATTTGCGTGCCCGGCAACCCATGCAGTGCTGCCGTTGATCTCCAGCGCCAGTGTGGGCCCGGCATAGAACCGCCACGGCTGGCTTTTGCCGAAGAGAGCAAGGTCCAGCGGAAGCACTGCCCCCAGCACCCACCGGCCCCGGCAGGCATTGGCAAAGCGGGCACGCCGCCGCTTTGTATCGACCTGTGCGATCACTTCAGCTCGTTGACGATCTTCTTGAACTCACGGCCGCGCACCTCAAAGTTGGGGTACAGGTCAAAGGATGCGCTGGCCGGAGACAGGATGATGATATCGCCGGGCTTTGCGCAGGCACGGGCCAGCTCCACAGCATGCTGCATGTTGTCCGCATGCTGGATGGGCAGCTCTGCTTCGTTGAAATTCGGGTCCTCACGCACAGCCTTTTCAATGCGGGGGCCGGTAGCACCCATGAGCACAAGCTCCTTCACATGCGCCACCACTTCCGGTGCCAGCGGCTCATACGGGATGTGCTTGTCATAGCCGCCCGCGATCAGGATGACCTTCTGATCGAAGCTGCGCAGACCGGCAATGGTGCGGGTAGGGCTGGTACCGATGGAGTCGTTGTAATACAGCACACCGTCCAGCGTACGCACCGGCTCGATGCGGTGCTCCACGCCGGTAAAGGTGCTGCCCACCTGCCGGATCGCCTCCACAGGCACCTCACCCCACACGGCAGCGGCAGCGGCCAGCAGGTTCTCGATGTTGTGCAGACCGCGCAGCTTCACGTCCTTCTGTGCCAGGAACGGGGTCACAACGCCGTCCTCCGCCATGCAGAGCATGTGATCTTCCTTGCGCAGGAAGGCACCGTTGTCGGTGTCGTGCAGGCGGGTGAACCACACCTGCTTGCCCTTGCAGTCGGACTGCATGCTGCGGCTGATCTCGTTCTCGTAGCCCAGAACGGCGCGGCAGGGCTGCTTCTGATACAGCAGGATGTTGCGCTTGGCGTCGATGTACTCCTGCATATCCTTGTGATGATCCAGATGGTTGGGGGTGACGTTGGTCACAACGGCAATGTTGGGGCTGGAATGCATGCTGATGAGCTGGAAGCTGGAAAGCTCCACCACAGCCACATCCTCGGGGGCCACCTCGGGCAGCATGGGCAGCAGAGCTGCGCCGATGTTGCCGCCCAGATGCACTTTGCGGCCAGCCGCTTCGTAGAACTTGGAGATCAGGGTCGTGGTGGTGGTCTTTCCGTCGGAGCCGGTCACAGCCACGATCTCGCAGGGGCAGAAATCAAAGAACAGTTCCACCTCGCTGGTCACCATGGTGCCTGCGGCCATGGCATCCTGCAAGGGCTTTTCAAAGTAGCCCACAAAGCCCGGCGTGCGCATGATGATGTCCTGCCCCTTGAAGCCGTCCAGATAGTTTTCGCCCAGACTCAGGTCAATGCCCAGCTCCTGGATGGTGGCGGCATAATCGCCAAAGTCCTCTACGCTCTTCTTCTGGTCACACAGGGTGACGTGTGCTCCCAGCTCCACGAACTCCCTGATGAGCGTCTTATGGCTGACGCCTGCGCCGATGAAGGCAACTTTTTTGCCCTTGATGAGCTCGGCCAGTTTCTGCTGATCCTTCTGCATAAAAACAGTTCCTCCTCAATAAGTAATATCGTATCGAACACGCCGCAAAGGGGCGCTGAAACATTCGCTGTATCATTATAGTCCATTTGGCCGCAATTGGCAACGGAAAAACGCCCTTTTTGCCCCAAAAAGCAAGGGAAATTCACAATTCCTCAATTGTATTTTGCCTTCATTTCTGCTACACTTGTCGAAGCAGAGTGCTTTTTGTATCCATACACACTCCCAGCAAATACCATAGAATGAGGTCATTTCCTTGAAACAGTTCCTGCGTATCACCGCAGCGGTGCTTGCCGCTGCGTTCCTGTTTGCCCTTACCGGCTGCAGCGGCGGCTCCGGTGCAGCCAGCTTTACATGGTTTGTGGATACCATCCCCGCAAATCTTGACCCACAGGTCGTGTCTGCTGCGCCAGACGTCATTGCCTGCGAGAATCTTTACGGCGGCCTTGTGCGCAAAAACGCCGACGGCGAGATCGTACCTAACCTGTGCGAAAGCTGGACCGTCTCTCCGGATGGCCGCACCTACACCTTTGCCATAAAAGACGGCCTGACCTACACCGCCGCTAAGGGAACCGCCACAGATTATTCCATCACCGCCGAGGACTTTGTGTTTGCGTTCCGGCGCATCTTTCAGGCACAGACGGGCTCTCCCTATGCGGTAGAGTTTTCTGCCATTGAAAACAGCGCCGCTGTTCTGGACGGTACAGCGGCGCTCAGTACGCTGGGGGTTTCGGCTTCCGGTCCGCTGACGCTGGTGTTCCGCCTGAGTGAAAAGGACGACAACTTCCTCGCAAAGCTCACCCTGCCCGGTGCCATGCCCTGCGACGAGGAGTTCTTCAACAGCACCCGCGGCACCTACGGCCTGACGGCAAAGACCACCCTTTCCAGCGGCAGTTTCTATCTGTACAACTGGACCGCCAGCGGCCTGTTCCTGCGGCGCGATGTCTCTGCGCCCCTGATCGGCAGCCTGCGTCTGGTGCAGAACACCGGCAGCACCGGCAAGAGTGCCGCTCAGCTCATCGCGGACGAGAAATGCTCTGCCGCGCTGGACGACACCGGCGAAGCGACCGCTCTGCGGGCTGTTTCCTACTCCGATACCACCTGGGCCCTGCTGTTCAACAGCGCCGAGGGCTCTGTCTTTGAGAATCAGGCACTGCGGCAGGCACTGGCCGGCATTGCCCGGGAAAATGCAGCAGTGCCTTCTTCCGGCCTGTACACCGCCGCCGAGGGCCTTGTGCCTGCAGGGCTGACTGTAGACGGCATCGCCTACCGCGACACTGCCGGGGATCCCATGCCTGTGATCCCGGACCCGCGTGCATTGTATCTGGAAGCACGGCAGGGCATGGCCAGCTCTGATTTTTCCGGTGTGACCATCCTGCTGCCCAAGGAAGCCGGGCTCACCGAACTGGCCGAGCAGATCAACGGTGCATGGCAGAAGGACTGTTCCCTCTTTTTCTCAGTGGAGGAGGTGCCGCAGGAAGAGTTTGGCAAGCGCCTTGCGGCGGGCGATTACACCATCGCACTGGCACCCATCTGTGCCGAGGGCGGCAGCGTATACCAGATGCTTCAGCAGTTCACTGCCGAGGGTGGTGGTTTGACCGGTTACTCTGACCCGCTGTACACCGAACGTCTGGCAGAAAGCGCACAGCAGACTGGCCGCGCCCGCTGTGCCCTGCTGGCCGAATGCGAACGTCAGCTGCTGGAAAGCTGCACCGTAGTGCCGCTGCTGGGCCAGCAAAAGCGTCTGCTGGTGGCAGACGGCATCAAAGGACTGGTGTTTGACCCGTTTACTCCGGTGCTGGATCTGACCTATACTACAAAAAACTGACACGCTTCAGCTCTTGACAATCCTGCTCTGCTTTGCTACAATAAGTGAGCAATGCAGGGTTAGCTCATCCGGTAGAGCGGCTGCTTCCCAAGCAGCAGGCGGCGGGTTCGGGTCCCGTACCCTGCTCCAAAATAAACGGTGAACCGTGAAATATCGGTTTGCCGTTTTTCTTTTTGTTTTCACGATCACGTTTTTCTGCCCTTGATCCAGCAATTGAGCAAGCAAACCGTTGCAATTTTTCCGGGTGTTTCTTATAATAGGATCAAGCATGCGGTGCTCAGCCTGCCGCAGGAAAGGACTCCATCATGATTTTTGTCCCCTTGCTGCATTATTTCAAATGCAAAAATTCCTACAGCGGCAACGAATACGGCCTGCGGTACCGGATGATCCCCGGCAAGCGCACCGTACCGGATCCGGATGGCGGCGAAGGTGCTGCAAAGGAAGAAAGCATCCTCACTGTAGATTACTGGCCCGACCCCTGGACCATTGAAAAGACCGACCCTGCCCTGCGGGTGCAGAAGGTGTTTCCGCTGTCCGACGAGGGCCGCGAGGCTGCCGCCGCCTTTTTGCAGGACGCTTTCAATGCAGAGCCAGAGCGCTGGAAAAGCTGTCCCAGCATGATGGACTGTGATCCCTGGGAGCCAGCTGCTGAAGATGAACCGGACGAACCGAAGGAATAAAAGATGATCTACCGTTTAAAAGAGCTCAAAGGCGATACCATCGCCGTGCCGCAGCTGATCTTTTCAAAGCTCGGCATCGCAGAGGAATACAACGTACGCGTGGCGCTGTATGTGCTGGCCACCGGCATCACCGACCCGGACAAGATCTGCGCCGACCTCAAACTGCGCAGCCGTATCAGCGCCGAGAGTGCACTGGCTTTCTGGGCAGGTGCGGGCCTGCTGGAGCGCTATGAAGAAAACGCTGCACCGGGCGAGGAACCCAGCGCCCCGACGCCTATGACATGGGCCGAAATTGCTGCCGCAAGCCGCACCGACCCCATGATCTCCAGCCTCATCGACTGCGCGCAGACCGGCTTTGCCCGCCCGCTGACCCACAAGGAAATGGAAAAGCTGGTCAACCTTTATGTGCAGGAGGGCTTTGCGCCCGAGACCGTGATGCTGTGCACCGCTTACGTTGCCAGCACCGGCCGGCGTACCATAGCCGCCGTGGTGCATGAGCTGAAGGTGTGGCGCACCGAGGGCGTGGAGACCGGTGAACAGGCAGACGCCCACCTCAAGCTGCTGGCTCTGCGCCAGAGCCGTGAGCAGTATGTCAGCAGCCTGCTGGACATTGCTCCGGACGAACTGACTCTGGGCGGGCGCAAGGCCATTGCACGATGGTACGAAGTTTACGGCTATGATGACGCCATGGTGCAGGAAGCTGCCGTGCAGGCCGGGCCCAAGCGCGATCTGTGGTACTGGAACAGCATCCTCAAGACATGGAACGCCAAGGGACTGCGCACCGTGCACGATGTGCGCAGCCCGGTAGCTGCTGCGGGCGCAAGCCGGAACATCCGGGTGGATCGCGCAGCCCCCAGCGGAAACGATATCCTGAAAAACGCCACCCGCCGCCGTTCCCTCATCAAGAAGCCTGAATAAGGAGCCGCTATGCGTACCAAAAATGAACTGTATCAGGAAGCTCTCCGCACCGTTGCCCTGCGGCGGCAGACCGCCCGGGCTCTGGCGCAGGATGCACAGGCACAGGCCGAAGCTGCCATTCCCGCCCTGCGTCATGCAGAAGAAGAGGTGCGGGTTCGGGGCATCCGCTGTGCGCTGGCCGGTGCTGCGGGCAAAGACCGCACCGAAGCCGCCGCCGCGCTGGCCGATGCCCGGCAGAAGCTGACGGCCCTGCTGGCCGAAAGCGGACGCCCTGCCAACGCGCTGGAACCGCACTTCACCTGTCCGAAATGTCAGGATACCGGCAGTGTGAACGGCCGCACCTGTGCCTGCGTCCACAAGGTGATGCAACAGCTGCGTCGTCAGGAGATCGAAGCACTGTCCAGCCTGTCCATTTCCAGCTTTGACACTATGAAACTGGAATATTACCCCTCTGTTGCAGATCCCGAGATCGGTGAGAGCATCCGCACCTACATGGCAGAGGTTCTGGCCGATCTGCGCGATTATGCGGCCGATTTTTCACCCGCCACCCGCGAGAGCCTGCTGTTGCTGGGAAATGCCGGTCTTGGCAAGACCCATGCGGCGCTGGCCATTGCCGGAGAGGTGCTCCGGCAGAACTATGATGTGATCTATGTTTCCTGCCCGGATTTCTTTGGTAAGCTGGAAGCGCTGCATTTTGGTTCCGACCCGAACGGCGAGGAAGAAGCGCTGTTCCAGACTGCATCCAATGCCGACCTGCTGATCCTCGATGATCTTGGCACCGAGTTCAATTCCAGCTTCTTTCTCACCAATCTGTACAGCCTGCTGAACAACCGGCTGGGCGCAAAGCTGCCCACCATCGTCACCACCAATGTCACAGATGGCGCTTTGCTGGAAAAGCTTTACACCGAAAAGATCTCCAGCCGCCTTGCCGGTTTCGTCCAGATCAAGTTCTTCGGCAACGATATCCGCGTTCAGAAAGCGAATGAGTAAAAGAAAAAACAACGCAAAAGCGTTGCTTTTTCTTTTATTCAAAACTCCAATGCAGGGCTGACTTCGCTGCGGCGCTGTGCCTGCACGATGCAGTCCCTGTCCGGCACAACGCCCGCTGCGCCCAGCGTATTGAATACGGTCTGCAGCGCAAGGGAGGGGGTATTGTTCTCCTGCGAGAGATGGCACAGTGCAAACTTTTTGCACCCCTCCTGAATGAGCTCCAGCAGCTTTGCAGCGCACTCATCGTTGGAAAGATGGCCCCGGGTGCTCTCGATCCGGGCCCGTAAGTAATAGGGGTACGGCCCGCTGCGCAGCATGTGCAGGTCGTAATTGCTTTCCAGTGCCACAAGGTCGCAGCCGGTCAGCGCTTCATGCACCGGCGGGGTGAGCGTGCCAAGGTCCGTGGCGATGCTCATTGTCTTACCGTCCGGCGTGTGGATGCGGTAGCCTACACAGGGCACGTCGTGACTGGTGGGGAATGCCCGCACGCCGAATGCGCCCACGTCCTCTTCCCTGCCCTCCAGCTCGTGCAGCTCACAGGCTGCCGGGACGATCCCATTGACATCCAGAAAATCCAGTGTAGCTGCCGCGCCATACACCGGCAGCGGGTTCTTTTTGAGAAAGGTGGAAAGCCCCTTCACATGATCGCTGTGCTCGTGCGTGACAAGGATGCCGTCGCAGTCGCTGACGGCAAGGCCCAGCGCCTTGAGCGCCGCCGTAGTGGTGCGCACGCCCTTGCCCATATCCACGATGAGGTAGTGCTCACCGCAGCGCACCACGCTGCTGTTGCCGGAAGAGCCGGAGTACAATGAGATAAATTCTGCCATGAAAAACCTCTGATACACTCAAAAACAGCCCGCCGCATATGCAGCAGGCTGTTTGTTTTCTGATACGTTACAATGCCTGATCCAGTGCGGCAGGCATCCGTTCCACCTTTTTGATATCGGCACCCAGACCGCGCAGCTTTTCCACGATATTCTCGTAGCCACGCTCAATGTGACCGATCTCCTCGATCTCGCTGGTGCCGTCTGCCATCAGAGCAGCCACCACCATGGCAGCGCCCGCACGCAGATCCAGCGCACGCAGCGGCGCAGGGCTGAGCTTGTCCACACCCTCGAACACGGCCACCTGACCGTCCACCTGTACGTTTGCGCCCATCTTGCGCAGCTCGTCCACATAGCGGAAGCGGTTGTCCCACACGCTCTCGGTAACGGTGCTGGTGCCCTTGGCCACACTCAGCAGCACACCCATCAGGGGCTGCATATCGGTGGGGAAGCCGGGGTGCGGCATGGTGTTGATCTTCAGCGGCAGAATATCGCCGGTGCGGCGCACGCGCACTGCATCGTCGAACTCTTCCACCTCCACGCCTGCACGGCGCAGCTTTTCGGTGATCGGCTCCAAATGCTTGGGGGTAACATTCTTCACCAGCACATCCCCGCCCGTAGCCGCAGCAGCCACCATGTAGCTGCCGGCTTCGATCTGATCCGGAATGATGCTGTAGGTGCAGCCGTGCATCTTTTCCACACCGCGCACCTTGATGACATCGGTGCCTGCACCGCGCACATCCGCGCCGCACATATTCAGGAAGTTTGCCAGATCCACCACATGGGGCTCCTTGGCACAGTTTTCCAGAATGGTCTGGCCCTTGGCCATGACAGCGGAGAGCATACCGTTCATGGTAGCGCCCACACTGACTTTATCAAAGAAGATGTGTGCGCCATTCAGCTCCTTGGCACGCACCGTGATCATGCCATAATCCACGCTGTCCTCAGCACCCAGCGCACTGAACACCTTCAGATGCTGATCGATGGGGCGGGGGCCCAGATTGCAGCCGCCGGGCATGGCCACCTGTGCCTTGCCGAAGCGGGACAGCAGCGCACCCAGAAAATAATAGCTGGCGCGCATCTGACGGGACAGATCGTCCGGGACGTTGGTCCCGGTAAGGTGGGTGGTGTCGATCTCATAGGTGTTACGGTCCAGCATTCTGATCTGTGCGCCCAGAACGCTGAGGATCTTCAGGCTCACCGCCACATCACTGATATCCGGCAGGTTCTCGACCACGCAGACATCCGCTGCCAGAATGGTTGCAGGCAGGATGCCTACCGCCGCATTCTTCGCACCCGAAATGGTAACTTCGCCACGCAGGGGCTTACCGCCCGTAATAACAAATTTCTCCAATTTTATGATCTCCTTGTCAAAGGCCCGTTATTTCAGGCCTGTTAAGGTTCCTGAAAGCATTCTCCATAAAAGCTGCTGCAGCCGTGCAATAAACAATGCCGTACTACTACAGCTATCTTATTATACACAACTTTCACAAAAAAGCAAAGCCCCGCTTGGTGATGTTCTATTATTTTCTGTTTTGCCCATTTTCATGCAGAATATTCCAAAATTTTGATTTCTTTTTTAGGTATTTTACAGAAAAATGGTGTACCAATTGTTGCACTTTACCAGATATGGTCCTCGCAGCGGGCCTCGGTGATCCAGCCCAGCTGGTAGGCTGTCACCAGCTGTTTGAGGTCGTGCACCCGCTCCCGCAGCACCTCACCCTCGTCGGTGTCCTCCACAAGGATGCGATGATTCTCTGTTTCCAGGATATTCTTTTGAGAGATGATGTCCAGATTTTCCTTCACAGCCTTTTCCGCGCTTTCAAAGGGCTGGTGGGTGCGCAGGGACATGGTGCGGCTGGAATACACCAGCGTGTAACCCGCAATGCCGGTCTTTTCGTGGTAAGCACGGCAGAAACCGCCATCGATGACCACCAGCCTGCCGCCGCCCTTGATGGGACTTTCGCCGTTCTTTTCCCGCACCGGCACATGGCCGTTGACAATATGGCTGCTGCCCGGCAAGCCGAACTCTGCCAGAATGCGGCGGCACACAGCTTCGTCATTATACCATGTATAATAAGGGTCTTTCACCTCGGTGTGGGTGGAGCTGTCTGCGACATAAAGCCGTTCAAAGGTGGTCATGGCGCTGCGGCCGAACAGCGGCGAGAGCTTGCCGCACCACAGATACCACAAAAAGTCCTGTCCGCTCTGACGTGCGGCACTGCCCTCGGGCGCGTAATAGCCACGGCGCGCCCGGGCGTCGCAGTAGTCCATCAGGGCACGTCCGGAGTAGCGGCGGCCCTCAAAGCGCTCCGTGGCAAAGGTACCCCGGCTGGTCATGGGCACTGCACCGTGGTAGAGCAGGTTGCCGTTCTCAATGTGGTACACGCTGCCCTTGGCATAGAGGAACTCCACATGCTGCTGCATTTTTTCGCTCTGGCGGAAGGATTGCACCAGCTTGGTCAGCACCAGCTGCTCATCCGGATTCAGTGCTGCCGGGGCGGCAGGGTCTACGGTGGGGAACGAGGTATCCCGCAGCGGATACTCCTTTTCCCCGATCCTGACCGTATGCTTCGACCAGTCGATGCGGCGCAGATAATCCCGGCCCCGCATCTGGAAGTCCGGGTTGCGGTCGATCACCTGACATTCCAGCTTGAACATCAGGATGCTGATGGCCTTGTGCATCACAGCACAGCGGTGCAGCATCCCTTCGGTGTAGGGGCCGCGGGCCGCGTCGGTATGGGGCATCCAGATGCTCAGGTCGTCCTCACCGTAAAACTGCTCGGCCATACGCTGCAAATGGCGCAGATTGATGCCATAGCAGTCTTCCAGCATTCCGTGATTATGATAGGCCAGCGTGGTTTTGAGCACCGTGCAGATGCAGATGGGGCTGCCTGCGGCGGCTCCCATCCACACCACATCATGGTTGCCCCACTGGATATCCACATTGTGGTGGCGCATGAGCAGATCCAGAATGATGTCCGGGCGCGGGCCGCGGTCGAACAGGTCGCCCACGATATGCAGCTTGTCCACGGCCAGATGCTTGATCAGTTCGCACAGCCGCACGATGAAGCGGTCTGCACGGCCATTTTCAATAATGCTGCCCACGATCTGACCATAGTAAAGGTCTTTATCGTGGTCTTCAAAGTGAGCGTGGAGCAGCTCGTCCAGAATGTAACCGCAGCTGGCGGGCAGGCAGCTGCGCACATGCTCCCGCGTATGTTTGGAGGACACCAGCCGGCAGATATCGATGAGCCGGAGCAGTGTTTCGGTATACCACTGATCCAGCGCCTCCTCGCTGGTGCAGCGGGCCTTGAGCTGGGGCAGCTTTTCGTTGGGGTAGTAGATCAATGTCGCCAGCTCGGCGCGGGCATTTTCCGGCACGGTATCGCCCAGCACCTGATCCACCTTTTCGCGGATCACACCGGAGGCCGAGTTCAGGATATGCACAAAGGCCTCATTTTCGCCGTGCAGATCACTCATGAAATGCTCGGTGCCCTTGGGCAGTTTGAGCAGCGCCTGCGTGCTGATGATCTCACTGGCCGCTGCCGCCTGCGAGGGGTAGTCCCGGGAAAGCAGGGTCAGATACTTCAGGTTATCGCGGATTTCATCGGTTTCGGTGCGCATGATTTCCTCCATCATGGTCATTTCTCTGCCGCAGCCCATCATTTCGGCCGCATTATGCAAAAATGTTGCTTCTGATATATATTATTCTTTCCACGTCTTATAGTATAGCACGTCCGGTTGAAAAGTGGTATACTGAAGCTGACAAACTTTCTGCAAAGGACTTTGGATATTATGCCGAAAACCGATCTTGTTTCCATTCCCTCTTCCTGCACGCTCTGTCCGCGCCGCTGCGGAGCCGACCGTGCTGCCGGACGCACCGGCTTCTGCGGTGCAGGCAGCACCCTGAAAGCCGCCCGTGCGGCCCTGCACTACTGGGAAGAGCCCTGCATCAGCGGTACAAGGGGCAGCGGCACGGTGTTTTTCTCCGGCTGCACCCTCAAATGCTGCTTCTGCCAGAACTATCCCATCAGCGCCGAAGGCCTCGGCAGGGAGATCACCGTTGAACATCTGGCAGAGATCTTTCTGGACCTGCAGTCTCAGGGCGCCCACAACATCAATCTGGTCACGCCGGGGCAGTGGCAGCCCTGGATCATTGCCGCGCTGGACATTGCGCGCGCAAAGGGTCTGCACCTGCCTATCCTGTGCAATACCGGCGGTTACGAGACCGTGGAGAGCGTGGAAGCCTGGCGCGGGTACATCGACATCTGGCTGGCCGATCTGAAATATGTATCCTCTGCCCTGTCGGCAGAGCTTTCCTCTGCGCCGGACTACTTTGCACAGGCAAAGCCCGCCATTGAAGCCATGATGGCACAGGCCGGACATCCGGCGTTCGATGCGGAGGGCATCCTGCAAAAGGGGGTCATTCTGCGGCATCTCGCCCTGCCCGGCCACATTGATGACAGCTTTGCTGTTCTGGATCAGATGGCTGCGTGGAACGATGCCGACCCGGGGTGCTTCATTCCCAGTGTCATGAGCCAGTATACCCCTTTCTATAAGGCCGCAGAGCACGGCATCGGACGGCGCATCACCACCTATGAGTACCGCCGGGTGGTGAACTACGCCATGGACAAGGGGCTTGCGCAGGGATACATGCAGCAGAAGAGCAGTGCAAAGGAAGAATATACGCCTTCGTTCGATCTGACCGGCGTGTAAAAACGATTCAGAATCGCCTCCGCTTCGCTCTGGCTTTCATCCGTGGAAAATTTATTTTTCGCGTTTGGAGCGCTCCAAACACATTTTCACGGCATGGGGACGTAACGATAAGCGGCATTTACATGGGCCGGTAGGGCAGGCGATGGAATGGCTCGCTTCGTGTCTGAGGAGAAAGTTCCCGGCAGGCTGGCCGTCAGCACACTTTTCGTCAAATCTTCCAAAAATCAGCAATTATTTTTTCTTGCATTTCCGTGGAAGCGCTTGCAATCCCTCTTGTGTCGGATTATAATGGATACAACGATGTGTTAACAGGGCTCTGATGAGCTGTAAATATCAGGAGGAGCGTTATGGAACATTTCAACCCGATCCTTGGCAACGATACCCCCGGCCAGAAATTCATCACCTGCGGCGAGATCATGCTGCGCCTGACCCCGCCGAACTACGAGAAGATCCGTATGGCATCCAGCTTTGAGGCCAGCTACGGCGGCAGCGAGGCCAACATTGCACTGGCACTGGCTAACCTTGGTGTGGACAGCACCTTCTTCAGCGTGGTGCCCAACAACAGCCTTGGCAAGAGCGCCGTGCGCTGGCTGCGTTCCAATGATGTGCACTGCACTCCCATGATCCTTACCGAGCCGAACGAGACACAGTCCAACCGTCTGGGCACCTATTATCTGGAGACCGGCTACGGCATCCGCCCGTCCAAGGTCATCTACGACCGCAAGCACAGTGCCATCACCGAGTACGATTTCTCGCAGGTCGATCTGGACGCTCTGCTGGAGGGCTTTGACTGGCTGCACCTGAGCGGCATCACCCCGGCTCTGGCTCCCAACTGCCGCACCCTGATCCTGGACATGCTCAAGGTCGCCAAGAAAAAGGGCCTGACCGTCAGCTTCGACGGCAATTTCCGCTCCACCCTGTGGAGCTGGGAGGAAGCCCGCGACTTCTGCACCGAATGCCTGCCCTATGTGGATGTTCTGCTGGGCATTGAGCCCTACCACCTGTGGAAGGATGAGAACGACCACAGCAAGGGCGACTGGAAGGACGGCGTACCCCTGCAGCCCAGCTATGAGCAGCAGGACGAGATCTTCCAGCATTTCATCGAGCGTTATCCCAACCTGAAGTGCATCGGCCGCCATGTGCGCTATGCCCACAGCGGCAGCGAGAACAGCCTGAAGGCCTTTATGTGGTACGATGGCCACACCTTTGAGAGCAAGCTGTTCACCTTTAATATTCTGGACCGCGTGGGCGGCGGCGATGCTTTCGCCAGCGGCCTGATCTACGCCATGCTGCACGATTACAAGGCTATGGACATGATCAACTTTGCGGTGGCAAGCAGCGCCATCAAGCACACCATCCACGGCGATGCCAACATTACCGATGATGTGAGCACTATCCGCAACCTGATGAACATGAACTACGATATCAAGCGGTAATCTGTATTTTGCTGTCCCCTGCCCCATTGCTGCAAAGCAGCTTTCTGCAAAGATACTGCACAAAACCCGGAACCTGTTCCGAGCCAAGCGGCTCAAGAAGGTTCCGGGTTTCTGTTTTTGTGCCATTTGCTTTTTTAGCGTTTCTTTTTCAGGTAGTACCCAATGCCGCCAGCGCGTCTGCGCCGAGAAAACGGCCTACCACCCATGTATCCGCAATGTTATACATCTGCTGCAGCAGATTGCCCAGCATCAGCGGCAGGACAAACAGCAAAATGCTGCTGGTGATGGGGCCTTTTGTCAGACTACGCTGCATTGTTCCCGATTTTCCTTTTTATAACGCTGTCTCAGCCGGTGCACCGGCTCTGCCGCCGTCCCGCCTTGAAAGAGACTGCTCTCTTCCCGCAAACTTCTGGCGGTACTCTCTGGGCGTGCAGTGCTTGATCTCCCGGAAGGTCTTTGTAAAGTAGCTGGTATCCGAAAAGCCGCATTCGGCACCGATCTCGCCGATTTTCATACTGGTGGAAAGCAGCAGCTCGGCGGCCTTTTCAATGCGGTACTGCTTGACATACTGGATGGGTGTGATCCCCAGCAGCTGCCGGAAGCTGCGCAGACAGGCGCTCTCGCTCAGGGCCACGCAGTCGGAAATGCGCTCCACGTTCAGCTCCTCTGCGTAGTGCTCCTCCACAAAGCGCAGCATCTGCTTCATCCGCCGGGCCGCGATCTGCTCCTGCTGAGAGACCTTTGTTTTTCCACCCTCGCACTGCATTCCCAGCAGATGCACCGCCGCCGAAAGATGGTACCGCGCCTGATTCTCATAGTCAAAGACCTCTTGGGCCACTGCGTCCCAGACTTCCCGCAAATGGCAGAGCACGGCCTTCTGCCCGTCGTCTGCCTCGTCAAGCAGAAAGAAGGCCGGTGCTCCCGGCTGAAGCAGCGGGTGCACGAGCTTTTGCCAGAAGATGGTGTCCATGCCGCCGATCAGGCGCGGATGGAATACCCCGGAATGCAGCAAAGCATCCCCGGTCTCCGCCTGCTCCACCGCATGGAACACTCCGGAATTGACAAACACGCCCTGCCCGGTCTGCAAAATCAGACGGGCTTTGTTCACGTCCACCGCCAGCGGGCCTTTTACGGCAAGGATGTATTCAAACTCTTCATGCCAGTGCCATGCTACCGAATAGCTTTTGAGGTCTTCTGCATAGCAGGCAATGGGAAACAGTGCGCTGCCGTGCTGCACCAGCTCCCTGCCCTCGCTATCCGCCACAATATCCGGCGGGCAGTTGAGCCCGCCCGCTGCTGCACAGCTGGTCTGAAATGCCACGATCAGCCATCTCCTTTCGTTCAAGGTGCACATCCGCATCCGCGCCGGTTTTGTTGTATCAATCGGGCGTTTTTATCCTAACATTCAGCCCTGATGTGTGATATTATTACATCAGCAAAGCACAAGATGCATTGCAAGTATAACATGCTTCCCGGAGGAACTCAAGGTTTATGGTACAGCTTCTGCTTCCGATCATTTACATCTCGTTCATCAGTCTGGGCCTGCCGGATTCCCTGCTGGGGTCGGCGTGGCCCTCCATGTATCCGGCGCTCGGTGTGCCGGTGTCCTATGCGGGGCTGATCTCCATGATCATCTCCTTTGGCACCATCGTTTCCAGCCTGAACAGCGACCGGCTCACCCGTGCGCTGGGCACTGGAAAAGTGACCGTCCTCAGTGTGGCCATGACAGCTGCCGCGCTGTTCGGCTTTTCGGTCTCCACACAGTTCTGGATGCTCTGCCTGTGGGCCGTGCCCTATGGGCTGGGTGCAGGCAGCGTGGACGCGGCCCTGAACAACTATGTTGCCTTACATTATAAAAGCCGCCACATGAGCTGGCTGCACTGTATGTGGGGCATCGGTACCATGATCAGCCCCATGGTCATGGGCCGGGTGCTGGCAGGCGGCGGACCGTGGACGTCCGGATACCGGTGCATCGCCCTGTTCCAGATCCTGCTGAGTGCAGTGCTCTTTTTCAGTTTGCCGCTATGGCAGAGCCGTACTGCAGGCACCGACACCGAAACTGCCTCGCCGCAGGTGTTGAGCCTTGGGCAGGTATTCCGTCTGCCGGGTGCCAGAGAGGTGATGCTGTGCTTCTTCTGCTACTGTGCATTGGAGACCACAGCAGGTCTGTGGGCCAGCAGCTACCTCACGCTGACGAAAGGTGTTGCCGCCGGCACTGCCGCCAGCTTTGCCAGCCTGTTCTACATCGGCATCACCGCCGGGCGCGCCGCCTGCGGCTTTTTGACCCTGAAATTCAACGATACGCAGATGATCCGCATGGGTCAGTGCATTCTGGCTGCAGGCGTGCTGGCCCTGCTGCTGCCCGGGCCGCAGATGCTTGCCCTGTGCGGTCTTGTTCTGGTGGGGCTGGGCTGTGCGCCCATCTATCCCAGCATCATCCACTCCACGCCGGAGCACTTCGGTGCAGACAGATCGCAGGCGGTCATTGGCATCCAGATGGCAAGCGCCTATGTGGGCAATCTGGCCATGCCGCCGCTGTTCGGGCTGCTGGCAAACAACATCACTCCTGCGCTGTTCCCATTTTATCTGCTGGCACTGCTGGTGTTCATGGTGTTCATGCACGAACAGCTGGTGCGCAAAACAAGCCGCTGCTAATTCTGCCATTCTCCCATTTCGTATACAGCAAAAGGCTCCCTGTCCGGTCTCGGGCGGGGAGCCTGCTGTTTTAAGAGGAGTTATTTACAGGATGCACCGGCTGATGGCATTGGCGACCGCAAACAGTTCCTGCTGGCCGATAAAGCCGAACTTTGCCTCGTGTGCGTCCGCAAAGCAGACCGTCAGCTGCGATGCCTGCACCGGGTCGCCAAAGCCTGCCGTCTGAATGCCGAAGTGCAGCACTTTGCGGTACGGCAGCACAAAGATCTGCTGCCGGGTACCGGTGACGCCCTGCATATCCACCATGATGATGCGGTGGGTGGTAAAGATCACCTGATCCCGCACCGTCTTGTAGGCACCCACGACACTCTCACCGTCCAGAAGCAGTGCGCGGGCATTTTTGCAGATATCCTTTTCCTGAAGGCGGATGAGGTTTTCCATTGGTTTATCACGGAATTCCATGGTTTTTGTCCCCTTTCCTTGGTAGTTTTCTACTCTTATTGTAGCATTCCCGCCTGCTGTTTACAAGATGCGGTCTCGCCTTTTGCGTCATGCTGTGCTATACTGTATGCAAAAAAGATTTTGTACGAAATGAGGTTTTGTACCCGTGGAGATCATTATTCATCAGGCTATCCTGCATGTGCTGGACACCACCATGGACGCCCCTGTGCTGAGCGGCGGCGGCATGGAAATGACCGCTGAAAAGACTGCTTACTTCCAGTATCACATCGAAAAGCTGCTTGCCAGCGACGATATCCGCCAGTGCCGCCCGCTGCCGGATTCCGCCTTTAAAAATGAGCTGGAACACAATCACGATTTTGTGGATCTTTCCTGCCGCATTGCCGGGGTGCTGTTCGACTACATGCACGCCCACGCCACCATCCCGGGGGCAGACCTTGCGGTGGTGGATTTTACCCGCGATGGCGAGCCGTGGCTGGGCATCCTGAAGCTGAACTACAAAAACGGCTACACCCACTACACCGAGACCGTAGAGGGTGCCCCGGTGAACTCCATCATACAGCAGCGGGCCTGTCTGCCCAGCCAGAGCGGCAAAGTAGAGGAAGGCGCACTCGTGAATCTCACCGATTACACCATGAAGCTGCTGGAAAAGAAATTCGACATCGACGGGCACAAGGATTTTTATCTTTCCACCGTGGTGTTCCAGTACACCACCGCTCAGCCGGAGAAAAAGAAGCTGCAGGCCATTCAGGAAGCCGCTGTTCAGGCCGTGCAGGAAAACTACGCGGATCAGCCCCACGTAGAGGCTCAGGTCGCGATGCTGATTGCAAATCAGGCCGCTGACAACGACAATCAGGTGTCCATCCAGCAGGTGCGCCAGCAGCTGGAGGAGGAATATCCCCTTGCCGCCGTGCCCTTTGACGACTACGTAGAAAAGAGCGATGTGCTGGAAGCGCCTGAGCAGCCCGTGACCGTGACCCCTGCGCGCATCCGCCGCATGGAGAGCCGCAGCATCCACACTGCAAACGGCATTGAGGTGAAGATTCCCACCGAGCTGCTGAACTCGGAAAATGAAGTAGAGTTTCTGCACAGCGATGACGGCAGCATTTCGCTGCTCATCAAAAATGTGATCCTGTAAGAAACGATTTAAAATTGTCTCCGCACACAGGGTGCGCTCCGACAATATCAGCGGAATAATTTTTTATATTTGCAAAGCCGGAAAATCTGCGGATTTTCCGGCTTTGCTTTTTTCACAGGAAGGAGATGCAATGGGAAACAACAGCAAAAAAGCCATCATCTTTGCATTGCTGCATTGATGATGGCTTCGTGTTGGAGCGGCCGACGAGGCTCGAACTCGCTACCTCCACCTTGGCAAGGTGGCGCTCTACCAGATGAGCTACGGCCGCATATGGTGCCTCCGATCGGAATCGAACCAATGACACGGGGATTTTCAGTCCCCTGCTCTACCGACTGAGCTACAGAGGCATAAGCGGTGCAATTATCCCTGCACCCTCCCGCTCGTATTTCAAGCGGGGCCCCCGCAAAAATTTGCGAAGCAAAGTTTTGTGGGGAAGAGGAGGAATTTCAGAGTTTGTTACGGCAGTTTTACTTGTAAGACTGCCAGACAAACGACTGACATTCCGACGAAGCGACCCGGATCGGGCTCGAACCGACGACCCCCAGCGTGACAGGCTGGTGCTCTAACCAACTGAGCTACCGGGCCACATGGTGGAAGTTAACGGGCTCGAACCGCTGACCCTCTGCTTGTAAGGCAGATGCTCTCCCAGCTGAGCTAAACTTCCACAAATGGAGCGGCCGACGAGGCTCGAACTCGCTACCTCCACCTTGGCAAGGTGGCGCTCTACCAGATGAGCTACGGCCGCACATTCCATGTGTTCGTGCCGGTTGTTTACCGGCGACGCTGATTATTATACCGTACCTCCCGGCAATTGTCAACCACAAATTTGAATTTTTTGCAAAAAAATTCAAAACAGGCCTGTCTGCGCACAAAAAGCCTTCTCTGCACTGGCTGACACCGCCGTTCATTCATGTTTGCCGCAACAGACACGAGGAAAATTTAGTTGCTTTCTCCTGTAGGAACCATTATAATAAGAATGTCATTTTGTCGCCTGCAAAAGCTGCGTCTGTTATGCCGCCGAGGGCATGCAGGCGCGTTTTCGTGCGCAGAAATAGGAAATGCCAGCATAAAGGAGCAAACACGATGTATAAGATCACTGAAAAAGTCGCGCTGAACCCCACCGTGACAAAGATGGTCATTGAAGCCCCTCTGATCGCCAAAAAGGCAAAGCCGGGCCAGTTTATCATTGTGCGCCCGTTTGAGGACAGCGAGCGCATCCCTCTGACCGTGGCCGGTTACGACCGCGAGAAGGGCACTGTGGACATCATTTTCCAGATCGTGGGCGGTACCACGATGGAGCTGAACAGCCTGAAGGTCGGCGAGAGCGTCCACGATTTCGTGGGCCCGCTGGGCCGTGCCACCGAGGTGGAGGGTCTGAAGAAGGTCTGTGTCGTGGGCGGCGGCGTAGGCTGCGCCATTGCCCTGCCCATTGCCCGTGAGCTGCACGAGCAGGGCTGTGTGGTGCACAGCGTGGTCGGCTTCCGTAATAAGGATCTGCTGATCCTGGAGGACGAGTTCCGGGCCTGCAGCGATGAGCTGCGCATTATGACCGATGATGGCAGCTACGGCACCAAGGGCGTTGTTACCGCCGCTCTGGACGAGCTGGTGGCCGCAGGCAACCAGTACGATCTGGTCATCACCATCGGCCCGCTGATCATGATGAAGTTTGTGGTCAAGACCTGCCAGAAGCATGGCCTGAAGAGCATCGTTTCCATGAACCCCATCATGATCGACGGCACCGGCATGTGCGGCGGCTGCCGCCTGACCGTAGGCGGCGAGACCAAGTTCGCCTGCGTGGACGGCCCCGACTTTGACGGCGATCTGGTGGATTTTGACGAAGCAATGGCCCGCGGCACCATGTACCGCCCGTTTGAGGCACACGCCCGTGAAGCGGCATGCAATCTGCTCAATCAGGAGGTAAAGTAAGATGGCTTTCAATATGGACCCGAAGAAGTGCCCCATGCCCACCCAGGACCCCAATGTGCGCAACAAGAACTTCAAGGAAGTTGCTCTGGGCTACACCGAAGAAATGGCCGTGAACGAAGCAAAACGCTGCGTGCACTGCAAGAACAAGCCCTGCCAGACCGGCTGCCCCGTGGGCATCGATATCCCTGAGTTCATCGGTCATGTGGCCGAGGGCGACTTTGAAGCCGCTTATCAGGTGATCAACCGCTCCTCTTCCCTGCCCGCCGTCTGCGGCCGTGTCTGCCCGCAGGAGAGCCAGTGCGAGGGCAAGTGCACCCGCGGCATCAAGAATGAGCCTGTGGGCATTGGCCGTCTGGAGCGCTTTGTTGCCGACTGGCACCGTGAGAATGTGCACACTGCCCCCATCGTGCCCGAATGGAACGGCCACAAGGTGGCCATCATCGGCGCTGGCCCTGCCGGTCTGACCGCCGCAGGCGATCTGGCAAAGCTGGGCTATAAGGTCACCGTTTACGAGGCCCTGCATGTGGCCGGCGGCGTGCTGATGTACGGCATCCCCGAGTTCCGTCTGCCCAAGGCCATCGTGCAGCAGGAGATCGACGGCCTGAAGAAGATGGGCGTTGATTTCGAGTGCAACATGGTCATTGGCAAGGTGCTGACCATCGACGAGCTGATGGACGAGTACGGTTATGAGGCCGTGTTCGTAGGCTCCGGTGCCGGCCTGCCCCGCTTTATGGGCATCCCCGGCGAGAGCCTGAAGGGCGTCTACTCTGCCAACGAGTTCCTGACCCGCTCCAACCTGATGAAGGCTTATCTGCCCACCAGCAAGACCCCCATCCGCACCGGCAAGAAGGTCGCCGTTGTGGGCGGCGGCAACGTGGCCATGGACGCTGCCCGCAGCGCCCTGCGTCTGGGTGCCGAGACCGTGTACATCGTCTACCGCCGCGGCATGGCTGAACTGCCTGCCCGTAAGGAAGAGGTGGAGCACGCCGAGGAAGAGGGCATCATCTTCAGGACCCTGTGCAACCCTGTGGAGATCCACGCCAATGACGAGGGCTTTGTCAAGTCCATCACCTGCATCGAGATGGAGCTGGGCGAGCCCGATGCTTCCGGCCGCCGCCGCCCCATTGAGAAGAAGGGCAGCGAGTTTGAGCTGGACGTGGACACGGTCATTATGAGTCTGGGCACCAGCCCCAACCCGCTGATCCGCTCCACCACCCCGGGTCTGGAGACCAACAAGCACGGCTGCATCGTCACCGACGGCGACGACGGCAAGACCAGCCGTGACGGTGTGTACGCGGGTGGTGACGCCGTGACCGGCGCTGCCACCGTTATCAAGGCCATGGGCGCAGGCAAGGCTGCTGCAAAGGCCATTGACGAGTACATCCAGAGCAAGTAATCCCCTGTGAAGATGGGCCCAGCCCACTGAATACCGGATATAAAAAATCCCCTGTGCCAGCGCACAGGGGATTTTTGCATCTTATTCTGCGGTCTCCGTTGTGAGCACCGGGTAGCCTGTCCGCACGCACCGCACGGCACAGCGGGCACGGCCGCCGGTGGTGCAGGTGAAGAGGGTCAGGTCCCAGTTATCAGAATCTTCCGTCTTTTCGGTCATTTTTTCGATCTGGGTAGGCTGCAGGTTCTCCACATAGGAGACCTCGTAGCTCCACCGCATGCCGTCCATATCGGTAAAATAGACCTGTGCCCCTTCGGCCAGCCATTTGATGGGGCTGAAGTGCTTTGCATAGTTATGGGCGCAGACCACCATGTTGTCCGCGTAGGTGGAGCCGGAGTACCGGCCGGGCGCGATCTTCAGGCCCGCATAGCTCCACTCGCTCATCACAGGCAGGTCGAGTCCAATGGAGGGGATGGACAGATAGCCGATGTAGCTCCAGCCGTCCAGTTCCGTCTCGGTCATGGGCTGGGCAGGGTCCAGCTCCGGCTGCAGCACAACGGTCTCCGACTTTGCCTTTTCCTCAACCGTTGTGGTCAGGGTCTGTTCCAGCTCTCCCAGCGCCTGCTGTGCTGCCTTGTCTGCGCGGGCCGCATCCCACTTGTTGTAGGCAAGCAGCGCTGCTGCCGCCAAAATAAGCAGCGCACCCAGCACCATGCATATCTTTCCAATTTTCTGTCTCATGGCAGCGCTTCCTTTTTGTTCAGCACCCAGCCAGCGGCAAACAGCAGCACACCGCTGACCGCCAGCACCGGCACAGGCCAGTTCAGCTGGCCGGTCTGAGGCAGACCGCTCATGACTGCGCCGTCCGGACGGCCCGCCAGTGCGGGATTATCCGGGTTTCCCGGGGCTACCGGGTTGTCCGGATTGCCGGGAGCCACCGGGCTGTCCGGGCTGCCGGGCGAGACCGGACTATCCGGGCCGTCCGGGTTCTTGGGCGTATCCGGGTTTGTGGGCTCCGTGGGCTGTTCCGGGGTGCCGGGCTTGTCCGGCACGGGAGTGGGCGGCACAGGCGGCGTATCCGGGTTGACGGGGGTGTAGCCGCCCACCTTGGGGGAGGCATCCACCTCATAATTCCATTTCCCGTTTTCTGCCATGGGCAGGGAAACAAGGAACGGTTTGATGGGCGCATAGCCATTGGAGGCCTTGCTCTGCACGATCAGGTACAGGCCAAGTTCCAGATCTTCAAAGGCGGCATTGCCGTCCGCATCAACGGTTTTTGTGGTGCCCTTTGCGCCCTGCGGCATATATTCCAGCAGCTGGTCTGCCAGCGTGCTGTCGGTCAGGTCGCCCAGCGCGATGCCGCAGCCGTAAAAATCGCCGCAGTATTCAAAGCTCAGGTCGCCGTTTTTGCGCTTCACCTCAGCCACGCGGTACAGCGTCAGCTGACCGCCGCTCAGGGCCTTATCCTTCGCGCTGTCGTACAGCGCAACGCGGATGGTGCCGGTGGCGGGGTTCCCGCTGGCATCCACCAGCCGGATGTTCGCACTGGTGGCAAGGGCAGGCAGTGCACCTGCCACCAGAAGGCACAGCATCAAAAGCAGGGCTGCAAGCCGCCTGCGCAAGCTTTTCTGTTCCATCGGCTGCTCACTCCCCTTTCTCTTCGTGTTTTTTGCGTTTGGCCAGCAGCAGGGCCGCACCCACGGTCAGCATACCGCCCACCGCCGCAAAGGGCACCGTGCCCATGCCGCCGGTGGAGGGCAGCACGTAGCCGCTGTAGACTTTGTTGGTGATGAAGATCTTGCCGGTCTGGATGCCACTGTTGTTGGTGATCTCCGCGACCCAGTTGCCGTTAGTCACTTCTTTTACAAGGTAGTAGTACCTGTGGCCCTCTTCATCTGCTGCCGGGATCTGATTTTCGCCGAACCATGTAAACGACCAGCCGTTATCCTTGTTCAGGTACTGTGTATCCATGAGCACAGCGTCCTGTGCCGTCTCGCCTTCCGTATAACGGTACAGCTCCACCTGAATGGATTTCACCGGAATGTCTGCCTCCGCCAGCGGTCTGCCGTCCACTGCACTCAGCCAGTATTTTTTGACAGTGAGCTGATTGTAGGTATTCCTGACTGTCAGCTGTGTGGTATTGGTCGAACATCCGAAGGTCACGTCATCCACCGTCACGGTCTTGTCGTGGTCTGTGATTGGAGTATCGCCCAGAGCCGTCTTGAAGGCTTCCTTGGGATCGGCGCCCTTCTCGTAGAAGAACAGATACTTCGGCGTGCTGTCCAGAATATAGTTGTCCGGAGCCTTCGTCTCAGTCAGGCGGTAGAGCACATTCGGCGACAGCGTCTGTTCCGCACTTGTAATGCTGAAGGTCAGTTCGCCGTTTGCACCGGTCGTGCCAGACATAAATTTTTCAAACTCACCCAAGTTCTTATTGTAGGAGTCGATCGTAAACTCCGCGTCCGGCAGAAACTTGCTGGTTTCCGCATCCATTTTGTGGATGACCAGCTGGCCGCGGGTGATCTGCACACTGCTCTCGTTCGTTTTAAAATTCACGTCCTCCGCTGTACCTTGAGCAACACCCTCCAGCTGAACCGTGTTGCTCAGCTTGGGGTCAGTATAGCTACCGGGGTCGAATTCAATGTCATACTGCAGCAGCAGCGCAACTCCGTCCGGGACGGTCATGCACAGCCAGTAATCGGGTTCGGGGGCGTCAATGTGATAAAGTCCTTCTTTTACCTGCGTCAGGCTCGATACATCCTTGTCGTGCTCGTACTTGTCGTGCTCGTAGTAGTACAGACGGACATTGTGGCCGTAGAAGCTGTTACCGCGTATGATCTTTGCCTCATCCCGCAGTTTCAGTGTTCCAGTGGTTCCCAGCTTCTGCGCTGCCGGGTTGATGATGACAGTATAGGTGACATTGTTCGTCCAGTTACCATTTTTGTCCTTCAGCTGTTTGCCGGTCTTTATCAGCGGAGCGATGTTCTTGTGCACCGTGGTCTTGATAGCCGCAGGCTTACCATCCCATTCTGCTTTGTTGGTGTAGACGACATCCGATGTGAGCAGATCTTTCCAGCGGGAGTCGTTCTTAAAGCTGACCTCATACAGAAGTTCAATGACGTGTTGCTTTCCGTCGTTGCAGCCGTACACCTCTACAGTCAGCTTCTTATTAGTTTCATCATAGGTAACATGCCATCGCTCAGCGGGGTTCCAGCTGCACTGCTCGTTGTCCACGTAGAGCCTGAGCTTATCGCCGTTCACAGTCAACTCGGTTCCCGTCGGCATGGTATCCGTGATAACGATGTTGCCTGTTTCTGTTCCCGTTGTCACCAACCTGATGCGGTACAGCAGCTTCTGATCCTTGACATCGTCATAATTCACAGTGGTATCGCCGGTAATGTAATCCTGCCGCTTACCATCGATAGCCACCGATTTTTCAAAGACACTGCTGCGATAAACATCCTCAGCCGAATCGCTCGCCTTTGTGCTGCCGTCCTGCGTGATCTTTGCGTTGTTGGTGAAGGTCCAATCCGCATTTCCCGGCTTATCACTGCGCACTTCATGAGTGGGCACATCGTTCAGCACCATCTGACGCACAGCAATGGAGCCGCCGTTTTCTGCCTTCTTCACTGCAATGGTAAAGCTCAGCACAGGTGTGTTCTTGTCACTCGCTTCAACCTTATTATTTGATGCGTCCAAATAGGTGATCGTCAGGTAGTCTTTCGCCTGCTGATAGTTCAGCGTACGATTATCCGTCAGAATCAGTGTCAGGCCCTTTTCAATCGCTTCCTGCAGCTCCGAAGCAATGGCGTAGTGTTTGTTCTGAAGAACAGTTCCGCTGCTGTCGGTGGTGTTTCCGATGGTGTCGGTCAGCTCAAAATGGTCGGCACCGGTCACATTCACCGCGCTCAGATCCCAGTAGGCGATATTATTATTATCGGTACGGCTGTGGGTCTTGGTCAGTGTCCAGATGCCCTGATCGAAGGTAACTTTATCAGAAGCCTTGATACCATCAACGGACGCTGTATTCTCAACGCTATTTGTTCCGGTCGGTACAGTGGTCTTGTAGGTAATGGTAAAGCGGTAGGCGGTCTTTGCGTTGTCGTCCAGCGTTGAGAGCTTAACGCCACCTTTCATATCTTCCGGCTTCATCGTTACGTATGTCGTCTGCGCTCCCTCGATTTGGACATTGATGTCACCGGACAGAGTGATGTTCCCCGGAAGAACATCCTGAAATGTATAATCCTTCAGGAAATCCGTGGAGCCATCCAGCGGTGCACGAACTACGACTGTCCATTCGATCAGGCCGTCTGCATTCAACTTGCCTTCCTTTTTGATGATATTGCAGTTATACGTGATCTGCTTTCGGCCAGAGGAGACCGCCTTCACCTTATCGGTTTCCGCCTTAGCCTCGTTATACATTATGCTCGATGTATTATTTTTGCACGCATCTTTCAGCTCTTTGGACGCCGCCTTTGTGGCGTAGTACAGGATGTACTTTTCACCCTCCTTCAGCTCCGGAAGCGCCGCGAAGCTCAACTCGCTGCCATCTCCAGAAACAGTATACTGGTATGGTTCGGTCCCAACCGAAAGCTCAGTCTGGGTATTGTTCGCATCTTGCTTGATCAGCTTGATGGGGATATCCGTGGTATTATGCTTTGCCGGGAAGCCGGTTATTTTGTCGCTAATCTTCACCGGGCCGCCGGAACCGTTCTCGGAAGATACTGTAACCTTCCAATAGGCATAGTAGCCGCTGGTTTCGTTGCTCCACCAGCTTACGCCCTTGCCCTCGTAGTCCGCGAGTTCCTTTTTTATGGACAGATCCGGATCTTTTTTGGTAACTTGCAGCTCCATATTGTTTCCAAAGCTGATCTTGCCGTCCGGGGCCGTGGCGAGGTCCGCTTTGGCTTTGAAGGTCAGTTTTCCGTCAAAGGCTGCGCCGCTGCCGATCCCAGTAAAGTTCATCGTGACCAAGCCGTTTGTGTCGATGGAATAAGTACCCATCGACTTACCGGTTGCTGCATCTATGATCCAGTCTGTTTCGATCTTCTTATCCAGTTTCAATCCGCCCGGCAGCTGATACGTCATCGTGCCGCTTCCCGATGGGAAAGTACCGTATGGCAAATTGAATTCCACCACGAGCTGGATGGTATCGCCATCCTTCACCGTTTCACCCTCGGGGATATCTGTCCATTGCGTATTGCTTCCCGTTCCGATCTCCTTCTGGAATGTTACGCTGGTGATATGTCTATCCAGCGACTGCACCGTTTCTGCAGCTGTGCTTGCATCATCTGCGGCTTCATCGGACAGCAGCGCCACCGCATACGGAGAGACCTGCGATACAGGACCAGTTGCCCAGATCACAAGAGAGGTTTCCTCGTCCCCTGCCGGTTCCACGCCGTCCGGTTCCTCTCTTTCCCCCTCTTCCTGCGCCTTATGGGCTGCGGCCAGATCGATCACATCCGTGATCTCGTCCGCACGCAGGGACACCTCGGCCACCTTGCCGTCCACGTCGCCGGAGATCACGGTCAGGGTGCCGGTATCCGCGTCCACATCCGATACGATGCCCACGGTCTCGGTGCTGACGGTGCGCTCTTCGGTCTGGGGCTCAGCGGCGGCAGGTTCCAGCGAAAGCAGGGCAATGTCTGCATCGGCAGAATCATCCATGATCTGCGGCACGTCCTCTTCCACTGCCACCGTCTCGGTGGTGATGCTGTTGTAGAACACGATATCGCCGGGCACAAGCTCAACCTCTGCCGCCGCCTTCAGCCACTCGGACCCGCGCAGGTCGCTGCGCAGGGCCTGCACACCGGCGCGCTGCGGCACCATGGTCTGCGGCACATCCGCGTAGTTCAGGCAGTAGGACAGGAACATCACATCCCACGCACCATAGGCGTTGCCATACCATGCACCGTAACGGGTGTAGTGGCGCACAGTGGTCTGGTCCTCATCGTCCAGCTGGAAGTTGCGCTCGCTCTGCTGGTAGCCCAGCTGGCTTTTTGCCACAGCGGTCAGGTCGTCGGCCCACGCACCGGTGAGCACAACATTCGTCTTTGCGCTCCATGTCTCCTCGTCCTCCACATCCGCCAGCGGGTCGGACAGGCAGTTCACGGTGTGGTGGTGCTCCGGCAGGCCGCAGACCAGCACTTCCTCATAGCAGGCGTCGGTGTGGTGGTGCACCGGGGTGTCCAGACTGCTGTCGTCCACAACGGGCTGAAGGGCCACGGCATCGTCAAACACCGCAGAGGCTTCCTCATCCACCGGCACATAGTCCGGGTTAGGCTCCTCCACAAGTTCGCCCTCTTCCAGACCGCACACCAGCTCATATTCAATGGAATAGCAGCTGTCGTCGTGGGTGTGCTCGAACAGGTCACAGATCAGGCTGCCATCCTCGGGGTCAAAGCAGTCATCGGTGTGCACATGCTCTTCCTCGTAGCAGGTCAGCGTTTTCACTTCCTGATAGCAGTCGTCGGTGTGCTGGTGGGGCACAAAAATGTACTCCGGCTCCGGCTCTGCCGAATGGGCAGCAATGTCGGCCTCGCTCTGCTCCACACCATAATCCGCATCAGGGAATGCGCTGTCGTCCGGCTTTGTGGCGTTCCAGTCCTCCGGTTCGCCCTCCTCATAGCCGCACACCAGCACCTTCTCATAGCACTCGGCGGTGTGCTGGTGCTCGATCTCGCCGCACTGGTAGTCTGCCGTTTGGGCAATGCCCACGCTGTGCAGCTGCCAGTTAACGAACAGGCTGGTGAGCAGCGCCAATGCCAGCAGCAGTGCCATATACCGCCGCGCCGTCTTATGTTCCCTGCGGAACTGCTGCATCAGTGCCGTTGTGATATCCTTCATGCTTTTCATCCTCACTATACTAAAAACAACGTATTTTCGTCGTTTGCAAAACCGCCAAATCCACGCCCTATTTTTATACTCCTATAACCTATCCAGTGTACCACATTCTTGGCCGGAAATCAACTTTAAAATGCTCGTTATTTGGCTTGAGCGCTGGATTTTTGGCAGGTTTGCCGTGCCAGACCCCGCAGGCGGGATGTGCCGGATTTCTCAGCTATTCCGGGCTTTGGGCGGGCGATCCGGCACAAGGCGGCAGACCAGACGCACCATCAGCGGGGTCAGCGGCAGCCACACCGCAGTGCAGATGAGGTTGAACAGCGTATGCGCGTTGGCGAGCTGCCGGGCAATGACTTCCAGCTCCGGCCCTTTGGGCGAGATCATTGCCACCAGACCCGCATACCACGGCAGCAGGGCGCAGAACGCCGCCGCACCGGTCAGGTTGAACAGAGCGTGGGCCGCCGCCGCCCGTTTTGTGTCCCGACTCTGCCCGATGGATGCCAGCAGCGCCGTGACCGTGGTGCCGATGTTATCCCCCAGCAGCACCGGCAGTGCCCCTGCAAGGCCCAGCAGACTGCCGCCCTGCGGCCCGGGCCGGGCCGCAACGCTCTGAAGCACCGCAATGGTGGCAGAGCTGCTCTGCACTGTCAGGGTCATGCAGAGGCCTGCCAGCAGGCCCATCCACGGACGATGCCGCACCCGTGCCAGCCAGAGCGCAAACACCGGGCTCTGTGCCAGCGGGGCCAGCGCCGTGCTCATACCGGCAATGCCCTCGAACAGCAGACCAAAGGCGAACACCGCCCGGCCAATAGCCCGGGCCTTTTGCCCCGCACAGGCAAAACAGAGCAGCAGCCCGGCCAGCAGCACAAGGCCGCGCACGTCTTCCAGCCGGAAGGCCAACAGCTGTGCGGTAATGGTGGTTCCGATGTTGCAGCCAAAGATCACCGGGACCGCCTGCCGCAGGGTCAGCAGGCCTGCACTTACAAAGCCCAGCACCATCACCGTAACTGCCGAGCTGCTTTGCAGCACCGCCGTGACCGCTGCCCCCGCCAGCACGCCCCGCACCGGGCTGCCTGCCAACACCATCAGCAGCCGCTTCATCCGCTGTCCCGCCGCTGTTTCCAGACTGCGGCTGAGCGCATCCATGCCATACAAAAACAATGCCAGCCCGCCAAAAAGCGCAAAGATTCCTTTCAGTCCCTGTTCCAATGCCGTCCCTCCCGCAGAAACGTTTCTTATTCTATTTATGCAGCTGCCGGGCTGTTCAGGCTTTCTGCCTTCCTTCCCTTTTTGTGAACTTTTTTAAAATTATCCCAAACCGCCCTTGCATTCTGGGTGCAGGAGGAATATTATTGTCAGGCGTTAATAGTTAACAGCTGTTAAGTATTTTGCAATGAGGAGAGATAGAATGTTGAACGAGACCGAAGCCGCCGCGAGCTTTCACGGCCTGTGCCATTTTTTCGGACGGCTGAGCAAGGCGTCCCGGGCCGGCATGAAGGCGGCTCTGCGGGGCTGTCCCAAGTGCCACTTTCCCATGCTGGAGGGTCTGGCTCACACGATCAGCACCCGCGGGCAGGACGGAGCGGTGTATGTTTCCGATTTTGCCCGGGAGGCACACCAGCCGCTGCCGGCCATCAGCCGCGGCCTGCGTCAGCTGGAACAGGACGGCCTTGTTCTGCGCGAAGCGGACCCGGCTGACCGGCGCAAAACGCTGGTGCGCATCACGCCGGAGGGCTACGCCGCCTGCGCCCGGTGTGAAGATGCCCTCAGCGATTATTTTGCCTGTGTGATGGCCCGGCTGACACCGGAGCAGGTGCAGCAGATGAACGTTTTGCGCGGTGCACTGATGGACGCCATTCTTGCGGAAAACGCTTCCCGTGAAGCAAAAAACAACGAAGGGAGAACCGAACCATGACGAAAATTTTCAAGCAGCTGGCCCGGCACTGGGCCGTCTGTCTTGTGGTGTTCGCGCTGCTGTTCGTGCAGGCGTACTGCGATCTTTCGCTGCCGGACTACACCAGCAGGATCGTGGACACCGGCATCCAGCAGGGCGGCATTGAAAGCCCTCTGCCGGAAACGATACGCCAGAGCACGCTGGACGCCCTCACACTTTTGATGAGCGAAGAGGACGCCGATGCACTCCAGAACGCCTACGGGTATTATCTTCAGGACGACGGTGTGCTGAAGCTGCGCACCGACCTGACCGACGACGAGCGCGCCGCGCTGGAGGATGCCGTCACCACGCCGGATATCGTGCTGTATATGGCGGCTGCGCAGGCAGCGAACACCCCCGCCGGGCAGGACACACTGGGCATGACCGGCCTTGCCGACATGCAGGCGGCATCCTCTGGGAGCACCACCACGGATACCGAGACTGTCACCCCCACTGCTGAGGATCTGGACACCGTGTGCGCCCAGTTTGCCGCCATGAGCCAGATGCCCGGGTTTACCCGCGAAGCTGTCCGGCAGCAGCTGGCCGGTGCTTTTGCCAGCTTGGATGATACCCTGATGGAGAACCTCAAAAGTCAGTCCGTGCTGCTGGTGCAGCTGGAATACGAGGCACAGGGCGTTGCCCACGATGTGCAGATGCGCTACCTTTACCGCGTAGGCGGCCAGATGCTGGGCCTCACCCTGCTGATGGCGGCCGTGTCCATTGCGGTGGGCTTCCTCGCCTCCCGCGTGTCCGCCGCTATTGGCCGCGACCTGCGCCGGGAGACCTTTGCCAGTGTCATCGGATTCTCCAATGCAGAGATTGAGAATTTTTCCACCGCATCCCTCATCACCCGCACCACCAACGACATCCAGCAGGTGCAGTTCGTCTGCGTCATGCTGCTGCGCATGGTGGCCTATGCGCCCATTCTGGGCATTGGCGGCGTGCTGCATGTGCTGAACAGCAGCACCGGCCTTTCCTGGATCATTGTGCTGGACGTGGCCGTTCTGCTGCTGCTCATCCTCTTCCTGATGAACATTGCCATGCCGAAATTCAAGATCATGCAGAAGCTGGTGGACCGGCTGAACCTTGTCAGCCGCGAGATCTTGACCGGCATCATGCCGGTGCGCGCGTTCAGCCGCGAACGGTTTGAGGAGGAGCGCTTCGACAAGGCCAACAAAGACCTGATGAGCACCCAGCTGTTCACCAACCGTGCCATGGTGGCCATGATGCCCTTTATGACCCTCATCATGAATGGCACCAGCCTGCTCATCGTCTGGTTCGGCGGCAAGGCCATGGACACCGGCACCATGCAGGTGGGCGAGATGATCGCCTTCATCACCTACACCATGCAGATCGTCATGTCCTTCCTGATGCTGGCCATGGTGGCCGTCATGCTGCCCCGCGCCGGTGTGGCTGCGGAGCGCATCGATGAGGTGATCCGTACCAAAGCCACCATCAACGACCCGGACGAAGCTGCTGCAGAGCCCGCGCAGGAGCACAAAAACTGGCAGGGTGAGGTGGCGTTCCACGATGTGAGCTTCCGCTTCCCGGGTGCGGACAGCGATGCGCTGGAGCACATCAGCTTTACTGCAAAGCCCGGCGAGACCACCGCTATCATCGGCTCCACTGGCTGCGGCAAATCCACCCTGCTCAACCTTATCCCCCGCTTTTACGATGTGACAAACGGCAGTGTAACCGTGGATGGCATCGATGTGCGCAATATGCCGCAGGCACAGCTGCACGATCTGCTGGGCTATGTGCCCCAGAAAGGTGTGCTGTTCAGCGGCACCATCGGCTCGAACCTGAAGTTCGGCGGGGAGCACATCACCGATGCCGACGTGAAAAAGGCCGCTGCCATTGCGCAGGCCACCGAGTTCATCGATGCAAAACCGCAGGGCTACGAAAGCCCTATCGCACAGGGCGGCTCCAATGTGTCCGGCGGCCAGAAGCAGCGCCTTTCCATCGCACGTGCCATTGCGAAAAAGCCAAAGATCTACCTGTTCGACGACAGTTTCTCTGCCCTCGACTTCAAGACCGATGTAGCCCTGCGCCGTGCGCTGAAAGCTGAGACCGGCGACTCCACTGTGATCATCGTAGCACAGCGCATTTCCACCGTACTGCATGCAAACCAGATCCTGGTTCTGGACGAGGGCCGTCTGGTGGGCAAGGGCACCCATGCCCAGCTGATGGTCACCTGCCCGGAGTATCAGGAGATCGCACGCAGCCAGCTGAGCCAGAAGGAGCTGGCTCTGGATACTTTGAATACGGAAAAGGAGGGTGAGTGATATGCCAAGACCCGGACGCATGACGACCGAACGCGCCAAGGACTTCAAGGGCACCCTGCTGCAGCTTGTGCGCACCCTTGGCCGCTACCGCCTTTCGCTCGTTACCGCCATTGTATTTGCCATTCTTTCTACCATCTTCAACATCGCAGGCCCCAAGGTGCTGGCAAAAGCCACCACGGCCCTTGCCACCGGCTGGATCGCCAAGCTGCGCGGCACCGGCAGCATCGACTTTGTGTATATCGGCCGCATCCTGCTGTTCTTGCTGGGCATGTACCTGCTGAGCAGCGCATTCAGCTTTATTCAGGGCTGGCTGATGACCGGTCTTTCGCAGAAGGTGTGCTACGACTTCCGCCGTCAGATCAGCGAAAAGATCAACCGCCTGCCCCTTGCCTATTTTGAAAAGCGCACCGTGGGCGAGGTGCTGTCCCGCATCACCAACGATGTGGACACGCTGGGCCAGAGCCTGAACCAGAGCATCACCCAGCTCATCACCAGCGTGACCACCATGATCGGCGTGCTGGTCATGATGCTATCCATCAGCCCGAAGATGACCCTGATTGCCCTGCTGATCCTGCCCGTCTCGCTGGTGCTCGTGCTCATCGTAGTTCGGTTCAGCCAGAAATACTTCAAGTCCCAGCAGGCCATTCTGGGCGTCGTAAACGGTCAGGTGGAAGAAGTCTACTCCGGCCACAACGTGGTCAAAGCCTTCAACCGCGAAGCCGTGGTGCTGAATGACTTCAACGCCGCCAACGACAAGCTGTATGAATCTGCGTGGAAAAGCCAGTTCCTCTCCGGCCTGATGATGCCCATTATGAACTTTGTGGGCAATCTGGGCTATGTGGCGGTGGCCATCGTGGGCAGCATTTTTGCGGCAAACGGCATCATTACCATCGGCGACATTCAGGCCTTCATCCAGTACGTCAAGAACTTCACCCAGCCCATCCAGCAGCTTTCTCAGGTGTCCAACATGCTGCAGAGCATGGCCGCTGCCGCTGAGCGGGTGTTCGAGTTTCTGAACGAGCCGGAAGAGGACCAGCAGGCAGACCCGGCCCGCCGCGCGGACCCTGCCTGTATCGACGGACAGGTGACATTCAGCCATGTCCGCTTCGGCTACACCCCGGACAAGACCGTCATCCACGATTTCAGCTGTGAGGTCAAGCCCGGCCAGAAGGTGGCCATCGTCGGCCCCACCGGCGCAGGCAAGACCACCATGGTCAAGCTGCTCATGCGCTTCTATGATGTAGATTCCGGTTCCATCACCCTGAATGGCCACGATGTGCGGGACTTTGACCGCAGCGCCCTGCGTGAGGGCTTCGGCATGGTGCTGCAGGACACATGGCTGTTCAAGGGCACCATCATGGAGAACATCCGCTATGGCCGACTGGATGCCACCGATGAAGAAGTGATCGCCGCCGCCAAGGCTGCCAACGCCGACCACTTTATCCGCACCCTGCCCGGCGGCTACCAGATGGAGCTGAACGAGGATGCTTCCAACGTAAGTCAGGGCCAGAAGCAGCTGCTCACCATCGCCCGCACCATTCTGGCCGACAACCGCATCCTGATTTTGGACGAGGCCACCAGCAGTGTGGATACCCGCACCGAGCAGCGCATCCAGACCGCCATGGACCGCCTGATGGAGGGCCGCACCAGCTTTGTGATCGCCCACCGTCTTTCCACCATCCGGGACGCCGACCTCATCCTTGTGATGCGAGATGGCGACATTGTGGAGCAGGGCACCCACGACCAGCTGATCGAAGCTGGCGGCTTCTACGCCGATCTGTACAACAGCCAGTTCGAGGACGTGGTGGAGTAAGCTGCCGCCATCGCAGTATAAGCACAAAAATAGCACCTGCCGCCTTCCTTTCCGAGGGCAGCAGGTGCTATTTGTTTACCCTCTCAGTCATCGCTACGCGATGCCAGCTCCCCCGAGAGAGGGAGCTTTTCTACATCTGTCGGTCAAGTTCTCCCTTCGGGAGAGCTGGCACGAAAGTGCCTGAGAGGGTTTTCGTCTTTTCTTTATGATTCCTCCACCGGTTCCAGCTTCAAGCCGAACAGCTTTTCTGAGAGAGACGGCAGCTGTTGCTGCAACGCGCGGACATAGGCCATTACCACCGGATCCTCGCGCTTTTGCCCCAGCACGATGCCAAACCGGTGTCCCCTGCCCCAGTCCAGTACCCGCACAAAACTGAGGTCCGGTCTGCGGTAGTAGAAAGGCGGGATCATCTTGATTGCCGGGTCGCCGTAGGCTGCACTGCGGATACCGCCCACCGGCGTAAACTCCACCCCTCGGTCCATTCCCTCCTGCAGCAGGTTTGTTTCGTAGACAGTCTGGTACATCTCCTTGATGGGCAGCCAGCGGTATTGCAATGCCTGTTCCAAGGTCAGTCTGCCCACCGGCATATCAGCGGGCGGGTGGATGGGGATGCAAAGTTCCGGCATATAGAACAGCGGCACAAAGGTAAGCCCCTGCGCGTAGAACTCTGCACTTTCCAGCTGGAAGGAAAGATCCATCTCCCCTTTTTTCAGGCTGCGCCAGACCTCGCTGCGGTTGGCACACCACCCCAGAATAGGGGTATATTGCAGGCACAGGTCACTTGTCAGGGAAAACAGGTCGTACACGAACATCCGCATTGCCTCATGACACCCTGCGATGATCAGATGCCGTTCCGGCGGGTTTTCCTGCTGCTGTATCGCACGGGCATGGCGCACCGCCTCCTGATACAATGCCACCAGCTGCTTTGCCTTGGGGTAAAAGTCCCGGCCTGCCGGGGTCAGGATCACCCGGCGCGGTACATGCTGAAACAGTTCAAACTGCAGCTGCCCCTCCAGCGTGCGAATCTGCTGCGAAAGCGCTGACTGCGAAAGATACAGTGCCTCTGCTGCTGCCGAAAAGCTGTCCATCTCTACGATCTTCACAAATCCTTCCAGTGCACTCTGGTTCATCTGCGCATCCTCGCTTTTTTACATTAGGATTTCCTAAATTATAATATAACATAATTGAATTGTAAAGTGCGTCACTCTACGCTACAATTGTTAAAGATTCAGCAAAGTGGTTTTTACCTTGCTGCGCGATGAGAAGAAAAGCAAGAAGAGAAAAGAGAAAGAGAGCGTACCTATGAACAAGATCTCCCGCAAGGGCTTTCTGAAGATCGCCGCTGCCGCCGCCATGAGCGGTGTCACTGCCGGCGCACTGGCTGCCTGCAATTCCGCCTCCAGCTCCACTGCCTCCGGTGCTGCCGGTCAGTACATTCCCGGCACCTACGAGGGCACCGCCGAGGGCATCTCCTCCACCGTCAAGGTCACCATGACCTTCTCTGACAGCGCTGTCACCGACGTGGTGGTGGATACCTCCGGCGAGACCGCCTCTTTCGGCGCTGCCGCTGCCGATGAGCTGCGTGAGCAGCTGATGGCTGCCGGTTCTGCCGAGATCGACGGCGTTTCCGGCTCTACCATCACCTCCGACGCCGTGATGAAGGCTGCCAAGAGCTGCTACACACAGGCAAAGGGTGAGGCCGTGGTGTCCAGCGTGCAGCTGCCCACAGGCGACGCAAACGACTGGCTGGGCAAAGAGCCTGATATCGATGAGGCTGCCATCACCGAGACCGTGGACACCGACATCCTCATTGTGGGTGCAGGCAACGGCGGTATGTTTGCTGCCGCCTATGCAGCTGCGAACGGCCTGAATTTCCGCGTTATTGAGCAGAATGCCAACGTACAGGACACCCGCCACTGGTACGGCGCTATCGACTCCGCTGCCGCCAAGGAGGCCGGTGAAAAGCCCGCCGACCGCGCCAAGCTGCTGAGCGAGATCTCCCGCTACGCCTCCGGCAAGTGCGATCAGCGCGTTGTCAAGACCTGGATCAACGAGTCTGCCGCCATGCACGACTTCATGCGCAGCATTCTGGAAGATAAGTACGGCTGGGTATGCGATTTCACCTCCGGCAGCGAGGCTGCATGGCCTGCAGGGAATGCCGAGCACAATACCGACTACCTCTTCCCTGTGCAGGAGCATAACTACATGGCCAGCGAAAGCGCATCCGGTCTGGCCCGCAACGAGCTGCTGCTGCAGTACATTCAGGAGCTGGGCTACGATGTAGACTTCAAGACCAGTCTGGCCAAACTGGAAAAGAACAGCGAGGGCCGCATTACCGGCATCATCGCCCAGAGCACCGAAGATGACCACTTTATCCGCTACAACGCCAACAAGGGCGTGCTGCTGGCCTGCGGCGGCTTCCCCGGCAACCCCTACATGATGGAGCAGCTGGACCCGCTGGGCACCAGCGTGACCACTGCCTGCTCCTACTCCCCCGCCGACAAGGGCTACGGTATCCGCGCTGCTGTGTGGGCCGGTGCCAATCTGGACAAGGAAGCCGCTCCCATGCTGTTTGACCGCGGCGTTGTTGCCCCCGGCGTGGATGGCGGCTATGTGGATAGCGACTCCGCCTTTGGCGGCAAGGCCTTCCCCGGCAAGATCCGCCAGTACAACCCCGGTACCCAGCCCTTCCTGAAGGTGAACCGCAACGGCGAACGCTTTGCCAACGAGAGCTGCCCCTACAACGATATCGTCTACGCTGCTGCCCACCAGCCGGGCCGCGTCTATGCACAGATCTGCGATGCCAACATTCTGGAGGACGCAAAGCGTTTCCACACCATCGGCTGCTCTGCCCAGACCCGCAACGGCGGCGAGAAGTACATTCAGGGTAAGATGGACGAGGCTATTGAGGCCGGGGCATTGTTCAAGTGCGATACGCTGGACGAGCTGGCCGACAAGATGGGCTTTACCGGTGCTGCCAAGGACACCTTCCTTGCTACCGTGGAGCGTTACAATGAGCTGTACGACAAGCAGAACGACGAGGATTTCGGCAAGCCCGCTTACCGCCTGAGTGCCATCCGCACTGCGCCCTTCTACGGCTGCTGGCTGGGTGCCTCTCTGCTGACCACCGAGCAGGGCATTGCCATCAACGAAAAGGGTCAGGCGCTGGACAACAACAACCAGCCCATGGAGGGCCTGTACATCACCGGTGATATGTCCGGCAGCTTCTTTGCCAACAACTATCCCTGCCTGATGGCCGGTGTGGCCATGGGCCGCACCCTGACCTTCGCCATGAAGGCTGTCAAGCAGATGGCAGGTCTGGATAACGCCTGATCCAGCGCGATTTTTCGGCATAACTTAAGCGTTTTTCCATTTCTTCTTTCTTCATAAAGAGAGGCGGTCCCTGTTTGGGGCCGCCTCTCTTTGCCATTTTTTCGCCACATGCCCCCTACACAAATCCCCACGATTGTGCTATGATAAAGCTGAACAGCCGGTTTGTGCCAGACAACCGGCAAAATCGAGGTGTTTGTACAAATGTCTGATCTCCTTGAAACTCTGCGGCAGGAAGGGGTAGACCCCGCCCTGCTGGAAGCAGTCCAACAGTACCGCGCTACCCATGCCCTGCCGGACGCACTGCGCCCGCGCATCCCTTCCCCTGCCTTTACCTACTACGGCAAACAGGTGTGGGAGCAGGCGCTGGCGGCACTGCTCTGCGGCGAAAACCTGCTGCTGGCAGGCGGAAAAGCCACCGGTAAAAACGTGCTGGCCGAGAACCTTGCCGCCGCCTTTGGCCGTCCTGCGTGGGACATCTCCTTCCATGTGAACATGGATGCGGCGTCCCTCATCGGCATGGACACTTTTGCGGACGGTCAGGTGGTGTTCCGGCCCGGCCCGGTATACCGTTGCGCCCAGTGCGGCGGCTTTGGTGTGCTGGACGAGATCAACATGGCCAAAAACGAAGCGCTGGCCGTGCTGCACGCGGTGCTGGACTTCCGCCGCGCCATCGATGTGCCCGGCTACGACCGCATCCCGCTGGCGGAGGAGACCCGCTTTATTGCCACCATGAACTACGGTTATGCCGGTACCCGGGAGCTGAACGAGGCCCTCACCTCCCGTTTCGTGGTCATCCAGATGCCCACCATTACGCAGGACGATCTGGAAAAGCTGCTGCGGACGCAGTTCCCCGATCTTGCTTCCAAGTATGTGCGCCAGTTTGCACTGCTGTTCCTTGACCTGCAGAAAAAGTGCGACAGTGCGGAAATTTCCACCAAGGCGCTGGACCTGCGCGGCATGCTGGATGCCCTGCGGCTGATCCGGCGCGGCATCCCGGCAGGCGCGGCACTGGATATGGGCATCACCAACAAAGCCTTTGACTCCTACGAGCAGGGCCTGATCCGTGATGTGATCGCGGCGCGTATTCCTGCCAAGCTGGATGCCGCCAAGCTCTTTGGCTGATGGACGCCCAGAGCTACACCGCTCAGGAGCGGCGTGCGGCCAATCAGGTCTGGGCTGCTGCAGGAGCCTATGGCTTTGAGCCGTTGTTTCTGGCCCGCTATACCGACGGCACCACCGATTTTTACATGAACACCGTCGTGGGCCTCATCCACAAATATTACGGTGACGCGCTGATCCGCAGCATCTTTGATGCATGGGACAGTGATCTGCGGCAGACGATGCTGGACGACATGACATGGCTGTATCTGGAAAATGCAGCCTATCGGCTGGAGCTGCCCCGCCGCCCGGTGCTGGAAGCACTGCGCCACGCCCATGCAGATTATTTCTTTGCCATCCAGTACAAGCTTTCGCGGCAGGAGTGGATGGCAAAAAATCAGCTGGTCTACACCATGCAGGCCGCACGCTGGCGGCGTGTACTGGGCCGCACCGACCCGGTGATGACCCCTTACGAGTCCGGCCTTGCCGCCGCGCTGGCCCCGCAGCATGTGCCGGAGCCGGAACAGCTGAAAGCTGAAATTTTATCGATCTACGCAAAATTCAACCTGTTCGACGGCACTGTGCACCAGAAAGCAGCTTTGCATCTGCATCTGGACGGCCTGCTGGCAAAACTTGCCACCAAAGCCATGCCCACCCAGATGATCAAAACGGACCGCGTGACCGTGGAGCACTCAAGCTCCGTGGATGCTGTGGGCGGCGGACTGGCGGTGGACAAGCGCAGGGCCCACATCACCCTGAAGCAGGATGCGGCGCAGGACAGAGCCTACATCGAAAGCTGCTTCGGCCGCTCCCTCTACCCGCCGGAACGGCTGCGCAAGGCTGAGCAGGAGCTTTGCGTGGGCGACCATCTGGGATGCCATTTGTGGTTCAGCGCCGGTGTGCCAAGCCCGGAGCAGGCCCCCACCCCGGAGGCAAAACATCTGGCTGAGCAGGCCGAACTTCAGGCTGACCGCAATCGCGCCTACTACGCTAAGAACAGGGAACTGCACCGCAGCGTCGTGCTACGGCTCACCGAACAGATCCGCAACTGCATTCTGGTGCATCAGCAGCCCAACGCCCGTGTGGCCCGCAGCGGAAACCTGAATGCCGGACGCATCTGGCGGGCCCCACTTTTGAACGATGACCGGGTATTTTTATGCGCCGAGGAGGAAAACCAGCCTTCCTTCACGGTGGATCTTCTGCTGGATGCATCTGCGTCCCGCCTGCACTGTCAGGAGGTCATTGCGGCGCAGGGCTCTATTCTGGCCCAGAGCCTTGCAGCCTGCGGGATCCCGGTGCGGGTGTCCAGCTTCAGCAGCCTGCGGGGCTACACGGTGCTGCGTGTGCTCAAGGGCTTTGCGGACAAAAACCTGCAGAACATCAACCGATATTTTGCTTCCGGCTGGAACCGTGACGGCCTTGCCCTGCGGGCCGCAGGCGACCTTTTGCAGTATGCGCCCGGCCCTGCGCCGCGGCACCTGCTCATCGTACTGACGGATGCTTCGCCCAACGACAGCCGCCGTATCCCGCCCAGCCCGGAAAAACCGCTGGGCTGCGGTTACGAGGACGCCGCCGGTGTGGCCGACACTGCCGCGCAGGTGCGTGCGCTGCAGCGCATGGGCATCCGGGTGTCTGCCGTGTTCATGGGCGAGGATAGCTCTGCCGGTGCCGCTGCACAGATCTACGGCAAAAATATGGCACGCATCCGCGGCATGGACCAGCTGGCTCGTGCTGCCGGGCGGCTGATCCAGAACGAGATCCGGGAACTGGGCGACTGAAATAAGAGTTTTATAAGAGCAACGGCCTGCAGACGAGAGAGTTTTCTCCGTCTGCAGGCCGTTTTATACAACCGCATCACAACCGTGTTTCGTCCGGGTTTTGCTTACCCTGCCGCATCCTGCAAATTTCTTCATTTTTTGATAAACTTATAGTTGTTTTTCGTTGTGAGATATGCTATACTAGGTTCACAAGATAAAACAATCCTGCGTAAGCCGCCCCGTGCACAGGGCTGTCTGCTGCAGAACCCGCCTGTTATACAACGAACCGCTGTATCAGCCTTTCAGGGAGGAACTCACGATGGACGCCAGCCGTTATTTTACCGCAATGCACAACGCCATGTCTGCCCAGCACCCCCGTGCGCAGCTTCTTTTAACGGTAAAGCTGCAGGATACCTGCGGCAACGATGCCTGTCTGGAGCTCAAGCAGCTGCCCGGTGAGAGTACCTCCATCCTGTGCTACTCCACCATGGGGCGCCGCTGCCTGAACTTCCAGCTGTTCCGCAAGGGCTGGCAGCTGTGCCACAATGCTGATGGGCAGCTGGTAGGCCGCTTCCCTTCCAGTGCAGACGGCCTGATCGACGAGACCGATTTCCGTGCCTACTGCCGGGAAGACCGGCTGGATCTGGCACGCACCCAGCGCATCCTGTCTGAGCTGCGCGCCCTTGCAGGAGCCGATCATCAGGGCAGCATCCCCCAGAACGCCCGCACCGGTGCCGTTATTACCGTGGAGAGTTTTGTAGGGGCCGGTGCCCGCTGGACCTACTGGAGTCAGGGCCCTGCACCCAGTCAGCCGCTGAGCGCCATCCTCTACTGGCTGGCAGATTTTCTGGCCGGAAGCGAGCGCCGCGCCTTGCAGGCAGACCCGCAGGCCGCGCACCTTGCGGCCCAGTGGCTGGCCAGCGATACCGCCGTATTCTTCCATCCGTCTGTGCCGCTGACTGCCATGGGCCCTGCCGCTTCCGGCACAGCCACAGCTGTCAGCCGCAGCCGTTCGGCTCACACTTCCCCCGCCCGGAACAAAAGCTGGCAGAGCATTCTGGCTGTGATGGCAAGCATGTGAATCTTCCGCTGCAAAGCAAGGGGCTGCCGCACGTCATCTGGTGCAGCAGCCCCTTGCTTTTCTTTTGATCGCTTTCCGCAATTTTATGCCAGATACGGGTCCAGCAGGGCATCGACCGTTTTATTGCGCTTGGGATTCGGCTTTTTGACCACATGGCCCCGGCACACCACCAGCTCCAGATGCTGCAGCGCACGCAGGTCTTTCAGCGGATCGTGCTTCGTCACAATAAAGTCTGCGCTCTTGCCCGGCTCAATGGAACCAGTCACATCTCCTGCTCCGGCCAACTGTGCATTGCGCAGGGTCGCCGTGTAGAGGGCAAACCGATTGCTCACACCGCAATACTTATGGAAATAGCACAGTTCCCGCCAGAAATCATACTGGGTGATGTAGGGACAGCCCACGTCATTGCCCAAGCCCACCGGGATGCCATTGGCAAGCGCGGTCTTTGCGCTTTCCACCACGCCGTCAAACACGATCTTGCCGTTGTACTGATCCTTTTCCGAGGCACCGGAAATCGCTGTATCGAACAGCGCATAAGGCAGCGCCGGGGAGATGGTCGTGCACAGGAAGGCTCCCCGCTCCTTATACAGGCGGACCGTCTCATCGTCCATCTTTGCACCGTGCTCGATGGAATCCACCCCATTTTCCAGCGCCACCTTTACGCCCTCCGGCGATTCGGTGTGTGCCGCTACGGTGTAGCCCAGCCTGTGGGCTTCGGCACAGACGGCTTTGACCATCTCCGGCTTCATTTTCAGCTCTCCGGGCGTTCCCTTTTCCGTGGCATCCAGCACACCGCCGGTGATCATCAGCTTGACAAGATCCACCTTCTGACCGCTGGCCTTTCTGAGCTGAGCCAGCGCTTCGGCATTGTTATGGGCCGCAACTGCCACCGAACCCGCCATGTGTCCCCCGGGCACCGAAATACCCTCGTTGGCGGCAAGAATGCGCGGTGCCAGCAGTCTGCCTGCAGCGGCATCGTCCCGGCAGCGAGTGTCAAAATCCGCAATGCCGCCTACGGTACGGATGGTAGTCACGCCACCCAGCAGTTCCAGCTTCGCGTAGCTGCACACCAGCCTGTAGGCCACCGCACGGGTCAAGCCATTGCTCAGAATTTTGCGCACCAGCGCAGCATTGTCCCGCGGCTTTGCGCTGGGCTTGCCGTTGCCCGCCAGATGCACATGCAGATTGACCAGACCCGGCATGATATAGCTGCCGTGCAGATCGATGACCTCATAGCCATCCAGATCCACACCCTCATCGGCAATGGCAGTGATCTTATCATCCTCGGTCAGCAGGATTTTGTGCGCTACCGGCTGCATCTGCTCGGTGCCATCCAGCAGGATCCCGTTCGTATAGGCACGTTTCATTGGGAACATCCTCTCTTTTTCAGGTTTTTTCGGACAGGAGTTGTTTTGTTCCAGTATAGCACGTTCCGGCAGATGGTGCAATGCAAAAACGGGCAGGAAAGGTTCAGCCCTCTCCTGCCCGTTCGGTGTTTTTTATTTACTGTGCGGCTGCGCTGGAAGCCACTTCGGAAGCGGCCTCAGAAGCTGCTGCCTCGCTGGAAGCGGTCTCGCCGCCCTCAACGACCAGCTCGTCCTCATAGTCAAGGCCGTAGGTATCCACCAGAGTCTCCTCATAGTCCTTGTGGAAGAAGTTCTCTTCGCCCAGAGCCTTGATCTCCTCGTTCAGCCAATCCAGAACGGTGGTGTTGCCCTGGCTCACAGCGGGAGCAATGGTGTCCTGACTGCCCAGAGAGGGAATGCCGACCGTGTAACCGGGGTTCTGCTTTGCAAATGCAATGACCTCGGTGTTGTCGTTGGCCCATGCCACGCCGTTGCCGTTCTCCAGTGCATTCTTGGCCGTTGCATAGGAATCGTACTTCTGCAGCGGAATGTCGGGGTACTCCTTGGTCAGGTAGGTCTCGGCAGTGGTGCCGGAAATGACGATCATCTGGTCGTCAGCGCTCCAGTTGTCCAGAGTGGTGATAACATTGCTGTCCGGAGAAATAACGCCCAGTGCAACGTTCATGTAAGGCAGAGCGAAGTCCACTTCCTCTGCGCGCTCGGGGGTCACGGTGAAGTTTGCCAGGATCACATCCACCTTGCCGGTCTGCAGATACTCGATGCGGTTGGCAGCCTCGGTAGAAACAAAGTTGATCTCTACGCCCAGATCCTCGCCCAGACGGCGGGCAAAGTAGACATCATAGCCCTGATACTCGCCGTTCTCATCCACGTAGCCGAACGGGTTCTTGTCGGAGAATACACCGATATTGATGGTGCCGGACTCCTTGATCTGATCCAGCGTGCGGTAGACCACGCTGCTGCCGGATGCTGCGCTGCCAGATGCTGCAGTTGCGGTGGAAGCAGAAGAAGAGCCGCCGCATGCGGTCAGAACGGCAGCAGCGGACACTGCGCCCAGACCCAGCAGGAAGGAACGACGAGAAATTTTAGACTGTTTCATAGTGGATTCTCCTTTACAAAATCTTTCCCATTGGCTGCGGAACACCCGCAGTCTTTATCTTGATCTGTGACTCATTTCACAGCATCAAACGTGAATGTGCGCAGGAAGCGCTGCGCGCGCTCGGTCTTGGGCCGGTCAAAGAACTCGGCCGGTGCAGCCTCTTCCACGATCTTGCCGCCATCCAGGAAGATGACACGGTTGGCAATGGCGCGGGCAAACTGCATTTCGTGGGTGACGATGATCATGGTCTTGCCCTGCTTGGCAAGGTCCAGCATAACGTCCAGCACCTCGCGCACCATTTCTGGGTCAAGGGCAGCGGTCACTTCATCAAACAGAAGGATCTCCGGGTGCATACACAGTGCGCGCACGATGGCAACGCGCTGCTTCTGTCCGCCGGAAAGCTCACGCGGGTAGCTGTTTTTCTTGGCAAGCAGGCCCACGCGGTCCAGCAGGGCCTCGGCCTCCTGCTGCACCTCTGCTTTGGGGCGCTTCTGCACCTTGGTGGGAGCCAGCAGGACATTGTCCAGCACCGTCATATGCGGGAACAGCTCGTAGCTCTGGAACACCATGCCGATCCGCTGGCGCAGCTGGGTGAGGTTTTTGCCGCCGTAGGCAACGGTCTCACTGCCCAGACGCACACGGCCGCTCTGGGTGGGTTCCAGACCGTTCAGGCAGCGCAGCAGCGTGCTTTTGCCGCAGCCCGAGGGGCCGACCACCACGATGACCTCACCGGGCTTGACGGCAAAGCTGATATCGTCCAGCACCGGGGTCTCGCCGTAAGCTTTAATCAAATGTTCAACGGTCAAAATAGGTTCTGCCATACACGGTCACTTCCATTTCTTTTCCAGATAGCTTGCCAGCAGGCTGATGGGCCAGCATGCAAGAAAATATAGCACAAAAACTGTGAGATAGATGCCGAAGGCTGCATTGGGGCTTGCGGTGCGGTTGGCCTCAATGATCTGCTGGGCCACCTTGATCACCTCTACCACACCGATCATCAGCACCAGACTGGTGGTTTTGATCATACGGGTAATCAGGTTGATGGACAGCGGGATCAAGCGGCGCACCGTCTGCGGGATGATGATGTACCAGTAGGTCTGGATGCGGCTCATACCCAGCGCTTCAGCGCTCTCGTACTGGTGCTTCGGAATGGCGATCAGCGCACCGCGCACAAGGTCGCTCATTTCGGCAGTGCCCCACAGCACGAACACGATGATCGATGCCGTCTCGCCGGAAAGGTTCCACCCGAACGCGCGGGTGGTGCCAAAGTAGACGAGGAACAGCAGCACCATCTGCGGCATGATACGGATAAATTCCAGATACAGCCGCAGGATCGCCTTGATGATGGGATTGCGGAAGGTCATCAGCACACCCAGCAGAATGCCGAGCGGCAGGCTGATCAGCACGGATGCCGCGCTGATCTTGAGAGCTACGCCAAGACCTCCCATCAGGCGGGCCATGTTTTTGCCCTTGAACAGGACGTCAAGACCCAAATCCAGCATAGCGCAGCCTCCTTTCGATCAGGCTGCCCACGATGGACACCGGCAGCAGGATGATGAGGTAGAACGCCACCAGCAGGAACAGGCATTCGATGGTCTTGGAATACATGCCGATGAGATCCTTGGCCGTGAACATCAGGTCCATCAGGCTGATGGCGCTGAACACGCTGGTCTCCTTGAGCAGGAAGATCACGTTTGCCATGAAGGCCGGCATACTGGTGGACATTGCCTGCGGCAGGATCACATACCGCATGGTCTGCAGACGATCCATGCCCAGACTGTAGGCACTCTCGGTCTGGATGGGCTCGATGGCTTCCAGACCGCTGCGAAATGCTTCGGCCATATAGCTGCCGCCCAGAAACGCCAGACCTGCGATGCCGCAGATCTCGGCATTGGTCCGGATGCCCACCTTAGGCAGGCCATAGTAGATAAAGAACAGCTGCACCAGCAGCGGCGTGTTGCGGGACAGCTGGATGTAAACACCCACGATCTGCCGCAGCACCGGCACCTTGTCGTATTGGATCACCGCACACGCAAGCCCGATGATGATGGCAAAAATGATGCCTGCAACGCCCAGCCGTACCGTCAGCACGGCTGCTTTCTGGTAGAGCGGCAAATATTGCTGGATCGCATTCCAGTCCATTGCCGGATTCCTCCCTTGTATCCTGATTTGCGGGTCAAAACAAAACGCCCGGAAGCTCCCTCTTCGAGTAAGCTCCCAGGCGGTCAGCGTCAGATCTCTCTGCGTGTTCCCACACAGAATTTGCAGATATGCTCACACGGCATACCATACTGCAGGGCGGCCGGTCCGGGAAGCGTTTGCGGTACAACAACACATTGCGCAACAACACATCATAGCCGTTTCCTCCCTGAATGATCTCAATTTTCGGATTTGCTCGACCCGATGCATGTAGTTTACACCCCATTACCCATTATGTCAATATGATTATGGGACTTCTTTCGATTCTTTGCTCAATCAGCCTAAAATGATATCATCACGTGCGTAAATTTTATTCATTTTTCAGCTTGACCGTATGCGCTGTGCGGACAGCAAAAGCCCTCCCATCGGGGAGGGCGGGGCCGGATTCAGTTTTTCCTGACCGCGATCAGCACGCGGATCTTGCCGCCTGCCGCGCGCAGGCCGCCATCGTACCAGCCGATGAGGGTGTACTCCTCACCGTTCACCTGAGAAAGAGTGGTGGGATAGTAGGTGCCTTTATACCACAGATACACCTGCATCTCATCGGCAGTTTCGTACTTTTTGTTTCCGCTCATGACCGAGGCCGCACCCACCTTGTCAATGACTACGGGCAGCAGCTGCGTCATGGACTTGACCGTACCGGAGGTGCTGGTGCCAATGGCGATGCCGCCTGCCAGCACCGGATATTTGGTACTGGTCTTGTAGGTCGTCTGTTTGCCGTTCACGTAGCACACGTAATCTGCACCGCTTCCCAGATAGTTGAGCACGGTGCTCAGGCTGCCGCTGGTATTGTTGGCGCCCAGTTTGAGCAGGTAGCTTGCCAGTTTATCGGTGCTGCCGGTCACGCTTTCCCACAGGCTGCTGCCAATGCTGCCGTCCACAAGGCCCCACAAAAGATCGCCGGTGCTGGGCAGCACGATATCCGCCACATCGCTGATGATCTGGGAATCATCTGTCGTGGTGGTGGTGCTGCTGCCGGTCGTGCCAGTGGTGCTGTCGTTCCCTGTAAGTTTTTTGATCGCCGTGCTGACCGTCATGCCGGAGGAGGTCGTTCCGCTGGTGGTGGTCGTGGTGTTGTTGATGAGGTTCTTCACATCATCCAGCACGCCATAGGTCCACAGATCACCGGTCACATCGTTCAGGATCAGGCGGTCGATCTGGCCGTTTTCGTTGGTGGTGTAGTAGCGCACATCGGCGTCAGAAAGTGTTACCCCCGATAGGCGGCTGGGACTTACCGTCCCAGCCACACCCTCCGATGTCGTATCCAGAATTTCTACGTCGTCTGCAAGGGCAGTGCCGCCCAGAGCAGTGCTGTCTGCATTGATGGTGCCGGAGGTGCTGGTTTTGGTGATGGTCTCCACCTGTTCACCCTCAGCGTTCACCGTGATCTTCACCATCCAGCCTGCCGGGTAATTCAGGCTTTTATCCACATTCACGGTGCGGGTAACGCCGTCGGTGCACTTGACTGCCACCGCCTGCCGGACGTCCGCACCGTTTTCCTCCACAAGGCTTCGGGCGGCGGTCTGCACCACACCGTAGAACACTTCGTCCGCTTCATCGCCGGTCAGCACCGCAACGGCCTCGTTGTTCATGCCCAGCAGCAGGGTGACCACCTGCCCCACACCGCCGCCGTTCAGGCTGGACAGCTGTGCCGCCGCCGAGGAGCTTGCAATGGTGTAGCTAGTGCCCGCCACGGTAACAGAGGTGGGTGCGCTGGCGCTGGGCGACACCGCCGTGATCCGGCCTGCTGCCTTGCGGGTGTAGATCCACACCGTCTTTGCGCTGGCATTGTAATAGTATACGTCATAGGCGGAAAGCTGTGCCGAAGTGCTCACACTGCCATTGCGGTAGATGGCCTCCGGCACAAAGGGCAGGCTCTCACCCTCGGATGCCACAAAGGGGCCCTCCAGACTGCTGAGCAGGATGGAGGAAACATCCACCTGACCGTTCGTCACGGTGTAGCCCAGCGTGGTGCCGTACACACTGCCGTCTGCCGTATTTGCGGTAAGGGCATTGTACAGCAGCACTGCGCCCTCTTCCAGAGTCATGGTCTGGCCCTGCGTGCAGCCCAGATTGCTCCGCAGGCCGATGGCATTGGCCTTGTTCAGCTGTGCTGCCGGAAAACCGCCGGTCAGGGTGGTGATATCGTAGCCCAGCAGGGTCAGGGCGGCAGTGCAGGCTTCTTCCAGCGTGACGGTGTTATCCGGGCGGAAGGAACCGTCGGTGTAGCCGCTCATCCAGCCCTGCTGCACTGCAATGCGGATATAGAGTGCATAAGCGCTGCTGCCGTTCACATCGGTATACAGGGTGCCGATGCTGCCCTGCGTATTGGCGTTATCGTGGTAGGCAGAAAAAGCCACCAGCAGCTTTGCCAGCTGCCCGCGGGTGAGCGGCGTGCTCAGCCCGGCCGCTTCCTCGGTGGAGAAAGCGCCCAGCGTCACCGCCGTCTGCACCGCCGTGTTGGAGCCCGCTGCCGAAGCCGGCAGCACCAGCACGGACACGCCGATGCACACCGCCAGCAGCAGTGCGAGAAATCGTTTTTTCATAGTTGCCTCCTTAATTTTGGGCTCGCCCTTCGAGAGAGCTCCGGCATTGCGCCGCTTCAAGCGGACCGTGCCGGTGAGAGGGTTATCAGTCATAGCGCAGCGCTTCGATGGGGTTCAGCCGGGCCGCACGCTTTGCGGGCAGGTAGCCGAACAGCACGCCGATGCCCACCGAAATGCCAAAGGCCACAGCCACCGAGCCAAGGGACGGCGACACGGTCATTTCCATATCGCTCATGACCAGCGGCAGGATCCTGTTGGCAAGCGCGGAAAGCAGATAGCCGAGACCGATGCCCAGCACACCGCCGAGGGCGGAAGTGGTGGCAGCTTCGGTGACAAACAGGCCCAGAATGACCCGTTCCTTCGCACCCAGCGCCTTGCGGATGCCGATCTCACGGGTGCGCTCGGTGACGGACACCATCATGATGTTCATGATGCCGATGCCCCCACCAGCAGCGAGATTGCTGCAATGGCTGTGAGGATGGTGACGACCATGTTCACCATGGAGGTCATCATATCCAGCATTTCGCTCATGCTGGTGACCATGTAGCCCTCATCGGAATTGAGCAGCTCCTGCAGGCCGTTTTCCAGTACGGTCTTCGCTTCGGAAATGTTGTCCTCGCTGGTCACGGTGACAGCGTAGGAGCTGGCGGTGCTGGTCTTTGAAACGCGGAGCGCCGTGGTGTAGGGCAACAGAACGATATCATCGCTGCTGCCCTCCTGATCCGAGGTGTCTGTCACCTTGGCTCCCAGTACGCCCACAATGGTATATTTCTCCGAGCCGATCTTGATGGTCTGGCCCACGGCATTGCCGCCATAGGCCACACGGCTGATATAGTCGCCCACAACGCAGATCTTCTTGTTGTCGGTCAGATCCACATAGTTGATACCGCGCCCGACGCGGACGGTGTAGCCGCTCATCCCAAGATAGCTCTCGCTCACGCCCTTGACGGAGGTGTTGCTGTAGCTGGTGGTACCCACCTTCACGGTGCCGTTGATGCTGGCTGTCGGCGACACCGCCTCGAACAGATCCGGGCGGGCATCCACGAGGCTGTAAACATCCTCCACCTCCACCGAGCGGGAGCCGTAGCCCATGACCTGCACGCTGATGATATTGGTGCCAAGGTCTGCAAAGCTGGACGCGATGCTCTGGGTCATGCCGTTGCCCAGACCCACGATGACGATGACCGCCGTCACGCCAATGATAATGCCCAACATGGTGAGGAAGGTGCGGAACTTGTTGCTCCAGATGTTCTGGACAGCCTCGCGGAAGGTCTCATAGATCATGATGCGCTCCCCTCCTGTTCCGTCCTGATTCCACAGCCGGGCTGCACCACGGCTTCGGGTGCGTGGGCATCGCCGTCGTACACCACACGGCCGTCTTCCAGTCGGATGATGCGCTGGGCCTGCACGGCGATGGAGTTATCGTGGGTGATGAGCACCACGGTATTGCCCTGCCGGTGCAGCTCCTGCAGCATTTTCAGCACCTCACGGCCGGTGTGGCTGTCCAGTGCGCCGGTGGGCTCGTCGGCCAGAATGACAGCCGGACGGCCTGCCAGTGCCCGCGCGATGGAAACACGCTGCTGCTGACCGCCGGAAAGCTGGTTGGGCTTATTCCGGAGCTTATCGCCAAGGCCCACCCGTTCCAGTGCGGCGGCGGCACGGCGGTGACGCTCCCCGCGCGGCACCCCGGCATACACCAGCGGAACCTCCACGTTTCCCATCAGGCTGAGCTTGGGCAGCAGATTATACTGCTGAAAGATGAAGCCCAGCAGCTCGTTGCGGATCTCGGCCAGTTCATCGCGGCTCATTCTGCCCACATCCCGGCCATTGAGTTTATAGGTGCCCGCCGTGGGCACATCCAGACAGCCGATGATGTTCATGCAGGTGGATTTGCCGGAGCCGGACTGGCCCACGATGGCCACGAACTCGCCCTTGTTAATCTGCATCGAAATGTGATCTGCAGCCTTTACAAGGGTATCGCCCATCTGGTAATACTTGCACACATGATCAAATTCAATAAGGGCACTCATCAGAAGCCACCTCCCGGGCCTCTGCCGCCGGGGCCTCCGTTCCCTCCGCCGTGCCCGCCGCTGTCGCTGGCGTTCTGTTTTTCAGCAGCGTCGGCATCGTAGGCGATGGTGCCGCCCGGGCCCACCATGAATTCCATGCTGTCGCTGGCGTTCTGCTTTTCAGCAGCGTTGGCATCGTAGGCGATGGTGTCGCCCTCCTGCAGGCCGCCGGTCACTTCGATCGAATCGTTGTCGCTGGTGCCGGTGGTGATCTTTACGTACACATAGCCGTCCGGCGCAGTCATATCCTGCACAGCGTTGACGGCACTGGGCGAGTCCCTGGTGACAAGCACGTAATTGCCGCGCACCACCGCGCCATTGGGAATGGTGAGGGCGTTCTCGGCACTGCTCACCTCGATCTCGGCCGTGGCATTCATGCCGGGCAGCAGGTCGCCGGTGTCATCAATGCGGATGGTCACCGGGTAGGTCGTAGTGCCGCCGGTGGTGGTGCCTGCAGCGGAAACGCTGGTGACCACGCCGGTAAAGGTGCGGTCCGAGATGGCATCTGCGGTGATGGTGACGGTCTGTCCCTCCTTGATGGAGAGGATCTCCAGCTCGTCCACATTCAGGGTCATTTCCAGATAGCTCAGGTCGTAGATGGTGCACAGCGTCTCGCTGGAAGCCGTGTCGGTGCCCACAGTGTCACCGGCCTTGACATTCTTCTGGATCACGGTGCCGCTGATGGGCGAGGTGATGGTATAGTTTTCCATCTGCTTTTCGGTGTCGCTCATGGAAAGCTGTGCGTTCAGCAGGCTATCGGCAGCGGACTGCACCTGCCTGCTCAGCTCGGTGCCGGAAAGCTGCACAATGGCCGTGTTCGCCGCAACGACGGTGCCCTCTTTGACACAGACAGCGGACACCGTGCCGCTGGCGGTGGCTGTGACGGTCTGCTGGTGCTGGTAATCGAACCGGGCCGAGGCCAGCGCACTGACGCCATTGATGGAGGCCGATGCTGCCTGTGCGGTGGTCAGGCTGCCGTTGTTCGGCACCGCAATGGTCACGGTGCGCACCAGCAGATTGCCGCTGCTGATGGTGTCGGTGCCGGCCACAGCCTGCACCGTGCCGGAAAGGGTCTCAAAGGTACCGTTGAGCATGACCTGTGCAGCCTGACCCACGGCAAAATTGGAAGCATCTGCCGCCGGGAATTCCAGCGTGAGCAGCAGGCTGGAATCATCCCGCACGGTGGCGATCTCCTGCCCGGCGGTCACGTAGTCACCGGCCTTGACCTTGATGGAAGCTACTGTGCCGCCAATGACACTGCGGATGTACTGGGCATCGGCGGCATCGTCGTAGCTGCGCTGCGCCTGCTCCAGAGCGAGCTGGGCCTTTTCCACGCTGGTAGCAACGTCTGAGCTGTCGATGGTATACAGCACCGTTCCCTTTTCGATGGTATCACCCACCTCGAAATCGGCGGTGAGCACGGTACCCTTCACCAGCGACTTGACCGTATAGGTATTGGCTGCGGAAATGGTTCCGGAACCGCTGAAGGTGTTGGTGATATCCCGCCGTTCCAGCGCTGCTTCCACATACTGGGTGCTGGCCTGCACGTCCTTTTTGCTGGTTTTGGGCAGCAGCACCGCAGCGGCCACCGCCGCCACGCACACCACCGCCGTGATCTTTTTCCAGTTGTGCTTCAAAAACTGTTTCGGGTCTTTTTTGCCTGGCTGCGCCGCTGGGCTTTCAAATTCCAGCAGCTCCTGCCGGGCCTCCGGCAGCTGCGCCGGCTCGCTGTTTTTCTTTCGCAGCATTGTATCGCCCCTCCTGTATTGTGTACAGCGGTGGTACTCCCCCGCCAATATCTGGAAGTATACAGGATGATTCTTAGGAAAAGGGGCAGGAATTTCTTAAGAGTGGTTAAGATGAAAAAAGACAGCGTCAGCTTTTCTATGGGGAAAGCCCCTGCAAAGCCACATCCTTTTCCGCACCGCCAAAGCTGAGAGGGTACAGCAGCTGACAACAAAAAACTGCCGCACTCTCATGCAGCAGTTCTAAATTTACTCTTTTGCTGTTTTTTTGCTGTTTTGAACAGCAGTGTCATGCGGAAAACGCCCTCCGGCTGCTCAATGCGGCAGACACCCTGCATTTTTTCCATCATGGTTTCGATGCTGGGCAGGCCCACCTTGGTGCTCTCTGAGGAAGCAGGCACCGGCAGCACGCAGTTCTCAAAACAAAGCCCCGCTCTGCTTCCCTCCTGCACGAAGCGCACGACAACATCCCTGTCCGGATCTGCATACTTGAGCAGATTGGAGGTGATGTTATCCAGAATGCGGCGCACATACTGCCCGCTGACCGAGAGCAGCACGTCCTCATCGCCCAGTTCCAGCGCGCAGGCAAAGCCGCGCTGCTGCAGCGTTTCCACCATTTCCGTGAGCGGCTCTTCAAACACAGCTGAAAAATGTGCGGGCGGGTCCAGCACGGCCACGGTATCCCGGGTGACCAGCGCATACTCGAACAGATTATCCGAAAGCTGCTTGATCTGCCGGGCCTTCGCGTCGATCTTGTTCAGGTAATTGTCGGCCTGTTCCGGCGTTTCGTACTTGCGGCAGCGCAGAATCTCGGTATACAGCAGCAGGGTGGTCAGCGGCGTGCGCAGGTCGTGAGACATTTCTGTAATGAGGTTCTTCACCTTGGCCGATGCCTGTGCCTCCTCTTCCTGCTGCTGGCGCAAGGTCACCCGCATGGAGTCCAGACAGGACGCCAGCGTGGTGATCTCATCGCTGCCGCGGATGGTAATGGGGTGATCCAGATCGCCGCCCTCCATGGCCTGGATCTCCTCGCTGAGCTGCACGACGTAGCGCACGATCCTGCGGCAGTGCAGCAGGAAGAGGCTCGGGAACCACCATAAGATGCACAGGCAAAGCAAGATTTCGCACCCGGTACCGTAATAGGTATTAAAGCCGTTGTAATAGAGCATCGCGCTCACCTCGCCGTCTGCAAAGGTGAGCGTGTAGCAGGGCAGCCAATCGTAAAAGTCGGTCTTATCCACCAGAACACCCGGGTTCTGATCCGATGTGCCGTTCTGCGGCAGAAACGAGATCATCCCGTCTTTGGGTGCAAACGAAGAGTAGATCATCGTCTGGCCCCGGTAGAGTTCCAGCAGGGTATAGCGCCGCTTATGGCTCCAGTCTGTCAATTCCTTTACATCGGTACTGGCAAGGTGATGTTCGGTCACATAGCTTTGCAGCTCCTGCACCTGTTTCTGGGTGGCGTGCTGCTGTACCTCCGTGCGGCTGAACCAGAAGCGCAGCCCCTTGGCAAGCACCACCTGCGATACCGTCAGCAGCAGCACGCTTTCCAGCGCCGCCAGTGCAATGATGCGTATGAACTGCTTTGCAAGACCGTGATGCTCTTTCATAAGCGGCCTTCCTCTCCGGCAGCAAAGCGGTAGCCTTTGCCCCACACGGTACAGATACGGGCGGGTTTTTGCGGATCATCCTCCACCTTCATGCGCAGATTGCGGATGTGCACCATCACCGTGCCGTTGGAGACATAATAATAAGGCTCGTTCCACACCGTTTCGTAGATGACCTGGATGGAATAGATGCGCTGCGGGTTCTGCATCAGCAGCCGCAGGATCTTGTATTCGGTCTCGGTCAGGTCCACCTCCCGCTCATCCACCCATACCCGGTTGCAATCCAGCGCAAGCCGCACGCCGTGCGCTTCCAGCGTGGTGTTGCGCGGCTTCTGCGGTGCCTGCTCCTTGCCCAGATAGACGCAGTACCGGCGCAGCAGTGCCTTGACCCGGGCACTGAGCTCCGTAAAGGAGAAGGGTTTTGCCAGATAGTCGTCGCCGCCCGCAGTCAGGCCCAACAGCTTATCGGATTCCTGCGATTTTGCGGTGAGGAACAGGATGGGCACCGTTGAGCTCTTGCGCAGTTCCTCACACACGCGCAGACCGCTCATGCCCGGCATCATGATGTCCAGAATAACAAGATCCACCTCCGGGTTGAACAGTTCCAATGCCCGCAGGCCGTTTTCCGCCTCCAGAATATGATAGCCTTCCCCTGACAGCAGGATGCGCACACCGTCCCGGATGTCCGGGTCGTCCTCCACGATCAGGATCGTCTGTCCTGCCATTCTCTTTTCCTCCCAGTTTTCATTCATTTCTTTCAGTATACCAGCCCGCTGCCGCGTTTTCCACGAAAGATTTCTTAGGAAATATTAAGAGAGTCTTTTTGAATCATTCTTTAGCGGCCTCAATTCCGCTGTATCTCTTCCACCAGCGGCAGATAGTCGGCACAGTATTTCTGGTACAGCGGCTGCACCATCTGACGGAAGTTCTGCATTTCTTCTTCGGGCAGCGGCAATTCCCGGCACCCACCCGCCAACGCCGCTTCGCGGGCCGTTGTTTCCTCCTGTGCCCAGAGCTGGCGCTCATACTGTGCCGATGCCCGGGCGCATTCCTGCAGGATCTGCCGGTATTCCTCCGGCAGTGCATTCCATGTGCGGCCGGAAGCAAGCTGCACCTCCGGCACGCGGCTGTGTTCATCGGCCATGTAGTACCGCGCCACCTTGTAGTGCTCCATGGAATAGTAGGCCGGCCAGTTGTTCTCGGCGGCATCGATCTGTCCGGTCTCAAAGGCCGAGTAGACGTCACTGTAGGCCGAAGTTTCCGGCACTGCACCCAGCAGGCGGATCATATCGATCACGATCTGGGAGTCCTGTACGCGGATGATTTTGCCCTGCAGGTCGCTCATGCTGCGCACCGGCTGACGGGCATAGAAGGAGCGGGCGCCTGCGTCATACCAGCTCAGGCCCACCATGCCCTGCGCGGTAAAATCCTGCAAAAACGCCTCCCCGATGCTGCCATCCAGCACACGCCACATATGGTCGGCATCCCGATAGAGGTACGGCAGCAGCAGCACATTGAGCCGGGGCAGATCATCGGCGGCCACCGACAGTGACACACGCGCAAAATCCACGCCGCCAATGGCAAGCTGCTCCCACACCTGCTGTTCTGAGCCGTACTCGCCGTTCGCCTTGACCTGAACGACCACCCTGCCCTCGGTCTGCTGCTGCACAAGGTCTGCAAAATACTGCGCACCCTGCGTAGTGGGATACCCGGCAGGCTGATTGTCGGCATAGGTCAGCACAAAGTCCGGCACGGTCTGCGGCTGCGCGGCACAGCCTGCCAGCTGCAGCGCAGCAAGGCCCAGCCCGGCCAGAAAAGTCCGTCTGCGCATCTTGTCTCACTCCCCTTTTGCTGATAGTATACCGCAGCGGCACAGGTTCGTGCAACAGGAAAAGGCGGTGCCCGCCGCAAAGCAGGTACCGCCTTTTAGGAGAAGAAAAAGGAGGTGTCTTTGTTACATCAGGCCCATTGCCTGAGGCAGTGCGGTAGACACTGCCGGGATAAAAGTGACCAGAAGCAGGCCGCCGATGATGGCCACATAGTACATAAGCATATACGGCATGACCTTAGAAAGAGAGGTGCGGCCCACCTTGATGCCCACGAACAGTGCATTGCCCACGGGCGGGGTAATGTTGCCGATGCACAGGTTATACACGAGGATCAGACCGAACTGTACCGTGCTCATGCCAAAGCTCTGGCAGATGGGCAGGAACAGCGGGGTGAAGATAAGGATGGCCGGGGTCACGTCCATGAAGGTGCCGGACACCAGCAGGATCACGTTCATGATGAGCAGGATCACATACTTGTTGCTGGTCAGGCTGAGCAGGGCAGCCGCCACAGCATCCGGGATCTGCAGGAAGGCCATGACCCAGCCCAGAATGTTGGAAACGCCCACCAGAAACACCACCATGCCGGACATCTTGGCAGAGTCCACGATGATTTTCCACAGGCTCTTCAGGTTGATGGAGCGGTAGCAGAAAGCCAGCACCAGCGCGTAGACGACCGCAATGGCAGAGCCCTCGGTGGCGGAGAACACGCCGCCGATGATGCCGCCGATGACCACGATGATCAGGGACAAAGAAGGCAGGGCGCGCAGGGTGCATACGCCGAGATTTTTCCAGTCGAACTTGCCGGGAGTGCCTTTATAGCCCAGCTTGACAGCCAGCAGCACGCCCACCACACAGCAGCACAGTGCCCAGATAATGCCGGGGATGTAACCGGCCATGAACAGCGCAGCCACAGAGGTACCGCCGGACGCCAAAGAGTAGGTGATCAGAGCGTTGGACGGCGGGATCAGCAGGCCAGAGCAGGAAGAAGCGGCGTTGGTGGCAGCAGTAACGGCGGGGTCGTAGCCCTGCTCCTCGGCACCGTCGCGGATCATGGAGCCGACGGCGGCAGCCGCGGCGGAGGCGGAGCCGGAAATGGCGCCGAACAGGGCGTTGGTGCCGATGTTGGTCACCAGCAGTGCGCCGGGCAGCTTGCCCAGAATGGCCATGACGAAATCCACCAGGCGCTTGGCGATGCCGCCCTGATTCATGATGTTGCCCGCCAGAATGAAGAACGGGATAGCGGTCAGGCTGAACTTGCTCATACCCACAAAGGTGCGCTGAGCAGCCGTCAGCACAGCCACGTTCAGATCGATGGAAGAAAGGATGGCAGTCAGCGAAGAGACTGCAATGGCGTACGAGATAGGCACGCCGAGAAACAGCAGCGCCAGCAGCACTGCCAGGATCACGAGTAATGCTTGAATTGCCACAGCTTAGTCCTCCTTGTTTTCCTTGTCAGCATCGGCGGCCATTTCAGCTTCCACCTTTGCAAAGTCTGCATCTTCCGGGGCATCCAGACAGATGGAACCGTTGGCGATGCCGATAATATTCAGCACGGAATACACCAGAATGATCACGCCGCAGACCGGCATGACCCAGTAGAACACACCCACGGCCACGCCCAGCGAGGAGGTCTGCTGGCCCATTGCCAGCTTGGACACCTGAAAACCGCCGAAGACCAGAATGGCAGCAGAGAAGATGAAGGCGATGACCTCAGCAAAGATGTGGAATGCCTTGCGCATGGTGGGGTTGAACCGGTCTACCAGCACGGGGATGTTCATGTGGCCGCGCTCACCGGAAACGATGGTAGCGCCCAGCATGGTGCTCCAGCCGAACAGATAGCCCACCAGCTCTTCCGACCATGTGGAGGGCGAATTGAAGATGTAACGGACGATGACCTGATAGGCAGTCAGCACCACCATAACCGTCATGCTCAGGCCTGCCAGCAGGTTGAGCAGCTTGTTCAGAGTATTTCTCAGTTTTTCCATGATGCTCCTCCTCAGTCCGCAGTATGGGCAGCGTTGTGCTGCTGGATCCGATCATAAATGGGCTGCAGCTCCGGATTTGCTGCCAGCACGGAATCGTGCAGGGGGGCCATGGCCTCCTGGAACGGTGCAGTATCCGGATAGATGAAGTTGACATGCTGCTCATTCTCAGCCTTGTCCTTGGCCTCGGCCACAGCATCCTCCCACGCATCCTGCTCGGTGCTCTTCACGATCTGAAAGCCCTCTTCAAAGATGGCGCGCTCCTCGGCGCTGAGCCCGTTCAGGAAGGCGTAGTTTGCCACCAGAAGATCCGGCACCATCTGGTGCATATCGTAGGAGTAATACTTGCAGATATCACCGTGGCCGTTATCGGTCAGGGCCAGCTCGTTGTTCTCGGCACCATCCAGAATACCGGCCTGCAGTGCGGTGTACACATCACCGAAGCCCATGGGGGTGGCCGTGCCGCCCAGCAGGCGCATCATTTCCACGTTGGTGGGCGACTGCTGCACGCGGATCTTCAGTCCCTTCAGGTCGGAAGGCTGGTTGATGGGGGTCTTGATGGTGTAGAAGTTGCGGGTGCCTGCATCCAGCCATGCAACCGTTTCCAGACCGGCCTTGGAGGTAGTCTTGAAAATGGGATCGGTCACCTCGGGGTCGTCCATTGCCTCGTGGTAGGCTTCCACGCCGGAGAACAGATACGGCAGGTTGAAGATCTGGTACTTTGCACTGAAGGTCTCCATGATGGCAGTGGATGCCACCACAAAGTCGATGGCGCCGGTCTGGGTCAGCTGCACCATTTCGGTCTGAGAGCCAAGCAGCTCGCTGGGGTACACTTCCACGCGGTACTTGTCGCCCAGTTTCTCGTTGATGTAGTTGGCAAAGGCTTCCAGACCCAGATGATCCGGGTGGGTCTGGGACTGCACATGGCCGATGCGCACGATCTTGCGGTCATCGCCGTCGGAGCCTGCTCCGCAGCCGGTGAACATCATGCCGCTGGTCAGTGCCGCAGCGCCCATCAGCGACAGAAACGTTCTTCTCTTCATGAATTGCATCCTCTCTTTTCTCTCTTTTTCTATGATTAGATTTTAACAAACCGTGAATTTTTGCGAAACCGGATTATTTTGCGAAACGCAGCACGATTTTATCTTTGTTGTATCCAAGTACAATTTTTGCATCCCTCAGACGAAAGAAACTGGCAAAAACAAAGAAGCACCCGTCCTTCTCCTGCTGACAGGCAGGAAAGAACGAGTGCTTCTTTTCTATCCGTTTTATCCTTGTACCGCTTTTTCCGCTGCGGCCATACGGTACTCCGAAGGGGTCTGGCCCGTCAGGCGCTTGAACACCCTTGTAAAATAGTTGGCATCGCTGTAGCCCACAGCCGCACCGATGTCCTTCATGTTCAGGCGCGGGTCCAGCATCAGCTGGCGGGCCCTGTTCACCCGGTATTCGTTCAGATAGGCCGAAAAGTTCACCTTGAAGCACTGTTTGAACAGCTTGCAGAAGTAAGCATCCGAGTAACGCAGGGCAGCTGCGGCATCCTGCATGGAGATGTCTTCCCGATAGTGGGCATCGATAAAGCTGCCGATCTCGGCCCGGATGATGGCGGTGCGCATGTCCCCGTCCTCCTCTGGGCGGACAGGCTCCTCCGGCACAGGGGCTTGCAGCGGGCGGGCAGGCAGCTGCACCGACACCTGCCGGATGGCTTCCTCCACCGCAAACACCAGTTCCTGCTCGTTGTAGGGCTTGAGCAGATACTCCATGGCCCGCACGGAGATTGCCTGCCGCGCGTAGTCAAACTTGTCAAATCCGGTCAGGAACAGGATCGCACAATTTTTGTCTGTCTCGCGGATCTTGCGGGCCACTTCCAGCCCGGTGAAGCCGGGCATTTCAATGTCCAGAACCGCCACCTGCGGTGCTTCGCGAGCAAAGAGCTCCATGGCTTCCCTGCCGTTTTTCGCCTCGTACAGGCTGATCAGATCCCCCAGATATTTCTGCAGCGTCTTGCACAGCACCTTGCGCTCGATCAATTCATCCTCTGCCACCAGCAATTTGCACTTCACGAAGGTTCTCCCTCCCTTTCTTCCGTCCACTGCGTCTGTGGGATCTCAAACCGCACCACTGTGCCGCGGCCTGCGCGGCTGTATACCTGCATTTTGCCGCCCGGATACAGCATCCCGATGCGGCGGGAAATATTGCCAAGACCAATGCTGCGGCCGGTCTGCTCGCTCTGGGCGATCCGGGCCTGCAGGGTATCCAGTTCCTCTGCCGTCATTCCCCTGCCGTTGTCCGCGACCGTGAGCACCAGCACGCTGCCCTGCATCCATGCCCGCAGCAGGATGCGCCCGCCTTCCTCGCAGGACTTGAGCCCGTGAGAGTATGCATTTTCCACCACCGGCTGCAGTATAAAGGACGGCACCAGCACCGCCGCAGGCTGCACCCGGATGCTCTTTTCCACCGTAATGCGTCCATCGAACCGCATCTGCTGCAGATAGATATAATCTTCCAGCCCGTCCAGTTCCTCTTCCAGTGTGATCTGCTGACGCTTGGTGCGCAGATTGTGCCGGAACAGGCTGCCCAGATGCACGATCATCTGGTCGGTGGTGGAAGCGTCCTCCAGCCGGGCCATGCAGGAGATCATGTTCAGGGTATTGAACAGGAAATGCGGGTTCACCTGACTCTTGAGTACTTCCAGCCGGGTGTGTTCCAGATCTTTTTCCAGTGCAAGGTTCCGCACCTCTTCCCGGTGCAGGGCCTGCTGGGTGCTCAGCTGCTGGGCCATGGCGTGCTTCATCTGGTTGAAGGTGCCTGTCAGCCGCCCCACCTCGTCGCTGCTTTTTATCGGCAGATCCGGACCGGAAAGATCCCCCTCGGCAATGCTGTGGGAAGCCTGCGCCAGCTCCAGCAGCGGGCGCACCACCGCGCGGCTCAGTCCCCGCACCAGCAGCACCATCAGTGCTGCCGCCGTCAGGAACAGCCCCAGATACAGCCACGGCAGATGCCGGATGTGGGCCGCCGTGCTGCTGTAAAGGGTATTTTCCTGTTCCAGTGTGGCCTGCGTCAGCCGCAGTGCATACTCGGCAAGATAATCCTGCAGGGCCATCACATGGTACATCCGTTCAATGTAGGTATCCGCTGCGGGCGAAAGCCGTAAAAAGGCATCCCGCTCCTGCCGGTAGCCCTCGTAGCCCTGCAGAAGGTTCCATGTGCGGGCATAGCGTTCCGCACCGATGCGGGCATAATCGAAGGGCAGGGCCGCAAGGCTCTGTTCGGCCGCAGCGCAGGCGGCGGTGTAGGCCTGCTCACTTTCCGAGGTGGGCTGCCGCACATAGCGTGCAAAAGCCTGTGTTTCGTTCTTGATGGCATCCTGCACCGTGTAACAGGCGGCGTTGTCGGCCAGCAGCGCGTCAAAGGCGCGCACGGCCCACTGACCCGCCACCGTGGCGATACCGTTGGAAAGCATCGTTACCAGCAAAATCGCGGCAAGCCATGCCGTGACCCTGCGGCGCAGGGAGATCCCGCCCCGCGTGGTTTTGTTCGGTGCCATACGCTCCCCTCCTGCCCTGCTGTACCCAGTCTTTCGTTTAAGTATACCGATTTCCCGGGGAAAGTGCAACCAAAAAGCACCGGCTTGTGCAAAAAAGCCGGTGCCTGAGGGCAGGAATATTCTACAGGTTCAGCAGCACATTGGCCCGGAAAACGTTGCCGCCCGTTTCCACCGTCAGATTGCCGTTATACCTGTGCACAGCAGTTTCGACGGAAATAAGGCCGATGCCCTGTCCGTCATGTTTGGTGGAGTGCAGAACGCGGCCCTGCTTTTTCAGCACGCCATCGTAGCGGTTCTCCACCATCAGGCCCATCATGGCCGGACTGAGCATCCGGGCCAGCACCTTGACCTGCCGTTCTTCCGGCGGCAGCTTCTGGCTGGCATGGAGCGCATTTTCCAGCAGATTGCCAAGAATGGTGCACAGGTCGGCTTCCGGCAGGGGCAGGAATCTGGGCAGTTCCAGTTTCCATTCCACCGGAATGCCTTGTCTCCGGGCCTCATAATCGTAGTGGCCGGCAAGCGCATCCACCGCAGCGTTGGCACACAGGGTGGGCCGGGCATCGCTGAGCTCGCTCTCGTACTGGCTCAGGTAGCTTTTCAGTTCGTCCAGCCGCCCGGCCTCGGTCAGGCCGGAGATCACATGCAGATGCTGGCGGAAATCGTGCCGCAGGTGGCGGGTCTGTTCCAGATAGCTGCGCAGCTCCATATAGCGGCGGGACTCCACGGCCAGCAGCTGGTTTTCACGATCCAGCTGAGAACTGCGGGTGTATTCCTTTGCCACGTGGTACATCTCGTACAGCAGCAGAAAGATGCCCAGCAGTGAGATACTCACCGCCAGCACTGCAATGATGCGGATGCGGTTCATCAGGACGATACCGATTTCCTTCGGCATGCAGAACACCAGAAACGCCGCGTACAGCGCCGGCAGCGGCCATGCCGACTCCCAGAACGCTTCGCCGTGGTACTCCTGCAGCAGCCACCGGCTCCAGCGCACTGCTGTAAAGCGGAAGATGATGCTGAGTATCACCGAGAGGGTCAGGCAGATGACCGAGGTGCTGGGCAGAAACACCGGCAGTGCATTGTCCAGCTCGGCTTCTGCGTTCAGCACGACGGCAAGCAGGGTGCACACAGATATCATCACTGCCGACACCGAGAACAGAAACATGGTCTGACTGATCGATACTTCCCGGTCGGTGCGCCAGCGCAGCAGCCAGAAGCTGATGATGAGCAGCGGGATGAGCAGGAGGTTCGTTTCTATGTCCAGCATGCTGCACACCGCTGCGCCAGCCAGACTCATCAGTGTGATCACCGATGCACCGATGGCATAGGTTTTACGCGGCGCACGCAGGTGCTCCTGCAGCGAGGCAAGGCAGAGGTATTCTGCCGGATACATCATTGCAAATTCCAGAAAAAAACGTCCAAACAATGCAAAATTCACAAACGTTCCTCCTCTCCGGGCTCACATCTGCCGCTGCATATTGCGGAACTGATACTGCGTGAACTGTGCCAGCAGGCTTTTTTTATCCTTCTGCCGCACTGGCAGGCGGGCTCCATCCAGCATTTCAATGCATTCACCGTCGAACCGCAGCACCTTGGACATGTTGATGATGACTCCTCGGTTGCACACCAGAAAGTCCGGCTGGGTCATCAGCTGTTCCTGCACCTGTGCAAAGTTTGCCGCAGCGCGGCACTCGCCGTCATCGGTAACGACCTTTACAAAATGGTTCTGGGCCATGGCATAGTAGATCTTTTTCAGCGGCAGATGCACGGTCTGGCGGGCAATACGCACCTCCAGCTCCGGCTGCTGCCGCCCCAGCACCCGCCGCAGCTCCCCTGCCAGATGGTCAAACTTTTCTTCTTTATACGGTTTGAGCAGGTAGTCGAACGGATGCACCGGAAAGGCATCCCACACATACTCCGGCGAGGATGTCACAAACACGATGAGCAGCTCCGGATCTGCGGCGCGCAGCTGCCGCGCCGTCTCGATGCCGTTTGTGCCTTCCATACAGATATCCAGAAACACCACCTGATATCCCTCACCCGGAAATTCCTTCAAAAAATCGTCTCCGCACACAAACCGCCTGCAAAGGATCTCTTCCTCGCCAAATGCCTTTTTCAACAGTTGTTCCAGCCGCTCGGCATCCGGTTTCTGATCTTCCACGATCGCTGTCCGCAGCTTCATTGCTGCACCCCCTGTTCCTTCCACGTCCTGATACTTATATTATAGCACAGCTTCCGCATTCTGTGGCCAGTAATTCGCGCACAAAACAGGGCGATTCACGCAGGATACAGAGAAAAACAGGCAGTACACCGTCGCAGGAAGTGCTGATTTTTTTGTTCAGACCATTGACACTCGTTAGCAGGTTTGCGTAAGCTGTGTTCCTTATACGGCGCGGTCTTTCGTTTTGTTTGCAGATTTAGATGAACCGCAACGATTCTTAACAGGAACCGAATGCTTTTGCCAAGGAAAGTTGGTCGCAAAGAAAAAGACTTTGTGCTATACTGTGTTAAAAATCATTGCAAAGGTGGGAATGTCATGACCCCTGCAAGAAAGCTGTATCTGGATAACATTCGCTGGATGACGGTTGTTCTGGTGGTGATCTACCATGTGGTCTATATGTTCAATGGCGTGCAGCCTTTTGGTGTGATTGGCCCCTTCCGGGAGCATCAGTTACAGGATTGCTTTCAATATCTGGTTTACCCCTGGTTCATGGCATTGCTGTTTGTTGTGTCGGGGATGAGCGCACGGTACTATCTGCAAAGCCATACCACAAAACAATTTCTGAAAGATAAAACCCGCAAGCTGCTGGTTCCATCCACGATTGGCTTGTTCGTATTCCAGTGGCTTCTTGGTATCTATAACCTGAAAATTGGCGGCGGACTGAACATAGCTGGTCTTCCGATGCCTATAGTATATCTGATCACCGTGCTGTCCGGTGTAGGACCTCTGTGGTACATCCAGATGCTCTGGCTGTTCTCCATGTTTTTGCTGGTGGTTCGGAAAATCGAAAAAGACCGGGTCTGGGACTTCTGTTCCAAAGCGCCGGTCTGGAGCATCCTGATGCTGACGGTCGTTGTTTATGGTTCGGCACAGGTATTGAACACCCCAGTCGTCACCGTTTATCGGTTCGGCATTTATGGATTCTGCTTCTTTGCAGGCTATTTTCTGTTTTCCCACGAGGAAGTAATGGAACGGCTGTGCAAGTGGTGGTGGATGTTTGACGCAGCCTCGGCTGTGCTTGGCATCTCGTATACCGTGCGCTATTTTGGTAGAAATTACGCCATTGCACCGGTTCTGAACAACATCCATGCCTGCGTTTACTGCTGGTTTGCCATTCTTGGAATCCTTACAACGATGAAGAATTATGCCGACATCTCAACCGTATTCACACGCTGGATGGCAAAGAAGTCATGGGGTTTGTACATTTTTCATTATCTGCCCCTTGCTGTGATCTCGTACGAACTGCACGAACACGCCCCCAACACGCCGGAAGTGCTGGTCTATCTGCTGGTGGGCACCGGAGCCTTTGTGGGCGCATTCCTGCTGGATGAACTCATCAGCCGGATGCCCATTCTGCGCTGGTGCGTCCTTGGAATTAAAAAGGAGAAAAATCATGTTTAAGGACAATCTGATCTCGCTTCGTAAGATCCACGGTTACTCACAGGACGAACTGGCGGAAAAAATCGGAGTGACCCGCCAGACTTTATCAAAATACGAAACCGGAGAATCTCTGCCGGACATTGAACGGTGCAAGCGGCTGGCAGATGTTTTCGGTGTTTCTATGGATGACCTCGTGAACTACGAGAAAACCGACCGGGAAAACCTAGGGCTGGAAGTGCCACCCAAAGGAAAACACATTTTCGGCATGGTGAAAGTGGGAGATAAAGGGCAGATCGTCATCCCCGCAAATGCACGGAAGATATTTGACATACAACCGGGGGATAATCTGCTGATCCTTGGGGACGAAGAACAAGGCATCGCCATCCTCAAGGAGAAAAGTTTTCTGGAACATCTGCGGCTGATGGAACGTATGCGGCACATGGAATCCGGCGAATGATCAAACTCTGCGGAAAACACCCTCCCTGCACAGAATACTGCGAAGCTTCGTATGATTTATTGACACGAAGCGTATCACTTTTGTGATGAGCTGATGCTTTCGTGATAATCGTTGTTGGAATCTGCCTGTTGGCAGTTCAAATCATATCTCTTACATCTTTTATCCAAGGAGGTTGTCAATTATGGATCTTATCTTGAAAAAAGCAGTTCCAGTGATCTGTATTGCTCTTGCTGCACCACTCATTCTTTCTTCTTGCAGCCGGACAGTAAGTTCTTCCGAAGCAACTGCTCCTGCAAGCAGCGTAGTTCAGGAGCAGGTATCCCCTGCCGAATCGGAAGATTTGGCAGAAAGCGCAGCTCCTTCTGATGAAAGCTGGAAAACCGATTTTGAAAAAAGCCTTTGGGAAAATTACAACGTCACCCCGGAATACTACGAAGATCTGGGGGATGGCATCTATCAGGTCTACGTCAAAATTGATGGAAAAACCGTGCCCTATGTTTGCGTAGATTCTGCTACGGGAGACTATCACGGTTAAGTTGAGCACGACTGGGGAAATCAGCCTGTGGAAAGCATTGAAGTAATTATGGACGCTGTTGGTCTGCGGTAACGATTTTGTTTCCATTGTCTTTGAAAACTTCTTGACATTGGTAACTTTTTTGATTATAGTAGAACTAACGAATATTAGTTAGTAAAGGGCGAAGGAAAATGGAAGATACCAAACAGCGCATTCTTAAAAAGTCTCTGGAACTGTTTTCGACCAAAGGATACGATGCCGTCAGTGTGGGCGAGATTGCAAAGGCGGTCGGCATCAAGGCGCCTTCGCTTTACAACCACTTCCCCAGCAAGCAGGCGATTTTTGATGCCATCGTGGAATCAACGGCTGCCCACTACGAAAAAGATACGGGCAGGATCGACATTCATGTGCAGAATGTAAAGCAGGACTGCCCTACGTTTTCTCATATCCCGGAGCAGGCTCTTGCGGACAAAGTCCGGCAGATCTTCCTGTATTCTTTGCACGATAAGCAGATCAGTCAGTTCCGCCGGATGATGACGCTGGAGCAGTTCCGCTCCCCGGAGCTTGCGGCACTGTTCTCAGAACGCTATGTGGACCGTATGATCTCTTACCATGCAGGTATTTTCCGTTCCCTGATCGCAGGCGGCGAAATTCGGGACGAGGACCCGGATACATTGGCATGGATGTACGTTTCCCCGGTCATCACCCTGCTCAGTGTCTGCGACCGCCAGCCGGAGCGGGAAGCCGAAAGCCTTGAAAAGCTGGACGCCCATGTAAAGCTGTTCTTCCGTACCTTTAACATCGAGCGAGGTGAAAAATGAATACGGCAGATGAAAAATGGATCTTGTGTCTTATTTGCGGAGCAAAGACGCAGTGCCGGTTACGGCCCTGCCGTAATCTGCACTGCGTCTTTTTAATCCTCTGTATACGCAAACAATTCTTCCACCGTGGTGTGAAAGACCTTTGCAATGTCCATCGCCAGCTTCAGGGATGGGTTGTACTTCCCTTTTTCAAGGTTGACAATGGTTTCCCGGCGCACCCCGACCAGCTCGGCCAGCTCCGCCTGCTTGAGGTCGTCCCGTTCGCGGTATTCTTTCAGTTTTGTGACCAGTGCCATGCTCAGAGTCCTTTCTCGTCCATCAGCCAGAATGCAATCGTGCGCACGACTTCGATCAGGATCAGCGTTCCCATCAGGCAGTAGCCGATGACCTCGGTGGTAAGCACGAGCCGACCGATGGCACAGGCAAAGCCAATCCCAATCAGGGCGGCCATGCAGACCTTCAAGCAGATGCTGTCGCACCGGTGGAGATTGGCTTCGGCCATTTCGTCGGTAGCTTCCTGCTTATATTTCCGCACCCGGATAGCGCGGAACACAAAATACCAGAACGTGAAGCCACCTACAATGGTCTGGATGGTGGGATAAAAATCCTTCCAGTCGTTCCGTGCCCACATCCAGTAGTAGAGCGCGACCAGAACGGCAAAGATGATCTTGCCGGCGACCAGTTCTTTCAACGTGACTTTTTTCATAGGAAAGTTCCTTTCTTGTGAATGAAGATATACCATACAATGAAATGAGGTGAGAAATTTCGCACACATTGTGTGATAAATATATCACACGGCGCAGAGCATGTCAATGGCAAATGTGCGAAAAATATAACTTTTTCCCGGAACGCATGATGAACTATGATTTCAAAGGAGAGCTTTTTGAAACACAACAACTTTGCACTGGAGCTTGTGGGCTGACCGGGAGGTCTGGTAAATACCACAAGCCACGCCTCCCGAAGACGGACAGACGCAATTCTTCAGGAGGACCATACCATGAATCGTGAAAATAAGCGCAAGACCTTTGAAAAAGGTTACTATAAGACCCACGCCTGCAACGATACCTTTACCTGCAAAGTCTGCGGACGGGTCTGCACCCCGCAAAATGCCGGCAGCGACCACCGCAACCATTGCCCCAACTGCCTGTCCAGCCTTCATGTGGACGAAGAACCCGGCGACCGTGCCTCCGACTGCGGCGGCATCATGGAGCCGGTGGCCGTCTGGGTGCGCAAAGGCGGTGAGTGGGCCATCATCCACCGCTGCAAACGCTGCGGAAAGCTCAGCTCCAACCGGGTGGCGGCAGACGACAACCCCATGAAGCTCATGAGCATTGCCATGAAGCCCCTGTGCTCTCCGCCGTTCCCGCTGGACTATATTGAAGAAATGACCGCCTTGATGGGCGGCGATGGACGGATGCGATAAGCCGCAGCCAAAAACGAAAAGGCCGCTGTGTCGGAGAAGCGCTCTGCGACACAGCGGCTTTTTGCAACTTACCCCCTGATTTTTACAACTTACTGCACCTATCATGGAACAATCGGGCGTTCTGTGCTATATTCTTTACAGGGAAAGGAGTGAGGACATGAAGGTAACGGTGGAACAGATTACCCCAGAGCGAGCGGAAGAAGTTTTGCTGCGGTGCCACGACCCCAAAGAGCCTTGGGTGGAGGAGATCCAAAGCATCGCTGCCGGGCAGATCACCGTCAACGGTATGGCAGACGGGAAACTGTGTCGGCTGAAACTTGCCGACATCTATTATTTTGAAGTGGTGGACGGAAGCGCTTTTTTCTACTGCCAGAAAGAGGTGTTTTCCAGCAAGCAAAAGCTCTACGAATTTGAAGCTTTGTGTGTGGGCACCATGCTGTTCCGGTGCAGCAAGTCCATGATCCTGAATGCCGGGAAAATAGATTATGTCCTGCCCTCTCTTTCCGGCCGCTTTGAGGCAGCTCTGGACAATGGCGAAAAAGTGATCATATCCCGGCAGTATGTCAGCACGCTCAAACGGCTGCTGGGACGATAAGGAGGAGCATATGAAAAAGATCGAATTCTGGCTGCATCGGTTTGTTTTTGTGTATGGACTTATCATGCTCAGCACCTTTTTCATGTGTCTGCTGTTCAACCCTACCAGCGAACTTCCCGTCGTCACGTTTTTTGGACGCTGCATCCTGCTGACGCTGGTCAGTATGCTGACCCTTCTCATCTATACCTCCGGCGAAGAATTGAGCAATCGTGCATGGTGGGCCCGCACCTTCTTGCACGCAATTTTGCTGGAAGCAGTGTTGCTCCCTCTTGCCCATAACTGGGGTTTTTGGTACAACACGCTGGATGGGCTGATCTACGGCACGTTTATTCTGGCGGCAAAGGTGATGTGGCATCTCATCGACTTCGGACAGAGCTTTTACATTGCAGCAGCGTTGAACGAGCAGATCCGGAAGCGCAAGCTAGAGGAGATCCAGAAGGAAGGTACGAACAATGGATAAAACGGATTGGATACGCTGCCCAAAGTGCAGCAGCAAAACACGCACCATGATCCGGGAGCATACAGTACTGGAAGATTTTCCACTGTTCTGCCCCAAGTGCAGGTATACCTGCGTGATCCGCTTCATGGATGGAAAACTGGAAGAAATCAAACAGCCGGACGCTAAGACGCAGAGCTGAACTGGATGTGAGGTCAAGTCCGTTCTGCGTTTTTTGACGCTGCCCTGCAAAACCGGAATGAGAAAAGGAAAAAAGGACCTAGGAGGAACCGCAAGATGGACTATATCAGAGTTACCAAAGAAAACATCGACAAGGAACACATCTGTTGTGCCATGTCCGGTCAACAGAGCCTTGCCAAGAAGGAATGGCTTAAGCAGCGATTTGAGGAGGGGCTTGTTTTTTACCGCAGTGCGGAGCGCGGCAAGTGCTTTATCGAGTACATCCCGGCAGAAAACGCATGGGTGCCCATTGAAGCGGCAGGCTGGCTTTATATCAACTGTCTGTGGGTCTCCGGCTCCCTGAAAGGGCACGGCTATTCCAGCGAGCTGCTGGAAGAATGTCTTCGGGATGCCAAGGCGCAGGACAAAAACGGCGTTTGCATTCTGTGTGCCGAGGGGCGCAAACGGGAGTTTCTCGCGGACCCCAAGTTTTTGACCCATAAGGGCTTTAAGGTTTCGGACATCTCCGATTGCGGCATCAACCTCATGTGCCTGCCCCTTGCAGAGAGTGCCCAGCCGCCAAAATTCAAGGCCTGCGCCAAGCACCCCAGGGTGGAGGAAAATGGTTTTGTCCTCTACTATACCGACCAGTGCCCCTACACCTATTATTGGGTGCCAAAGGTGCAGGAGGCTGCAGAGGAACATGGGATCCCGTTCAAAGCCATCCACATCACCGAGAAAGAGACGGCTCAGAATGTGCCTGCACCGGTCACAACATACGCATTGTTCCGGGATGGAAAGTTTGTGACTCAGAGCATCCAATCGGACAAGAAATTTTTGAAATTGGCAGGCGCAGCGGATTGAACAAATTGGGAGGAATATTATCATGCAACATAGCGCACTGGTCGTGATCGACCTTCAAAACGACATCACAAAAAACTACAAGGAAATCATCGAAAAAGTCAACACGGCTATTGACTGGGCAGTTAAAAAGAACCTGTGGGTCATTTACATTCAGCACAACAATTTGTCTGCGGGAACAAGGACTTTCAAGCCCGGAACCCGTGGCGCAGAGCTTGTGCCGGAGATGAATATCGTATCCGAGCATATCTTTACAAAGACGAAAAGTAATGCACTGACCAGCGAGGCTTTCACTGCCTTCCTTCAGGAACACGGCATTACCGATTTTTATATTGCCGGTGCTGACGCAGCAGCCTGCATCAAGTCTACCTGCTATAACATGGCCAAAAACGGCTATACCGTTCATGTCCTGTCGGACTGTATTACCAGCTACGATAAAAAGAAACTGCCCGAAATGCTTGCATATTATGAAAGCAAGGGCTGCGCTGTTGTGGAACTTCATGAGGTTACGCAGTGCTGACAGAATAAATAGCCGATACATTACCTGTTGCTTTTAAGAGGAAAAAATGAAATACGATCAAACGATTATAACCCCAAAAGGACTGGCAGTCCACATCCGAAACGGCGTGGCATCCGATGGAAGCGCTGTGCTTGATCTGACACACGCAGAAACAGATTATCTGCTGAGTTATCCTGATGAAAATCGCTTTGATGTGGAACAGGAAAGCCGCTACTTAGAGAAAAAAGAAACTAGCCCGAATGAGATCGAACTGATTGCCTTTGTGGACGGTAAAGTGGCAGGAACTGCCGGGATCGATGCAATTGGACCGCAGTATAAAGTGACGCATCGTGCCGAATTTGGCATCAGCATCCTAAAAGAGTATTGGGGTCTGGGGATCGGGCAAGCCTTGATGGAAGCCTGTATCCATTGCGCTAAAACCGCCGGATACCCCATTTTCGTGGAGGCGCATCGCGCAAAGGGAATCATCCAAGTTTAGCGAAGAGAGGAAAGAAATTGAAAAAACTCTACGAGAAAAACGAGCTGACCTTTGCGCTCCTGTGGATCGTGGTTTACTGCGTCCTGCAATCTCTGGCCAATCCGCTCAACAAAAGGATTGGAATCGGATATTCGGCAAGTGCTGCTTTCTGCATCTTGCAGGCGGTCATTCTTATTGCCTTTATCCGAAAAAACCATTTGCAAAAGCGATACGGGCTTTGCAAATTGCCCGTTCCCGCTTGCCGATTTCTCTACTATGTGCCGCTGCTTCTCTTGGCATCCGGGAACCTTTGGAACGGCATTGCGCTCAATTATTCACTGCCAGAAACCATTTGCCGTATTGTGTGTATGCTATGCGTTGGTTTCTTGGAGGAAGTGATCTTCCGGGGCTTACTGTTTGCAGCGATTGCAAAGGATAATGTCAAGTCTGCCATTGTCATATCAAGCGTAACTTTTGGCATCGGACATATCATCAACCTGTTCAATGGCAGCGGTATGGAGCTGGTCAACAATCTGTGCCAGATCGTCTTTGCAACCGCAGTCGGCTTCCTGCTGGTCACGATTTTTTATCGCGGCGGCAGTCTGCTTCCCTGCATCCTCGTCCATTCCGCCATCAACACCCTTGGTACATTTGCCAGCGATGCTGGTCTGACTATGGAAATGCGCTTGCTGCATCTCGGTGCCCTGATTGCAATTACGGTTGCCTATACACTGATCCTGACAAGAACGCTCCCGGAAAAAGCAAAGAAAATACACAAATGATGACTTTATATAAGAAAAGTATAGGAGGACAGAAGAATGAAAAGCCAAGCCAGCATTACCGCCCTGATGAGTTCCTTCGGGCGCGCGTTTCATACGGAAAACGAAGTGCATCCGGTTTTTGTAGACCCGCTTGCCAAAGAGCTGATGACGGCAGAAGAATACGAGGCTGTGCAGGGGTACATTCTGAATGGTGCTCACTTTTTTGAACCGGATCTTAACACAAGCGGGCTTACGGACAAAGAAATCGTCCGGCTGCTCGTCAACAAACACATTGCCCCCTCCCCCTTGTGCCGTGCTGCATATACCGAAAGCCTGCTGAAAAATATAGCGCAGACCGGGATCTCGCAGTATGTCATTTTGGGTGCAGGCATGGATACCTTTGCTTTCCGGGAAAAGGAATTTGTATCGGGGCACAGGGTCTACGAGGTTGACCATCCACTGACCCAGAAAGACAAACAAGCCCGCATTGCCCGTGCAGGATGGCGCACCCCGGAAAATCTTACTTTTGTACCGGATGATTTTGCAAAAGACCGCCTTTCGGAACGGTTGGTTACAAGCGGCTTCGATAAAAGGAACGAAACGCTGTTTTCGTGGCTGGGTGTAACGTACTATCTTTCTGCGGAGGAGATTGATAAGACTCTTAGCGAAATTGCCGACCTTTCCGCAGAAGGGAGCGCACTTGTGTTCGACTGCCCGGACGAGGGCTTCTTCTCCGCATCCGAAAAAAGAGTGCAAAACACCATTATGATGGCAAAGGCAGGCGGTGAACCGATGCAGTCGGCGTTTTCGTATGCGGAACTGGAAAAGCTGCTGGGCAGACACGGCTTTCGGATCTATGATTGGCTGACTCCCTGCAACATTCAGACCCGCATCATAGAAAGTGCCGGGGCCAATCTGAAAGCATTTGAACACGTCAATTATTGCCTTGCGGTCAGAAAAAATTGAACCTTTATGTAGGCTTCCACATCCGTGTTGATGTCGTACTTGCCGAGCAAACTGTACAGTTCTTTTGGAACGCTCAAGGCATCAATATCATGGGTAGCACGGGTCAGCTTGCCCAGCAAAATGAACTCACTGCCGCCCACGATCACCATCTGATAGCGGTCGTTATTGTCGATCATCAGGTCTGCATCTTCGTCCAGACGTTCCAGATGCTTGCGGAGGTCATCTAAGATCATCTTTCCCATAAAACAGCATTTCGTATTTTCAATAATAGTATTTTCTAAAATCATTTTACAGAAAAGAAATCCGATTGCCAAGCACAAATCAACGACATTTCATACAATTCATACTACCATGTTGTCAGTCCACATCTCACACTGGCTAATGACCGTGCTGATTGCCGTATCATATGCCACCGGTGGATACTTAAATTTTTTCAGTAAGTGTTTCACCATCTTACGCATACTCGCACGGGCAGTTTCTTTTTTCTGCAGGTCTATTACGCTTGCATTACTGAATTTCTGCGTTTCCAGCCATCTCCATTGCAGCGTTCGATTGACACAGGTTGAGTTATCGGCAGATACAGCAAACACAACGGGCAGCTCTGGTAACAGAGCTGCCCGTTGTGTTCGTTTATGAAAAGGAGAACTTAGATCTCATACCACTTGATCTCGTTGGCATCCAGATGCAGAGCAAAGCTGCTGCCGTCTGTGGTGTAAACGGTGGTGTCCTGCGGCTCGTACGTGTTGTTCACCACACAATACTTGCCGTTCTTGACGTAGGCGTGAACTTCTACATTATAATTGGAGCTGAACCATGTATGCAGTTCCTCCTCGCTGTGGGCACTCCACAGGATAGCGCGGTAAAGGGTGCGGCTGTTGGCAAAACTGTAAGGCACACCGCTGATGTACACGGCACGACCCTTGCCGAAGTCGTGTGCCGCCATCTGCACTTCTTTGTTCCGCTGCACCAGCACCTCGGTGCCTTCCAGCGCATAGATGTTCTTCTTACCTTCGCCAAAGTCGATGGGCTGGTCGGCGTCTTTCAGGATGAAGTGGTCCGGGTGTTCTTCCCAGTTGTACTTGTCGTAGTTCAGGGTGAAGCCGTTTTCTTCTTCCACGCCCAACACGCTGGCAAGCTGGAGAATGTGGCCCTGATACGGGTGACCGGAAGGCTCACCCACGCCGATAAAGCCGCCGCCGTTCCAGACGAACTTGCGGATAGCGGAGGAGATCTCCGGGTCTTCCCACCAGATGCCGCCGGTGTGTGCGGTGTCGGCATCGCCGACATTGATAATGACATCCAACGAATCCAGCAGATGCGGGTCGTTCTTGATATCCTCAAAGCTGATAAACTTCACATCAAAGGGCGCACCGGACAGCATCTCAATGACACCGGCATAGCTATAGTTCTGCTTGTAATAGAGGGCGTGATGTACCATGTGACAGCCCCAAGCCCGCATTTTACCCCAACAGTTCAGCACGGCCACTCGCTTGACACAGTAGGGTGTAGTGCCCTTGATGTTCTCGTACAGTTCGCGGAACTCGTTGCAGACGCTCTCCACGTAGTCCACGAACTCCGGGAACTGCAAGGCCAGTTTCAGATAGCCGCCATAGCCGATGCGGTCGATGGGCTTGCGCAGGATAGCGCGGCGGGCTGTAACCCAGTTCTCCTTGGCTTCCCGCACCGGGTCGCCGCCCTCGTGGAAGGTGTCGGGGAAGAAGTACGGCAGGAAACGGCCCTCGGTGTACTTCACGCCCTCAATGTCAGAGATCAGGCGCAGGGTGGAGCCGTTGCCCACGCTGCCCACTACGGCATCCAGTCCGATGGTCTTGAACTCCGGCATGAAAGGTTCGGTGCCGATCCAGTGATCGCCGAGGAACATCATGGCTTCGCACCCGCACTCGTGGGTGATATCCACCATCTCCTTGGCAAGCTTTGCCACCTCGCGGCGCTGGAAGGCCTGAAAATCCCGGAATTCCTTGCTGGGTACCCGGTACTGGTTGTTGTAGTAGCCCTGATCGATGATGTACTCCGGGCGGAACTTATAGCCAACCTCCTGCTCGAACTGGCTGAGGATATAGGGGCTGACCGAGGCGGAATAGCCGTACCAGTCCACGAACTTCTCCCGCTTCAGCTCGTCGAAGATCAGGGTGAACTGGTGGAAGAAGGTGGTGTAGCGGATAACGTTAACATAGGGGTGCTCTGCAATGAACTTGCGCAGGCGCTCCATGGAATACTTGTGGGTCTTGGGCTGACGCACGTCAAAGGTGATCTGGTGCTCAAAATTCGTCCAGCCGTTGGTGGTAGCGTTGTACATATGCACCGGGTCCCAGATGAGGTAAGCCAGAAAACTGACGGTATACTCATGGAACGGTACGGCCTGTACGGTCACACTGCCGTCGGCGTAGCTCCACTGCTCCGGCGGCACGGGCTGACCGGTGGTTCGATCCATGACCTCCCACCAGCGGGTGATGTCGTCGTTGGTGTTCACCTGCATCAGCTCCGGGCTGATGCCCTTCATCAGCGGGATGGTCACGGTGTCGCCGGGGGCGGTGTAAAAGCCGGTCATGATGTAGCACTGCTGCACCTCGTCCGGGTTTGCCTTTGCCCATGCGTTGTCCTTGCGGGTGGTATAGTAGGTGGAGTAGATCTTGGCGTCCGCATCCTTGAGCTGCTGCGGGAAGTCGGTGCCATCGCAGTCGCGGATGGCATCGGCACCCCACTTTTTTAAGATCTCCAATGTTTCGGGCACAACGTCCAAGTCTGTGGGAATGGTCACGCGCCCGGTCTTTCTCAGTTCGTCCATGGGAAACTCTCCTTTTGCCTCTCTTTGAATTGTAGGGGGTCAATCGTAGGCGGCGTTATACAGCGCCAGCACTGCCAGCAGCAGCGCTACGCCCACCAGCATGATGCCAAGCCCTGCCAGTTGTCCGGTCATTTTCCAGCCGGACACCACCAGCACCAGTGCCAGCACGAACAGCACCAGCATCAGGATCATGCGCAGGGCGGGATGGTTTTTCCAGTATGCTTTCATCGTTTGTCACCTTAACCTTTCAGGCCGCCCACGGTCATGCCCTGCGTCAGCTGCCGCTGCACGCAGATGTACAAAATCAGGGTGGGCAGCATCACCAGCACAAGGCCTGCGTACATGGTACCGTACTGGGCGGCGCTCTGCTGCGCCTGCATCAGGTTCAAAAGACCTACCGGCAGGGTGCGGGGTGCCTTGGTGGAGCTCATCAGGGTCATGGAGATGATATACTCGTTCCAGAAGGACAGGAAGTTGAACAGGATAATGGTGATGATGGAGGGCTTTGCCATGGGGAAGATGATGCGGGTCATGGTGGAAAAATAGCTTGCACCGTCGATATAGGCGGCCTCCTCAAAATCGTGGGGCAGGGTGGCAAAGTAGCCCGACAGCAGGTAGATGGTAAAGGGCAGCGCGGTGGCGGCGTATACCACCGCCAGCACCACCAGATTGTTCAGCAGAAAGCCGCTGCCGAAGTGGCTTTTCAGCCACACATCGCTGTCCCGCAGCATCAAAAAGATGGGCACCACGATGTAGTTCACGTTGATGAACAGGCCCGCCATGAACAGGGTGTTCAGTACCTTGCACCCCTTGAAGTGGAAGCGGGACAGGCAGTAGGCGGCGGGCAGGGCAACGACCAGCAGCAGTGCCAGCGCCAGCGCGGTGACGATGACCGAGTTGAGCATATATTCGCCCATTTTCGCGCCGTTCCATGCGTTGACGAAGTTCTGCCAGTAGAACCCGGCGGGCAGTGCCCAGGGGTTGCCGTAGAACTCTGCATTCTGCTTGATGGAGGCCATGAACACCCATGCCACCGGCACGATGATGGTAACGGCCAGCAGAACCAGCACAAAATAGATGAAAAACTTGTACAGACCTTCCGCAGAGCGGGAAGATTTTTCGGTGGTATTCTGCATCTTCTTCCCTCCTTAAAATTCCAGCGTATCGCGGTTGGTGACCTTGTTGACACAGGCAGACAGGGCAAACGAGAACAGGAAGATGACCACGCCGATGGCCATACTGTAACCATACAGGCCAGCGTCTTTCTGGCTGTACATATAGCTCAGCGCCACATCCGATGCGCCGTTGGGCCCGCCGCTGGTCATGGCCTTGACGAAGAGGAAGGCCATGTTGATGGTAGAGATGATAAAGAAGGTGAGGGTGGTGCGGATATTCGTCCAGATGAGGGGGATGGTGATCTGGAAGAACTGGGTCAGCCGCCCGGCACCGTCCAGATTGGCGCTCTCGTACAGGCTGATGGGCACGGCAGACATGGAGGCCATGTACATGACCATGTAGTAGCCGATGGCCTGCCACACCATGGCAATGATGATGGAGGGGATGACCAGTTTTTCGCCCTTCCACAGGATGGGGTCGCTCATGTTGCGGAACAGGCCGATGATGCTGTTCAGCATGCCGTTTTCCGGCTTATAGATGGCAGAGAAGATGCCGGAGATGACGACCACCGACAGGATGTTGGGGATGTAGAAGATGATGCGGAAAAAGTTCTGGCCTTTGATCTTCTCCCGGGTGAGGATGGCGGCAAATACCAGTGCAAAGGCGAAAGTAATCAGGGTGACCGTTACCACCAGCAGGATCATATTCTGCATGGAGCGGATGAACTGGGCGTCCCGCAGCAGATGCTGGAAGTTTTTAAGCCCCACAAAGGTCTCGTTGGGAGAATAGGCACCCCGCTCATACAAACTCATGCGGAACACGTTGAGGGTGGGCAGGATCATAAAGAGGAAAAACAGGATGGTAGCCGGTGCCACACAGAGGAATACGAACCGTTTGCGGCTTTTATCCGTTCTCATAGGGGATTGACCGCTCCTTTCTTGATGGTACTGTACAGCCCAAAAAAGCGGAGGCGGTAAAAACCGCCCCCGCTGGGCAGGGCTTAATTACTCGATGATGTTGGCGCGCATCTGGTCGCTGGCGGACTTGATGCCGTCGATCCACTGCTGCTCGGTCATGCTGCCGGACACCAGAGAGTTGACAGGGTCGAAGAACACGGTGCGCACTTCTACGCCGGGGATGGCGCTGAAGGCTGCAAAGTTGCCCATGGCGGCCTTTGCGCCGTTGTCGTAGATGGAGTAGAACATCTTGTTGTCGCCTTCCAGACTGTCGGCGATGCCCAGCACAGGCTGGATAGCGCCGCTCTCGGCAAACAGCTTGCAGGCTTCGTCGCTGTACAGGTAAGCCACGAACTGCTTGGCGGCATCCTGATGCTCGGCACCGGCGGGGATCCATGCCTGCTCGAACCAGGTGTAGCTGTAACCATCGCCGCCGGCCTTGACAGCGGGCAGGGCGGTCATGCCCCACTCAAAGCCGTCTGCACGGGGAGCCTCGGCCATCTCGCCCACGATCCAGGTGCCGTTGGGCATGAACAGGGCCTTGTTGTCCAGCACCAGCTGCTGGTTCTGGGTAAAGTCCTGATCGTTGGCCTGTGCGGGGGTGATGGGGTTGGTGTAGGAAGCCAGCTTTGCCACGATATCAAAGCAGGTCTTTGCCTCGGGGGTGTCCCAGATGCCTTCTTCGTAGTGGGTAGCCTTGTTGAAGAAGTCGGGGCCGCCGGCAGCGTACATCAGCGCATAGAAGAAGGCGTCGAAGTAGCCGGTGGTGGGGTAAGTGAACAAGTAGGTGCCCTCAGCGGCAGCCTTGTCGCCCAGTGCCCACATCTCGTCCCAGGTCTTGGGCACGTCCCAGCCCTTTTCCTTCAGGAAACCGGCGTTGTAGAACAGGCCGCAGGGGCTGTAGAACATGGGAGCCAGATAGGTTTTGCCGTCGCCGTAGGGGTTGGTCAGGGAGGTGTCGGTAAAGCCGCCGGCGATCTTCTCGCTCACCTTCTTGCTCTCGCCGGGCACGGTCATGCTCAGCACATCGGTGATGTCGGCGATCAGGTTGCCCTTGATGAACTGCTCGGTCAGGGCAGCTTCACGGCCGGTGGCCAGATGGACCACGTCGGGGTAGTCGCCGCCCTGCATGGAGGGGCCGATGACGTCCTCCAGCTTTTTGTCGGTGGTCAGGTCCACCTTGATGCCGGTCTGGGCGGTAAAGGCCTCGGTGACCTTTTTCCACATCTCAGCGCCGTAGCCGGTCTCGATGGCAGCAACCTTGATGGTGACGTCCGCAGCCACTGCGGAAGAAGTAGCGGCAGAAGATGCCGTGCTGGACGCGGTGGAGCTGGCAGCACCACCACAGGCAGCCAGGCTCAGTGCAGCGGCACCCACGCCAGCCGCTTTCAGAAAATTGCGACGAGAAATGCGTTTCATAGTGTATCCTCCATCATAAAATTCCGTTCAAAACACAGCCGGGGCAAACAGGCTTCGTCCGAGAGGGCTGTGGTTTTTTCTGGTTCCAATATAGAGGTTTTTACGGTTTGCAACAAGGTCTTTGTTGTTTCGTTTTTTAGAAATATTGCTTTTCGGAAATTTCTTTCAGCAAAAGCAATAAAATTTGTACTGTGGTTTTGGTACATTCTCCCCGCTTGTAACCAGTTTGACATATTTTTTGCACTCTATCGAAGGCAAAAGTATTGAACCCGTCCAAAAATCAGGGCTTGCATTTTTTCTTCATTGCCTCTATAATAAGAAAAAACGTACGAAGCAACGCATCGTTTTTAGACTCGTATTTTTAGTATCTTGCTTTTATTTTTATGTTTTTTGTTCTTCGCCTCAAAAGGAGCCATTTATGAGTACCGAGCGATTTGATATCCGCCATGCTCCCGCTCCACGGGAATCCTTCCGGCTGCTGTACATCAGCAAAAGCAAATTTGGCGGCGATTGGAACAGCACTGCCCACACCCATTCCTGCACAGAGCTGTTCTACTGTCTGAGCGGAGAAGGTCAGTTTTATTTAAGCGGTCAGCTTTATCCGGTCAAACCGGATGATATGATTATCGTCAATCCGCAGGTAGAGCATACCGAGTTGAGCCTGAATGCTTCACCGCTGGAATACATTGTATTGGGCGTTGCTGGCATCGAGATCTTATTTGGAAAATCAGATTCTTCCTACGCCATATTCAACTGCCGGGAAAATCGGGAGCGGATGGTGACGCTGCTCCATATGCTGCTGGCCGAAGCAGACCGCAGTCTGGACGGCTGCGAAACGGTCTGCCAGGATCTGCTGGAAGTGCTGCTCATCTGGCTGGTGCGGTGTACCACGCTTTCTTTGCAGGTAGAGGAAACGCCCCGCTCCGACAGCCGGGAGTGTGTGGAGATCAAGCGGTATCTGGACAGCAACTACCGCGAAGATATCTCGCTGGATATCCTTGCTGAAATCGCCCACATCAACAAATACTATCTGGCCCATACCTTCCAAAAAGAGTATGGCATCTCTCCGATCACCTATCTGAACCGCCGCCGCATTGAGGAAAGCAAATATATGCTGGGCAACACCGGTTACAGTCTGGCGCAGATCAGCGAGTTGATGGGCTTTTCCTCTCCCAGCTATTTTTCCCAATGCTTCCGCAAGGCGGAAGGCTTGACCCCCAATGAATACCGCCGTCAGGTGCGGCAGGGACAACGCCCTGCCCCGTCAAAACGGCATGAAGTATAACGAAAACGAGGAATTTATGATGAAATCCGTTACCCTTTCTCTGCTCCAGTCTGCCGCAAATGCCTTTGATTTTGGCGGGCCTGTGCTCTGCGATGCTCACCACTATGGTGAGGGGCATATCAACGACACCTTTGTGGTCTGGCGGGAAGATCATTCCAAACGCTTTATTTTGCAGCGCATCAACACAGATACCTTTACTAACCCGGTGGGCCTGATGGAGAATATCTGCGGCGTGACCCGGCATCTGCGGGCGAAAATTCTTGCCGAGGGCGGCGACCCAGCACGGGAAACGCTGAATGTCATCCCAACTTTGTCGGGGTCGACTTGCTATCTGGATGCAGACGGCGGCGCATGGCGTGCCTACGACTTTGTAGAAGATACCATCTGTTTGCAGCAGGTCGGCAGCGAAACCGACTTCCGCACCGTGGCCGAGACACTGGGCAAATTCCAGAACCAGCTGGAGGATTACCCGGCCTCCACCCTCCACGAAACCATCGCCCGCTTCCACGACACGCCCAACCGCTATGCCAATTTTGAAAAAGCCCTCGCCGCCGATGCACTGGGCCGAGCAAAAAATATCACGTCGGAAATCGAATTTATCCATGCGAGGGAGCAGGACTGTCATGTCCTGCTGGATCAGCTGGCAGCTGGCGAAATTCCTCTGCGTGTCACCCACAATGACACCAAGATCAACAATGTCCTCATCGATGCCGCTACCGGAAAAGGCATCTGTGTCATTGACCTCGACACCGTGATGCCGGGACTTTCGGCCTACGACTTCGGCGATTCCATCCGCACCGGTGCCAACGACTGCGCTGAGGACGAACCTGACCAGAGCAAAGTCCATTTTGACCTGCATCTGTACGAAGTGTTCGCCAAAGGGTATCTCTCCACTGCCGGGGCATCCATGAGCATGGCAGAAAAAAAGAGCCTTGCATGGGGTGCAAGGCTCATGACGCTGGAATGCGGCATCCGTTTTCTGACTGACTATCTGGAGGGCGACCACTATTTCCGCATTGCCCGCCCGGATCACAACCTCGACCGCGCCCGCACCCAGTTCACACTGGTGCGGCAGATGGAAGAGGTTTTCGATCAGATGCTGGAAATCGTCTGCCCGGACAATCACTGATTTCGCAATCTCCTCCATTCGGATACAGCAAGAAGCATGGACGCTCTCCTTTTCGGGGGCGTCCATGCTTCTTTTTACAGCTTATCCCTACACACCCATCAAATCGTCCTTTGAGGACGCTGGGAGCGTCGAGGACATGATGCGCTGCAGCAAATTATGAAAGCCCTTTTCAGCCCTGACCAATCGCAATCCCCCAATGGCTATCATTGTAGCTGTAAATAGAAAAAACAGCTCAAGCAGCCTCCTATAAGTCCTACTATCACCGCTTTGCCGCAATAATTTTTTTCAAATTATCTTGACGCACCGTTCAATCTCGCTAGAACACTTCTTGATTTTAACACAATCGGATGTTATCCTATTCTTATAGAAATCTCCGAAGGGCAGGTGTTTTCATGTACAATCATCAGCTGGAAACCTTCATCCGTGTGGCGGATGCAGGCAGCTTCAACAAGGCGGCAGAGGAAAGCTACATCACGCCAACGGCCATCATCAAGCAGATCAACCTTATTGGAAGATGGACATCTTCAACCGCTGCGAAAACACCAACGATGTGCTGCTGGCAATTCCGGGCTGGGCCAATGTCCACCCATTGCTGAAAGTGATTCCAGTAGATTGGGATTACGGCATCCCCTATGGTATCCTGCACTCCCCGAATCCAACGCCTGCCGTTCAGCGTTTTCTGGATGCGGCTAAAATAGCCAGCAAGGAATTGTATAGCTGATACGCCACTGCAACGAGAAGCTGCTGCATGAGAAATCATGCAGTGGCTTTTTCTTTTTACAAAAGATGCACTGGACCTAAAGCTGACTCTAAGTGTTACAATCAAAGGGTCAAGCGGGTTGTTTGAACCTTTGAGTTCAAACAAGTGAACAAAGTGGAGATTCCGGGAAATGCAGACTTGCGCTATACTGGAACCAGAAAAAGAGAGTACCTCAAAGGAGGAACGACCGATGAAGAAAGTCTTGATTTTGTCCGGCAGTCCCCGCAAGGACGGCAACTCCGACCTGCTGTGCAGTGAGTTTATGCGTGGTGCGCAGGAGAGCGGCAACGAAGTGCAAAAGATCTTCGTGCGCAGCAAGAAGATTGTGCCCTGCAATGCCTGCTATTACTGCCGCGACCACGGCGGCAAGTGTGCCCTGAACGATGACATGAGCGAAATTCTGGACGCAATGCAGGCGGCGGATATTATCGTGATGGCAAGCCCAGTGTACTTCTACTCCATTGATGCACAGATGAAGATCATCATCGACCGCAGCCTTGCCCGGTGGACGAACATTCCGAACAAGGAGTTCTATTTCATCATGACCTGCGCGGACGATAACCGTGCTGCCATGGCCTGTACCTTGGAGTGTTTCCGGGGCTTTACCGCCTGCCTGAATGGTGCCAAGGAAAAGGGGGTCATCTACGGCACCGGCGTATATCGGCCCGGCGAGGTGATGTCCTCCCCGGCCATGAAGGAAGCCTACGAGATGGGCAAAAACGTCTGATTTTCCAGTTTTATATAAAGGAGTGTAACGGCTATGAACAATTTTCTGTTTGAAAACAAGACCAAGGTTTATTTCGGCAAGGGTGGCGTGAAGGAATATCTGGGCTGTCTGCTGGAGCACTACGGCGATACCGTGATGCTGGCCTACGGCGGCGGTTCTATCAAGCACAATGGTGTCTATAATGAAATCGTCGGTATTCTGAACGCCGAGGGTAAGCGCATCGTGGAGTTTCCCGGCATCATGCCCAATCCCACCTACGCCAAGGTGCAGGAGGGTGCAAAGCTGGCCCGTGAGAACCATGTGGATTTGATCCTTGCCGTGGGCGGCGGTTCCGTGTCCGACTGCTGCAAGGTGGTGTCCGCACAGGCCAAGGCGGACGAAGATTTGTGGGAGCTGGAAAACACCAAGCATACTCGTCCCACTGAGTTCATCCCGCTGGGCACCATCGTCACGGTGTTCGGTACCGGCTCCGAGATGAACAACGGCACGGTCATCACCCATGAGGAAAAGAAGATTAAGGGGGCCCTGTGGGGTGCACAGGCCGACTTTGCTTTCCTCGACCCCACCTACACGTTGTCCGTTCCCATGAAGCAGGTCATTTCCAGTGCGTTCGACACCCTGAGCCACGCGATGGAAACTTACTTCGGCAAGCCGGACGAGAACAACCTCTCCGATGACATCAACGAAGCCGTCATGCGCAGCGTCATCCGCAACATCCGCGTCCTGTTGACCGACAAGGACAACTACGAGGCCCGCAGCGAGCTGGCATGGGCTTCGGCTATGGCCGAAAACGGCATCCTGAAAATCGGCAAGGTCACCGACTTCCAGTGTCACATGATCGAGCATCAGCTGGGTGCCTACACCAACTGCAACCACGGTGCTGGTCTGGCGGTCATTCACCCGGTACTGTACCGTCACCTGCTCCCGGCCAACACCGCACGGTTCGCCCGCTTTGCACAGAACGTCTGGGGCATCGACCCGGCGGGCAAATCCGAGCTGAAACTGGCACAGGCTGGCGTGGAGGCTCTGGCGGCCTTCATCAAGGAGATCGGGATGCCCACCACCTTTGCAGAACTGGGCATCCCTGCCGACACCGACCTCAAGGCTGTGGCCGATTCCACCGTGCTGACCGGCGGCTGCTGCAAGAAGCTGAGCCGCGAAGAACTGCTGGACATCTTCAACGAGTGCAAGTAATCAAGGAACGAAAAATACAAAAGGAGCTATTTATTATGGAATTCATTACTCTGAACAATGGCGTCAAGATGCCGGCAGAGGGCATCGGCACCTTCCTGCTGACCCCGGACGAAGCTGAAACTGCCGTGCTGAGTGCGCTGAAAGACGGCGCACGGCTCATTGACACCGCCAACGCCTACTGCAACGAAAAAGCCGTGGGCCGCGCCATGAAGAAGTCCGGTCTGCTGCGGGAGGAAATTTTCCTCGAAACCAAGCTGTGGCCGACCTTCTACACCGATGCCGACGCTGTGGACAAGACGCTGGCACGTCTGGACACCGACTACATCGACCTGCTGCTCATTCACCAGCCTGCCGGTGATTACGTTGCCGGTTATCGCCTGATGGAAAAGGCTTACAAGGAGGGCAAAGTCCGTGCCATCGGTCTGTCCAACTTCAACGAGGAGCAGATCAAAGAAATTCTGAGCATCTGCGAAGTCAAGCCCACCATCCTCCAGACCGAAGTTCACCCCTACGCCCAGCAGAAAAAACTGAAAGCCTTCCTCGCCGAGAATGGCATGGTGATTCAGGCATGGTATCCGCTGGGTCACGCTGACAAGGGCCTGCTGGAAGAGCCGTTGTTCACCCGCCTTGCAGCAAAGTACGGCAAGAGCAACGTGCAAATTATTCTGCGCTGGCACATTCAGGCAGGCAATGTGGTCATTCCCGGCTCCAAAAACCCGGCCCACATCCACGACAACTTCGATGTGTTCGATTTTGCGCTGACCGATGCAGAAATGCAGGAGATCACCACGCTGAACAAGGATAAACGGTATTATGAGGTCACGGAGGATAAGCTGGCGGCATTCGCCACCATGTTTCCTCCCGTGGACGATCAGAAGTAAATTTCAAGCAGTTTGCAGCTGGGTGCGGAGAGTTTTTTGCGGAAAACGAACCAGATGAAAGGGTAAATTCTCGCCGCTTGCAAACGGTTTTCTCTCCGGCAAATACGATAAGACTTCCAAGTTTGAAGCAGGCACGGACTACCGCAGCGTCATGCCGCAGTTCCAGCCAGACAGCATTGACCAGAACCGCGCCCTGCTGGAACTGTTACACCGTCTTGCCGCCGAGAAAAATGCAACACCTGCCCAGATCTCACTGGCGTGGATGCTGTGCAAAAAGCCTTATATCATACCAATCCCCGGCACCCGGAAACTTAACCGTTTACAGGAAAACGCCGGTGCAGCGGATATTGTGCTGTCTGCCGCAGAAGTGGCTCTGATTGACGAAGCACTGGCGCACATGGAAATGTCGCATGTGTTTGGCGGGAGCCGCATTGTGAAAGAGTAAATTTTATGGAAAACTCATCCGGTAATCTTGCACGGATGGGCTTTCCGGTCTATAAAATACCGCCAGAAAAGGGAAATTTTTATGATCAAATCCAACTACCCGGAACGTACCGGCAAACACTTTGTCTGCTACCAGAAGCCGCTGTTCATTGTAGAAAACGGTCTGGGTGCCATGGATAAGCTGGTGCCGGACGGCAAGGGCAGCTATACCGTCCACGATGATTACCGCATCGACTATATGCGCCGCCACCTCATTGAGGTGGGCAACGCCCTCCGGGACGGTGTGGACATCATGGGCTACACCAGCTGGGGCTGTATTGACCTCGTAAGCGCGTCTACGGCACAGTTGAAAAAACGGTATGGCTTTATCTATGTAGACCGCAACGATGACGGCACCGGTACGCTGGAACGCTACAAAAAGGATTCCTTTTACTGGTATCAGAATGTCATCAAAACCAACGGCGCATGCCTGAATGAATAGGTAAAAAAGATAACAAGGCATTTTGTCTTGCGGAAGGAGAAGATTGTTCATGCAGGCGTTGGGCGTGGATATTCAGACCATCCAGAGCATCGTAGGCCATGCCGATACCGAAATGACTGAGCATTATCTCCATGTTCAGGAATCCATTCGGCAGGGTGCGATCCAGTTGTTCAGCGAGGCATTTTCGGCCTGAAAATTGGACGGAACGGCACTAATTAGACCAGATAAAATCTTTGGCATTGTGGTCAAAATTGTGGTCAAAACCAAATGAGACCAGCCTATAAACAAAAAAAACCAACGATTTCTAACGTGAAATCGTTGGATTTATGGTCCGAGTGGCGAGAATCGAACTCACGGCCTCTTGAACCCCATTCAAGCGCGCTACCAAAACTGCGCTACACCCGGATATCGACCGCCGCTTCCCTACCGAAGCGTGGCGACATGAAATATTATACTCAGATACAGCAGTTTTGTCAACAGATTTTTGCAATTTTCTTTACTTTTTTCGCAAAAAGTCTGATTTTTGCGAAAGTACGCGCTTTATTTATTATGCTCTTTTTCTTGCAGGATCTTGTCTTTTTCCAAAAGTGGTTTCAGATACTGGCCGGTAAAGCTGCCCGGCACCTCTGCCACCTGTTCCGGCGTGCCCTCGGCCACGATTTCACCGCCTGCACTGCCACCCTCAGGGCCAAGATCGATAATATGATCGGCACACTTGATCAGATCCAGATTGTGCTCAATGACAATGACCGTGTTGCCCGCATCCACCAGCTTTTGCAGCACCTCGATCAGGCGGTGCACGTCTGCGATGTGCAGGCCGGTAGTAGGCTCGTCCAGAATATACACGGTCTTGCCGGTGCTGCGGCGGGCCAGCTCGTTTGCCAGCTTCACGCGCTGGGCTTCGCCGCCGGAAAGGGTGGTGGCGCTCTGGCCCAGTGTTACATAACCAAGACCCACGTCCAGCAGGGTCTGCAGCTTGCGGGCGATCTTGGGCTGATTGGCAAAGAAGACCACCGCTTCCTCCACCGTCATGTTCAGCACATCGGAGATGGTCTTTTCCTTATACTTCACTTCCAGCGTTTCACGGTTGTAGCGTGCACCCTTGCACACTTCGCAGGGCACATACACATCCGGAAGAAAGTGCATTTCGATCTGTAGGATGCCGTTGCCCTCGCAGGCTTCACAACGGCCGCCCTTGACGTTGAAGCTGAAACGCCCCGGGCCGTAGCCGCGCATTTTGGCATCCTGCGTCTGGGAGAACACCGTGCGGATATCATTGAACACACCGGTATAAGTGGCAGGATTGGAGCGGGGCGTACGGCCGATCGGCTGCTGGTCGATGCCGATGACCTTATCCACAAATTCCAGCCCTTCTACCCCATCACACTTGCCCGCGCGGGAACGGGCACCGTTCAGCTCGCAGGCAAGGGTCTTATACAGGATCTCGTTGATCAGGCTGGACTTACCGGAGCCGGAAATACCGGTGACGCAGATAAACTCGCCCAGCGGGAATTTTACGTCGATGTTGCGCAGGTTGTTTTCCCGTGCGCCCTTCACGGTGAGGAAATTGCCGTTGCCGGTGCGGCGGGTCTGCGGCACGGCAATGCGCTTGCGGCCGGAGAGGTAATCGCCGGTGATGCTGCGCTTTGCCTTACAGATATCTTTGACAGAGCCCGCAGCCACGATCTCGCCGCCATGAACACCGGCCCCCGGGCCTACATCCACGATATAATCCGCGCTGCGCATGGTGTCCTCATCGTGCTCTACCACGATCACCGTATTGCCGAGGTCCCGCAGATTTTTCAGGGTGGCAATCAGCTTATCATTATCACGCTGATGCAGACCGATGCTGGGCTCGTCCAGCACGTAGAGCACACCGGAAAGTGCACTGCCGATCTGGGTGGTCAGACGGATGCGCTGGCTCTCGCCGCCGGAAAGGGTGCCTGCGGAACGGGCCAGCGTGAGGTAATCCAGACCCACGCTCTGCAAAAACTGCAGGCGGTTCCGGATTTCCTTCATGATCTGCCCGCCGATCTGCTTCTGTTTTTCGGTCAGGTGCGGCTCATTTTCTTTGATGAAGGCCAGCTCATCCCGGATGGACATTTCGCAGAAATCACTGATATTCTTATCCCCAATGGTCACGGCCAGAACTACCGGTTTCAGACGCTTGCCGTGACAGTCCGGACACTCCACGCCGGACATGAAACTGCCGATCTCCTCCTTCATCCACTCGCTGTTGGTCTCGCGGAAGCGGCGCTCCAGGTTCTCCACGATGCCCTCGAAGGTATTATAATACACTCCGCTGCCGAACTCGTTGGTGCGGTGCATCTCAATTTTTTCGCCATTGGTGCCGTACAGCAAAGCATTGACAGCCTCGGTGCTCATCTCTTTGATGGGCGTATCCAGCGTGAAGCCGTACTTTTTCCCAAGGCCCAGATAATACATTTCGGACACAGACCCTTCAGCATAGTACCAGCCGCTGGCCTTGATGGCTCCCTCCCGGATGGAAAGATTCCGGTTGGGCAGGATGCGCTCCTCGTCCACCCGCATAAAGGTGCCAAGGCCGGTGCATTTTTCGCAGGCTCCCAGCGGGTTATTGAAGGAGAAGAGCCGCGGCGACAGGTCGCTGATGGAAATACCGTGCTCCGGGCAGGCAAAGTTCTGACTGAAGGTCATGCACTCGCCGCCGATCACATCCACCTCGGCGATGCCGCCGGTGAGGGCCAGCGCAGTCTCCAGAGAATCGGCCAGACGGCCCCGGATGCCCTTGCGCAGGGCAAGACGGTCCACCACGATCTCCACTGTGTGCTTGATGTTTTTTTCCAGCTTGATTTCTTCGTCCAGATCATACATGTTTCCGTCAATTTTCACGCGGGCATAACCACCGCGGCGGGCGGCATCCAGCTCTTTCTGCTGGGTGCCCTTTCGCTGCCGCACCACCGGTGCCAGCACTTGAAATTTGGTGCCTTCTTCCAGTTTGAGCACCGCATCTACCATTTCGTCCACAGTCTGCTGGCTGATCACCCGCCCGCACACCGGGCAGTGGGGCACGCCCACGCGGGCGTACAAAAGACGCAGGTAATCGTAGATTTCGGTCACAGTGCCCACGGTAGAGCGGGGGTTGTGGCTGGTGGTTTTCTGGTCGATGGAAATTGCCGGCGAGAGGCCGGTGATCTCGTCCACATCGGGCTTATCCATGCGGCCCAGAAACATGCGTGCGTAGCTGGAAAGGCTTTCCACATAGCGGCGCTGACCATCGGCGTAGATGGTGTCAAAAGCAAGGCTCGACTTGCCCGAACCGGAAAGTCCGGTCATGACGATCAGCTTTTCCCGCGGAAGGGTCAGACTTACATTTTTCAGGTTGTGCTCGCGGGCACCTCTGATGACGATCTTATCGTTTGCCAAGGTATTTTCTCCCTTTTCGTTGTGTCTGTGAATGGTTCTGTTTGCGCTCTGTCTCAGCGGCAGAGTCTACTGTCGGGTTCTCGCCGCGGCGCAGGCGGTCGATCTGATCACGCAGGAAGGCTGCATGTTCAAATTCCAGCAGCTTCGCCGCCTCCTTCATCTCGCGGGTCAGGCGCTCGATGGCGGCTTCCCGCTCCATCCTGCCCATGCGGCGGGTGTTCAGCTTAGCGTTCTCCGCTTTATCGCTGATCTCAATGCTGTCTGCAATGGCCTTGACGATGGTTTTGGGCACGATGCCGTGTTCCTGATTATAGGCCATCTGGATGGCGCGGCGGCGTTCGGTTTCGGTGATAGCGCGGTCCATGCTGTCGGTGACGACATCCGCATACATGATCACAAGGCCCTCGGCGTTGCGGGCTGCGCGGCCAATGGTCTGGATCAGGCTGGTCTCACTGCGCAGGAAGCCCTCTTTATCCGCGTCCAGAATGGCCACAAGGCTCACCTCGGGCAGGTCCAGACCCTCGCGCAGCAGGTTGATGCCCACCACAACATCGATGCTGCCCAGCCGCAGATCCTTGATGATCTCCATACGCTCGAAGGTATCCACTTCGTGGTGCATATACTTGACCTTGATCCCCTGCTCGGTGAGGTAATCGGTCAGGTCCTCGGCCATTTTCTTAGTCAGGGTGGTCACAAGAACACGCTCATGCCGCTGGATGCGGGTGTTGATCTCGCCCAGCAGATCCACCACCTGCCCTTCCACCGGGCGCACCGAGATCAGCGGATCCAGAAGGCCGGTGGGCCGGATGACCTGCTGCGCCACCTGCGTGCTGTTCTGCCGCTCGTAGTCGCCGGGCGTAGCCGAAACAAAGATCATCTGGTTAAGCTTGGATTCCACTTCCTCAAACTTGAGCGGTCGGTTATCAAAAGCCGACGGCAGTCGGAAGCCATACTCCACCAGTGTTTTTTTGCGGGCGTAGTCTCCGCCGTACATGGCGCGCACCTGCGGCAGGGTCACATGGCTCTCATCCACAAACAGCAGAAAATCGTCCGGGAAATAATCCAGCAGGGTGGTGGGCATACTGCCCGGTTTTCGGCCGGAGAGCACTGCCGAATAGTTCTCAATGCCCTTGCACATGCCCACCTCGTTGAGCATTTCAATGTCGTAATTGGTGCGCTGAGCAATGCGCTGGGCTTCGATGAGCTTGCCCTCTCCGGTGAACTGCTTCACCTGCGCGTCACACTCGGCACGAATCTTTTCCAGCGCGGCGGCCTTCTTCTCGGCGCTGACGATATAGTGGCTGGCCGGGAAAATGGCCACATGCTTGACCACATTCTGCTTGGCACCGGTAAGCGGATTGAACTCGGTGATGCGGTCGATCTCGTCCCCGAAAAACTCCACCCGGATGGCAAGCTCGCTCATATAGGCAAGGTAGATGTCCACGATATCGCCGTGGACGCGGAACTTATTGCGCACAAAATTCACATCATTGCGTTCATATTGCAGAGTGACCAGCTTCTGGCACAGCGCATCGCGCTCCATCTGCATGCCGGGGCGCAGGCTGATGACCATGCTGCGGTAGTCGATAGGGTCGCCCAGCGAGTAGATGCAGGACACCGAAGCTACGATGATCACGTCCCGCCGCTCTGAAAGTGCCGCCGTGGCCGAGTGGCGCAGACGGTCGATCTCGTCATTGATGGCGCTGTCCTTTTCAATATAGGTGTCGGTGCTGGGGATATAGGCTTCCGGCTGGTAGTAATCGTAGTAGCTGACGAAATACTCCACCGCATTGTTGGGAAAAAAGGAGCGGAACTCGGTGCACAACTGCGCCGCCAGTGTTTTATTGTGGGCCAGCACCAGCGTGGGGCGGTTGCATTTTGCAATCACATTTGCCATGGTAAAGGTCTTGCCGCTGCCAGTAACGCCCAGCAGGGTCTGGCAGCGGTCGCCGCGCTCCACGCCCTCCACCAGTGTTTCAATAGCCTGCGGCTGGTCGCCGGTGGGCTGGTAAGAGGATACCAGTTCAAATTTTTCGTCTGCCATCTTCCCTCTCCTCTCCGGCCCTTGCGCAAAGAACCACAATCAGTTGTATTTTACATTTCAATTATAGCACAGCAGTTTTATAATGTAAACAGTTCTTTGTAAAAGCCATCCTGACAGCTGTTAATTCGGCCGGCACATAATGAAAGCCGCTTCCCGTTTCCGATAAAGTTCACGGCCAGAACAATGTACCGGTCCTGAAATCATAGATTGGCAGGCGGTTGGCATCCCGCATGGAGAAATATTCCGTATCGGTCAGGATGAAGTGGTCCAGCAAATAGATGTTTACAAGACCCAGTGCCTGAGCGATGCTGCCGGTGGCTTCTATGTCCTCCATGGAGGGCATTGCCGCACCGTTGGGGTGATTGTGGCAGAGCACTACCGTGTCGGTGCCGCCCTTGATAGCCGCAGCCACCACGCTCTTGATCTCCAGACTCACCCGGTCAGAGGTACCTTCCCGCAGCCAGACCGCCGCCCGCACCCGTTTGCGGCTGTCCAGACTCACCAGCATGGCGCGCTCGTAGTCTGACCATGCAAACTTTGCCATGAGGTAGCTGCCCATCTGCTCGGTAGTCTTGATGCAGCGGGTGGTGCTGGTTCGGCTGCGGCTGTAATAACGGCAGATCTGCGGCAGCAGATGCAGCATCCGGGCGGTGGCAGGGCCTACACCCTCCACGGTGCACAGCTCCTCCTCACTGGCCTCCAGTACCGCCGCAAAATCACCAAAACGATCGATGAGGTCATGTGCGATGCCGTTGGTGTCCTTCTGCGCATTGGTGAGATACAGCACATATTCCAGTGCTTCGTGCTCGGCCAGACTGTCCAGCCCGTAGTTCTGCACCCGTTCGCGCATCCGCTGGCGATGCCCCTGATGCCGTTTGTGTTCTGCCATTGCCGGTACTCTCCTTCTTGTTCATTCCCTATAATAGTACCCATTTTGCATCGGGAACTCAAGGCTTTGGGGAAAAATAGTTTTGATCCGGGACGTTTCCGCGTTGACTTGCAGCCGTGGCTGTATTACTATAAAGGTATCTTTTGAGATTTGAGGAACCATTTATGAAACAGTATACCGCAACCGCCAACGACGACGGCGTTCGTCTTTCCCGCTTTGTGCAGAGCGTGACCCGCGATTTTCCCACCAGCCTGCTGTACAAGAGCTTCCGCAACAAGCGTGTGAAGGTGAATGGAAAAAAGGCCGCGCCGGAGTACCGCATCCAGACAGGGGATCTGATCGAATTGTACATCAACGACGAGTTTTTCCCGCCGGAGGGTGCAAAGCCGGTGCAGAAGGCTGCCCCCAAAAAGCAGCCCAATCAGCCCAAGGTGACTGTCATCTACGAGGACGAAAACATTGCTGTTCTGTACAAGCCCACCCACCTGCTGTGCCATAGTGACCGCACCGGCGACGCAAACCTTGTGGACGCTTTTACCCAGTATCTGGCCGAAAAAGGCGAATACGACCCCCACGGCGAGAACCGCTTCAAGCCCGGCATCTGCAACCGGCTGGACCGCGGCACCGAGGGCCTTGTGATCGCAGCCAAGAGCTATACCGCCCTGCGGGACATGAATGAGATCATCCGCACCGATCTGCTCAAGAAGGAATACTACACCATCACGGTGGGCATCCCGCAGTCGGGACGGTTCACCGCATGGTGGGAGCACGACGAAAAGAACAATAAGGTGAGCATCCACGCACACCAGTCGCAGGACGAGCGCCGCAAGCAGATCATTACGGATGTAGACGTACTGCGTACCGCCGGGCCTTTTGCGCTGTGCCGGATCGGCCTTATCACCGGCCGCACCCACCAGATCCGCGCCCACCTTGCCTACCTTGGCCGCCCGGTACTGGGCGACATCAAGTACGGCAACCGCAAAATGAACGAGCGCACCGGCACCAAAACGCAGGCCCTGTGCGCCGTGCGCGTCAGCTTTCTGGACATTCCTGAAGAGAACAGCCTGCATTACCTCTCCGGCAAGGTCATCAAGCTGAAGGACCCGCAGATCGTGAAGCAGTTTGATGCACTGGATAAAAACAAGGCAGATGGAGAAAACAGCCATGCATAAAATCGACATGAACACGTGGCCGCGGGCAGAGCTGTTCCGGTTCTTTTCCGGAGTGTCACAGCCATTTTACAGCGTCACCTTCCGGGTGGACGTGACGAATCTCCATGCCTACACCAAAGCCCGCGGCATTTCCTTTTATTATGCCCTCGGCTATCTCGTGACCGATGCCGTGAACAGCGTGGTGAATTTCCGCTATACCATCCGGGACGGTGAGGTCTGGCTTCTGGATAAGCGCATCCCCAGCCTGACCGACCTGAAGCCCGGCAGTGAGCAGTTCCACATCGTCACACTGCCCAAGACCGGCACGCTGGACGAGTTCTGCTGCGCCGCAAAAGCTAAGAGCGCAGCACAGCAGAGCTTTCTGGATCAGGACTGCGAGACGGACGCGCTGATCTACATTTCCACCACGCCGTGGTTTGATCTGACCAGCTGCACCAACGAGCGGGATTTTGACAAAGACGACGCCATCCCCCGCATCACATGGGGCAAGTATGTCCCGGAAAACGGCCGCGAAACGCTGGGCATGAGCCTTGAGGTGAGCCACCGGTTCATCGATGGGTATCACCTGGGGCAGTTTTATCAAAAGCTTCAAAAAAGCATTGATGAATTGTAAAAAACGGCTGCTGTACTTTACCGTACAGCAGCCGTTTTTCTCTTTGTTCTTTACTTTTTGTCGGAGTCCTGCTCCGCCTTTTCCTGCGATTCCTGTTCACGGCGCAGCTCTTTGATGCGCTTTTTCTCGCTCTGGACATGGGGCCATGGCCAGCTGAAGCCCTCGTTCTCACGGCACCATTTGACCAGCGGATAGAACGCGAAGGCCAGACCGAAGAGGTACAGCAGAGCGTACAGCAGGGCATCCAGCGTGATGAGTGCATCCAGTGCACCGATCACCGCAACCACGCAGCCTGCCTTCAAAAAGAACAGGCCGTTCTGGCGGCAGTATTCCTCAAAGTGTTCCGCTTTGACGGCGCGGCGGCCCTGATCGCCCCAGACACGGGGATTTTTCATGACCGAATAGCCGTAGAATACCATCATCAGGCCAAGGGTGAGCTGAAAGCCAAAAAACATTTATGATACCTCTTAATCTTCAAACAGCGGCTTCATCAGGGGCAGGAAGTCCAGCGTTGCAAAATAATCACGCGGCGTCTCGGCACGGCGGATCAGACGGTGGGTGCCGTCCTCGCACAGCAGCACCTCTGCGCTGCGCAGCTTGCCGTTGTAGTTGTAGCCCATGGCAGAGCCATGTGCACCGGTATCATGGATATAGACGATATCGCCAATGTCGATCTTGGGCAGCATACGGTCGATGGCAAACTTGTCGTTGTTCTCGCACAGGCCGCCCACCACATCATACATGTGGTCGCAGGGCTCGTTTTCCTTGCCCAGCACAGTGATGTGATGGTATGCGCCATACATGGCGGGACGCATCAGGTTGGCAGCGCAGGCGTCCAGACCAATGTACTCCTTATAGATATGCTTTTCGTGGATGGCCGTTGCCACCAGAGCACCGTAGGGGCCGGTGGTAAAGCGGCCCATCTCGGTAAAGATGGCCACATCACCCATGCCGGCGGGCACCAGAATCTCCTCAAACTTTCTGCGCACGCCCTCACCGATGGCCATGATGTCATTTTCGGTCTGCTCCGGACGGTACGGGATGCCCACACCGCCGGACAGGTTGATGTAGCCGATGTGCACGCCGGTGGCCTTCTGCACCCGGACTGCCAGCTGGAACAGGATGCCTGCCAGCTCCGGATAGTATTCATCGGAAATGGTGTTGGAGGCGAGGAAGGCGTGGATGCCGAAGTTCTTGGCACCCTTTGCAGCCAGCTTCTTGTAGCTTTCGACCATCTGCTCCTCGGTCATACCATACTTGGCATCGCCGGGCTTGTCCATGACCTGAAAGCCCTCTTCGCTCTCGCCCAGACTGAAGGTGCCGCCCGGGTTATAGCGGCAGAAGATGTTCTCCGGCACGCCGGCGACACGCTCCAGAAATTCCACCATGGTGGCATCGTCCAGATTGATATAGGCGCCCAGCTCGTAGGCCTTCTTCATATCTTCCACGGGAGTTTGGTTGGAGGAGAACATGATATCGCTGCCGGAGAAGCCGCACACCTCGCTGAGCATCAGTTCGGTCAGGGACGAGCAGTCCACGCCGCAGCCCTCCTCCTTGAGGATCTGCAGGATGACAGGGTTCGGCAGAGCCTTGACGGCAAAATACTCCTTGAAGCCTTTGTTCCAGCTGAATGCCTTGTTGATGCGGCGGGCATTTTCACGGATGCCCTTCTCGTCGTAGACATGGAACGGCGTGGGCACATCCTGAATGATCTCCTGTGCCATCGCCTCGGTCAGAAACGGTTTCTTTTCCATAGTAACATCCCTCTCATTTTATATACACGCGGCCGATTGCCGCAGTGACGTTGGTAGAAGCTCCTTCCGTCATCGCTGACGCGATGCCACCTCCCTCTTTGAGGGGGCTGTCTGCGCAGCAGACTGGGGGAGTTCACAGCTTCAGATTCTGGCGGGTGGGGGTGAAGGTGGGGATCATCTTTGCCAGCTGCTGCACCACACCCTCATCGTTGTGCTGGGCGGCTTTGGCAAGCTCCTGCAGCTGCTCGTAGAACTCGGCAAGGTCGATGCTGCGGGGCGAGGCCACAAAGATCTTGTTATGCTGGGTGCGGCGCATCTTGTCCTGCTCCTCGTCCATCATCAATTCTTCGTAGAGCTTTTCGCCCGGGCGCAGACCCACGATCTTGATCTCCATATTCACGCCCGGCTCATAGCCGTAAAAGCGGATGAGCTGCTTTGCAAGATCCATGATCTTGACCGGCTCGCCCATATCCAGCACATAGATATTGCCGCTTTCGGCCAGCGCACCAGCCTGCAGCACCAGCTGGGCCGCTTCCGGAATGGTCATAAAGTAGCGCTCAATGTTGGGGTCTGTCAGGGTGACAGGCCCACCTTTTTTGATCTGGGCCTCAAACAGCGGAATGACGCTGCCGTGGCTGCCCAGCACATTGCCAAAACGCACAGCCACACACTTCATATCCGTGTTGCCCGCAAAGGTCTGGATGAGCATTTCGCAGATGCGCTTGGTACATCCCATCACACTGGTGGGGTTCACAGCCTTATCGGTGGAAAGCTGCACAAACCGCTCCACGTCGTGCTCGCTGGCGCTCACCAGAAGGTTCTTGGTTCCCAGAACATTGTTCTTCACGGCCTCGGCAGGGCTCACCTCCATGAGCGGCACATGCTTGTGAGCCGCCGCGTGGAACACCACCGTGGGGTGATAGGTCTCAAACACCTCGTCCAGCCGTTTTTTGTCCCGGATGGAGCCCACCAGCACCGTTACCGGGATATCCCGGCCGTACTTCTGCTGCAGCTCCATCAAAAGCTCATAGGCGCAGTTCTCGTAGATATCAAAAATAAGCAGCTTGCCGGGCTTGAAGCGCATCACCTGACGGCACAGTTCGCTGCCGATGGAGCCGCCGCCGCCCGTGACCAGAACGGTCTTGCCGGTAAGGTAGCCGGAGATCTGGTCCGTATCCAGCGTCACCTCATCGCGGGAAAGGAAATCCGCCGGGTTCAGCTCGCGGAAGGCTCCCTGCTGGGGTGCGCCGCTGCCCACCAGCTGCGGGTCGCTGAGCAGCTGCACCGCACAATGGGTGCTGACACACAGGTCGATGACATGGTTCAGTTTGCTGCCTTTCAGGGTAGGGATGGCAATGATGATGCTGTGGATGCCGTAGCGATTGCACAGCTCCGGGATATCCTCCAGCGTGCCCTTCACCGGCACCCCGTGGATGGTCTGGTTCAGCTTTGCGGGGTCGTCATCAACCGCCACCACAGCATGCCCGTATTCCTTATTGGACTTGCACACGTTGATGGCCCATGCACCGGCCTCTCCTGCACCCACGATCATCACGGGCCGGTTGGGGTCTCTGCTGGCAGAGCCGCGCAGCTTTTCGCCCAGCGGGTGGTTCAGGAACAGCCGCCATGCCAGACGGCTGCCGCCCACCAGCAGGAAGATGAGAACCGCTGCCATGCAGTTGGCAGAGTTGAACAGCACACCGTGGATGCACAGACGGTTGACACCGTAGACGATAACGGTAGGCACAGCCACCGTTGCCGCCAGACGCATCAGGTCGCGTTCACCGGCGTACTTCCACAGTACGGAGTACAGCCCGCTGAACAGAAAGCTGGCAATGTACACCGCCACGATCCATGGCAGATTTTCGTACAGAAGCTCACGGTTATGCGGCCACCAGGCAGCTTCCACTGCTCCGTCTGCCCGCAGCAGAAGCGCAAAATAAAAGCTGAATGCAACAATGGCTGCATCCAGCAGCACAAGCAGCGCCCGGCGCGCAAGCACCTGCGGCGTGTTCTTTTTATCTTTCACAAAAAAGTCCTCTTTTTGCACACGGCGTAAAACGCCGCTGTTTTTTCCGGAAGGAGCTTCCGGCGTTCCGTCCTGCCCGGCGCACCGGACAGCCCTATCTTTATATTATACTCAGAAGCGCAGGGAATGTCCAGAAAATTTGCAGGAAAGGCGTCCCCTTGCGGGAAGCTGCCGCCTCAGGCGGCTGATGAGGGCGCAGGACAGCAGTATTTTACCCTAAATCCCCCTCATCCGGCGCGGGTGCGCCCCGCAGCAGGCTGCCTGCTTTTTGTCCGGAGGGCTTTCACTTCCTCCCCCAGCCCCAGCGGCCATGCCGCCAGCAGGAATACTGCCGCCGTCATGCAGCCGCCCGCCCCCAGAGCCGCCAGCTGCATGGGCAGTTCCGACCTCAGGCCGTCCGCAAGCAGCTCTTTCAAAAAAGCACCCGCCCCTGCAGCCAGCAGCGCCGCCAGAGCAGGCGCACCCAGCCAGCGGCGGAAAGCGTGCCGCGTGCCGCTGGAAAACAACAGCCGCCCGGTGTTGGCAATGCAGGTGTACAGGCTGGAAAGCAGGATCACTGCCAGAAATCCTTTCATGCCAAAGCGCGGCAACAGCACCACCACCCCGCCAATGCGCAGGACGGAGTCCCACACGCTGTAGCGGAACGCGGCCTTCTGCTCCCCCACCCCTTTCATGGCTCCGTCCACCATGCTTTCCAGATACATCAGCGGCATGGCGGGGGCCAGCGTTTCCAGATAAAACCCGGCTTCGGCGCTGCGGTATAAAAGCTGTGCCAGCGGGCGTCCCCACACCCAGAACAGCGTCCCCGCCAATGCAGAAAAATAACCGGTGAGCCGCAGCATCCGGTCCAAAAGCGCATTGAGACGTTTGGTTTGGCCCAGAATATGGGCCTGCGTGATCTCCGGCATCAGCAGCACCGAAAGGCTCCCCAGCAGCCCAAAGGGAAAGGTGAGCAGCGGCAGAGCCATGCCCTTGAGCACCCCGTACTGCTTCAGTGCTGCGCTGCGCCCGCCTGCGTTCGCCAGATATACCGCAAGGCAGGCGGGCACCAGCATGTTCTCTGCGGTGTGCAGGGTGCTTGCCAGCACCCGCCCACCCTCCACCGGCCACAGGATCTCCCACAGACGGCGGGCCGGGTCTGCCGGGCGGACGGCTCTCTGCCCCACAAAAGCGCTGCGGGCATCCCGCCGGTAAAAAGTCAGCATACACAGCGCTGACACCGCTTCGCTGACGGCTGTTGCCCCCAGCACCAGCATACAGCGCACGCCCACGGCAGCCCCTTCGGTACGGGTGAGTGCCAGAGCTACCAGCGCAATGCGCACCGTCTGTTCAGTAAGCTGGCTGAACACATTGGGGGCCACATGCCGCCGGGCGATGAAAAAGCCCCGCAGGACCGCAGACACTGCCATCCATGGCATTCCCAGCGCTGAAACGCGCAAAGCTCCGGCAGCGCGGACATCGCCCAGCCACCACCGGGCTGCAAGATCTGCTGTTGCCAGCTGCAGCAAAGCGGCAAACAGCCCCAGCAGGAGCCCCGCCGCCAGCAGACGCCGCAGCATTCCCCGGGCCGCACCGCGGGCAGAGTCCGGGCCGCTGAGTTCTTCGGCCATGAGCCGGGTAGCTGCCACCGAGACGCCCGCCGTTGCCAGCGTGATGAACAGCGAATACACCGCCAGCACCAGTTGATACAGGCCCATCCCCTCGCCGCCCAGCTCGTTTGCCAGCCAGATGCGCAGCCCCATACCGGCCAGCCGCAGCACCACGTCTGAGCCGGTAAGCAGCGCCGCGTTTTTTAAATAGCTCTGCCGCATGGCACACCCCCTCCTGACGGTCACAGTCTCTCTTTTCAGCCTATGCATCTGCGCTCTGAAAAAGACGAGCGGCGCGGCGGGTTGTTTCCCGCGCACTTTTATGGTATAGTAAAGGGGCGGCCTTTGCAGCCGTATTCTGATCAAGGAGGAAGCACACGGCAAACGCCCCGCGCCCGCCGTGCGCAAAAAGAGAATGAGCGAAGAATGCACCCATGACTGCTCCAGCTGCGGAGCAGCATGTTCTTCCCGCGATGCAGCGCCCAAGCATGACGCACCCAACCCCAACAGCAGCGTCAAAAAGGTCATCGGCGTTGTGTCCGGCAAAGGCGGCGTTGGCAAAAGCATGACCAGCGCCCTGCTGGCCTGTGCCATGGCACGCCGCGGCTACCACTGCGGCATTCTGGATGCCGACATCACCGGCCCTTCCATCCCGAAGCTGTTCGGCATCCATGGCCGCGCCATGGCCGACGACAAGGGCTGCTGGCCCATCCAGAGCCGCATGGGCATCGATGTCATGAGCATCAACCTGCTGGTGGAAAATGAGGAAGACCCCGTTGTGTGGCGCGGCCCGGTCATTGCCGGCGCCGTCAAGCAGTTCTGGACCGATGTGGTCTGGAAGGACGTGGACTTCCTGTTCGTGGACATGCCTCCGGGAACCGGTGATGTGCCCCTGACCGTGTTCCAGAGCCTGCCGGTGGACGGCATCGTGGTGGTGGCAAGCCCGCAGGAGCTGGTGAGCATGATCGTGGCCAAGGCCGTGAACATGGCTGAAATGATGAAGGTGCCCATGCTGGGCATCGTGGAGAACATGAGCTACATCGTCTGCCCCGACTGCGGCAAGCACATCAATGTGTTCGGCAACAGCCATGTGGACGAGGTGGCCGCAAAGCATCACCTGCCCGTGCTGGCAAAGTGCCCCATCGATCCCCAGTTGGCTCAGTTGTCCGATGCCGGCATGATCGAAACCTACGGCGGCGAGTATCTGGAAGGTGCCGCCGATGCCTGCGAAAAGCTGCTGAAATGATCTGACCCTCTGGCTGCTGCACAAACTGCTGTGCGGCAGCCTTTTTGCTGTCGGAAGCGGCATCTGTGCAAAAGGCATTCTTTTCCGCTTTAAAAAACAAGGCATCGTGCGGTTTTTTTCTTTTATTTTTCGTTTTGTGAAGCGGTTTCAACTTTTCATCTGTTTTTTTGAAACATTTTCTGCTTTTTCGCTATTGTCAAACCCACAGGAAAGCTTTATAATAATAAAGCGGTCTGCAGCCATAAGCAGGCCGGTGTGTAAGAACGGAAATCCGGGATCGTCCCAAAGCGTTTTAGCAGTGCGTCCGCTGTGCGGCGGGCCGGGCAGTCTCGTCTTTTTCAAATTTTATAGAGTAATTGGGAAAAGGAGTATTCTACTATGCTGACAAATGAATACCTGAAGCGCGTTTACGAAGGTCTGGAAAAGCGCAATGCCAACGAGCCTGAGTTCCTGCAGGCTGTGCGCGAGGTTCTGGAGAGCATCCAGCCCGTTGTTGAGAAGCACCCTGAGTACGAGAAGGCCGCTCTGATCGAGCGTCTGGTCGAGCCGGAGCGCATCATCACCTTCCGTGTGCCCTGGGTTGACGATCAGGGCAAGGTTCAGGTGAACCGCGGCTACCGTGTGCAGTTCAACAGCGCCATCGGCCCCTACAAGGGCGGCCTGCGCTTCCATCCCTCTGTCAATCAGGGCATCCTGAAGTTCCTCGGCTTTGAGCAGACCTTCAAGAACAGCCTGACCACCCTGCCCATGGGCGGCGGCAAGGGCGGCTCTGACTTCGACCCCCACGGCAAGAGCGACATGGAAGTGATGCGCTTCTGCCAGAGCTTCATGACCGAGCTGTACCGCCACATCGGCCAGTTCGTGGACTGCCCCGCCGGTGATATCGGTGTTGGCGGCCGTGAGGTCGGCTATATGTTCGGCCAGTACAAGCGCCTGACCAACAGCTTCCAGGGCGGCATGCTCACCGGCAAGGGCCTGACCTTCGGCGGCTCTCTGGCCCGCACCGAGGCTACCGGCTACGGCCTGTGCTACTTCACTGCTGAGGCTCTGAAGTGCATGCGCAACGACAGCTTCCAGGGCAAGACCGTGGTCATCTCCGGTTCCGGCAACGTGGCGATCTACGCCTGCGAGAAGGCTACCCAGCTGGGTGCCAAGGTCGTGACCATGTCCGACTCCAACGGCTATGTCTACGATCCCAACGGCATTGATCTGGCCTACGTCAAGGATCTGAAGGAAGTCCGCCGCGGCCGTATCAAGGAGTACGCCGAGACCCACGAGGGTGTAACCTATGTTGCAGATTGCAGCAAGGTCTGGACTGTCCCCTGCGACATTGCCCTGCCCTGCGCAACCCAGAACGAGATCAACAAGGAGTCCGCTGAGGCTCTGGTGAAGGGCGGCTGCACCGTAGTGTGCGAGGGCGCCAACATGCCCAGCACCCCGGAGGCCATCGAGGTCTACCTGTCCAACGGCATCCTGTACGGACCTGCAAAGGCTTCCAACGCAGGCGGCGTGGCTACCTCCGGTCTGGAGATGAGCCAGAACTCCGAGCGTCTGAGCTGGAGCTTTGAGGAAGTGGATGCCAAGCTGAAGGGCATCATGGAGGGCATCTTCCATGCTTCCTACGATGCATCTGTGGCTGCCGGTTCCGAGGGCAACCTGATGGTCGGTGCAAACTGCGCCGGCTTCCTGAAGGTTGCCACCGCCATGATGGCACAGGGCATCACCTACTAAGTCATACCGCGTCGTCTAAGAGCCGCGCCCGCAGGGGTGCGGCTCTTTTTTGGTATAACCCCGCCCCGCTCTGCCCACACTGGCAGTATCTTATGGCAGAAAGGGAGTTTTGTATGGACGAGCAGATGTTTTGTTTTCAGTGTGAGCAGGCGGCGGGCTGCACCGCCTGCACCGGCGCAGCGGGGGTGTGCGGCAAGTCGGCCGAGACAGCCGCCGCACAGGACCGGCTCACCGGGGCGCTCATCGCGTTTGCCGGGCAGCTCATCGCGGCGGGGCGCGGCCCGGCCCCGGAACAGGCCCGGCTGCTGATGCAGGGGCTGTTCACCACCATTACCAACGTGAACTTTGACCCCGCCGCCGTGGACGCGCTGACCCGCCGGGTGCACGACGCCAGCCCCGGCACCGGCCCGGACTACGACATGCAGGCCCTCTGGCGGGAACCGGACGCCGACCGGCGCAGCCTGAAATGCTTTGTGCTGTTCAGCCTGCGGGGCATGGCCGCCTACAACTACCACGCCCGGGTGCTGGGCCGCATCGACCCGGAGCTGGACCGGTTCTTCTGTACCGCCCTGCAGGCCGTGGGCGACCCCGGCCAGACCACCGACGCCCTGTGGCAGCTGGTGCAGGCCACAGGAGAAGCCAGCTACCGCTGCATGGAGCTGCTGGACGCGGCCAACACCGGCGCGTTTGGCGACCCGGTGCCCGCAGAGGTGCCGCTGACCATTGAAAAAGGGCCGTTCATCGTGATTTCCGGCCACGACCTCTACGACGCACAGCAGCTGCTGGAACAGACCGCAGGCCGGGGCGTCAACGTCTACACCCACTCGGAGATGCTGCCCGCCCACGGCTACCCGGAGCTGAAGCGCCGCTACCCCCACCTCAAGGGCAACTTTGGCACCGCATGGCAGAACCAGCAGCGGGAGTTCGAGGACATCCCCGCGCCCATCCTGTTCACCACCAACTGCATCATGCCCCTGCGCGCCAGCTACGCCGACCGGGTGTTCACCACCTCGGTGGTGGCTTACCCCGGCGTGCCCCACATCGACGAAGGGCGCGACTTTTCCCCGGTGATCGAAAAGGCGCTGGAGCTGGGCGGCTACGCGCAGGACACCCTGCTGCCCGGCCTGAACGGCGGCTCCACGGTGACCACCGGTTTTGCCCGCACCGCCGTGCTGCAGCACGCGGACGAGATCGTGCAGGCGGTGCGGGACGGCAAGATCCGGCACTTCTTTCTGGTGGGCGGCTGCGACGGCACCCGGCCCAGCCGCCGCTACTACACCGAGTTTGCCCGCCTTACCCCGCCCGACACCATCCTGCTGACCCTGGCCTGCGGCAAGTTCCGCCTGAACGACCTGCCCCTTGGCACCGTGCCGGGCACCGGCCTGCCCCGCATCCTGGACGTGGGCCAGTGCAACGACGCCTACAGCGCCATCCGCATCGCATTGGCACTGGCCGACGCCTTTGGCTGCGGCGTCAACGACCTGCCCCTCTCGCTGGTGCTGTGCTGGTTTGAGCAAAAGGCCGTGTGCATCCTTATTGCACTGCTGGCGCTGGGCATCCGGGGCATCCGGCTGGGGCCCACCCTGCCCGCTTTCCTCTCGCCGGGCGTGGTGGCCGCCTTGCAGCAGAAGTACGACTTAAAAGCCGTAACAACGCCGGAAAAGGACCTGCAAGCCATTCTGGGCCGGCACTGAGCGCGCATTGTTTCCGCTACGCGCACAATTGACCTCCGATGGCAACGTTTCGCACAAGAAGCAGTGGAAAGCTGTTGTTATATTTGGTGCAGCTGTCACTTGAAGATTCTTCACGAGCCGCTATAATAATAAGTACCGGAACAAAGGCGTTCCGCAAGGGTAAAGTCTGCCCTTGCGGGGCGCTTTTCTTTTTTGTCAGAATGCGGAGGGTGCCGCATCCGGTGAGGATTTTATAAAGGATGGGAAAGTCTATGGAAAACTTTACAGAGCAGAAAAACACCCTTGGTCTGTATGACCCACAGTTTGAGCACGATGCCTGCGGCATTGGCGCTGTGGTAGACATCAAGGGCCGCAAGAGCCATCAGACGGTGGACGATGCGCTGTCCATTGTGGAGCGGCTGGAGCATCGTGCCGGCAAGGATGCTGAAGGCAAGACCGGTGACGGCGTGGGCATCATGCTGCAGATCAGCCACAAGTTCTTCTCCAAAGTGGCCGAAGAGCTGAACATCAGCCTTGGCAACGAGCGTGAATATGGCGTGGGCATGTTCTTCTTCCCGCAGAGCGAGCATCTGCGTGCGCAGGCCATGAAGCTGTTCGAGGTGGTCACCCGCAAAGAGGGCCTTGAGTTTCTGGCATGGCGCAAGGTTCCCGTGAACCCGGATGCTGTTGGCCAGAAGGCCCGCGACTGCATGCCCGCCATCTGGCAGTGCTTCATCAAAAAGCCCGCCAAGGTAAGCAAGGGCATTGATTTTGACCGCAAGCTGTATATCGTGCGCCGCGTGTTCGAGCAGGCCAGCAACGGCACCTATGTGCCCAGCCTGTCCAGCCGCACCATCGTTTACAAGGGCATGTTCCTCGTGCATGATCTGCGCCTGTTCTATACCGACCTGCAGGACCCCGATTACGAGTCTGCCATTGGCATGGTGCACAGCCGCTTCTCCACCAACACCAACCCCAGCTGGATGCGCGCCCACCCCAACCGTTTTATCCTGCACAACGGTGAGATCAACACCATTAAGGGCAACACGGATGCCATGCTGGCCCGTGAAGAGAGCATTTCCAGCTCCATCATGCAGGACGACATGAACAAGATCCTGCCCATCATCACCACTTCCGGTTCTGACTCCGCCATGCTGGACAACGCGCTGGAATTTATGGTGATGAACGGCATGGATCTGCCGCTGGCCGTGATGATCACCATCCCGGAGCCCTGGGAGAACAACAAGAACATCAGCCAGAAAAAGCGCGATTTCTACCAGTATTACGCCACCATGCTGGAGCCTTGGGACGGCCCTGCCGCCATTCTCTTCTCGGATGGTGACGTGATGGGCGCTGTGCTGGACCGCAACGGCCTGCGTCCCAGCCGCTATTACATCACCAAGGACGGACGCATGATCCTGTCCTCCGAGGTGGGTGTGCTGGAATGCGAGCCGGATAACATTCTGGTCAAGGATCGTCTGCGCCCCGGCAAAATGCTGCTGGTGGATACCGTCAAGGGTGAAGTGGTAGATGACGAAAAGCTCAAGGAGTTCTACGCCAGCCGTGAGCCCTACGGTGAGTGGATCGATCGCAATCTGGTGCAGCTCAGCAAGCTGAAGATCCCCAATGTGAAGGTGGAAAGCTACACCGGCAGCCAGCTCACCCGCCTGCAAAAGGTGTTCGGCTACAAGTATGAGGATGTGAACACCATGATCCTCTCCATGGCCCGGGCAGGCGCAGAGCCTTCCGGCGCTATGGGCACCGACACCCCGCTGGCTGTGCTGAGCAACCAGCATCCACCGCTGTTCAACTATTTCAAGCAGCGCTTTGCGCAGGTGACGAACCCGCCCATCGATGCCATCCGTGAAAAGGTGGTCACTTCCACCAGTGTATACATCGGTGCCCACGGCAACCTGCTGGAGGATAAGCCCGAAAACTGCAAGGTCCTCAAGGTGCACAACCCCATTCTGACCAACACCGACCTGCTGAAGATCAAGTACATGAATGTGCCCGGCTTCAAGGTCGCCACGGTCTCCATCAATTACTACAAGAACACCAGTCTGGAAAAGGCCATTGACCGCGTCTTCCTTGAGGTGGATCGTGCTTACAAGGAGGGTGCCAACATCATCATCCTGTCCGACCGCGATGTGGATGAATACCATGTGACCATTCCCAGTCTGCTGGCAGTGTCGGCGGTTTCGCAGTACCTGATCCGCACCAAGAAGAGCACTGCGCTGGCCCTCATTCTGGAAAGTGCAGAGCCCCGCGAGGTGCATCACTTTGCTACCCTGCTGGGCTATGGTGCCTGCGCCATCAACCCCTATCTGGCACATGAGACCATTGGTCAGCTCATCGACGAGGGCCTGCTGGATAAGGATTACTACGCAGCCGTGGAGGACTACGACAACGCCATTCTGAACGGCATCGTAAAGATCGCCTCCAAGATGGGCATTTCCACCATCCAGAGCTACCAGAGCAGCCAGATCTTTGAGGCAGTGGGCATCTCCAAGGATGTCATCGATAAGTACTTCACCGGTACCGTGAGCCGTGTGGGCGGCATTACCGTTGAGGACATTCAGGCCGATGTGGAGGCCCTGCACAATGCAGCCTTTGACCCGCTGGGTCTGGACATCAACATGGAGCTGGCCGACAGCGGTGCCCACAAATTCCGCAGCGGCAAGGAAGAACATCTGTTCAACCCCCAGACCATCCATCTGTTCCAGAAGGCCTGCTGGACCAACGATTACTCTGCTTTCAAGCAGTTCACCAGCACGGTGGACAGCATGGGCACTGACGGCGTGCATCTGCGCAGCCTGCTGGACTTCAACTATGCTCCTGACGGCGGCATTCCGCTGGAAGAGGTGGAGCCGGTATCCAGCATCGTCAAGCGGTTCAAGGGCGCAGCCATGAGCTACGGTGCACTGAGCAGCGAAGCCCATGAGACCATTGCCATCGCCTTGAACCGTCTGGGCGGCCGCAGCAATACCGGTGAGGGCGGCGAGCCTGAGGAGCGCTACCACAGCGAGAGCAATTCCAAGATCAAACAGGTGGCTTCTGCCCGTTTTGGCGTCACCAGCAAGTATCTGGTGAGCGCCGAAGAGATCCAGATCAAGCTGGCACAGGGCGCAAAGCCCGGTGAGGGCGGCAACCTGCCCGGTGCCAAGGTGTATCCGTGGATCGCAAAGACCCGCCACAGCACCACCGGTGTGGGCCTGATCTCTCCCCCGCCGCACCACGATATCTACTCCATTGAGGATCTGGCTGAGCTGATCTACGACCTGAAGAACGCCAACCGCAGCGCCAACATCAATGTCAAGCTGGTGAGCGAGGCAGGCGTCGGCACCATTGCTGCCGGTGTTGCCAAGGGCGGCGCACAGGTCATTCTGGTGTCCGGCTACGACGGCGGCACCGGTGCAGCACCCCGCACCTCCATCAAGCACGCAGGCCTGCCGTGGGAGCTGGGCATTGCGGAGACCCACCAGACCCTGATCCTGAACGGTCTGCGCACCCGCGTGCGCATTGAGAGCGACTCCAAGCTGCTCTCCGGCCGTGATGTTGCTATCAGCTGCATGCTGGGCGCTGAAGAGTTCGGCTTTGGTACTACCCTGCTGATGGCCGAAGGCTGTGTGATGATGCGTGTGTGCAATCTGGACACCTGCCCCATGGGCATCTGCACCCAGAACCCGGAGCTGCGCAAAAACTTCCACGGCAAGCCGGAATACATCATCAACTACCTCACCTTCGTGGCCGAAGAGCTGCGCGAGTACATGGCAAAGCTGGGCGTGCGCACCATCGATGAACTGGTGGGCCGCACCGACCTGCTGCGCGTGAAGGAGACTGCATCCGGCAGCCGTGCTTCCAAGATGAACCTCGACTGCATCCTGCACAATCCTGCCATTGAGAACAGCAACGTCCACTTTGTCAAGGAGGACACCTACGACTTCCATCTGGAAAACACCCTCGATATGAAGGTGCTGATGAAGAAGTTCAAGCTGAACAGCAAGGCTGCACAGAGCGTGGAGCTGAATGTCTCCAACACCGACCGTGCTTTTGGTACCATCTTTGGCAGTGAGATCACCCGCAAATACGGCAACACTCTGCCGGATGACGTATACACCGCCCACTGCGTGGGTGCCGGCGGTCAGAGCTTTGGTGCCTTCATCCCCAACGGCCTGACGCTGGATCTTGTGGGCGACTGCAACGACTACATGGGCAAGGGCCTGTCTGGCGGCAAGATCGTCGTGCGTCCGCCCAAGGGCATCACCTTCAAGCCCGAGGAGAACATTATCACCGGCAACGTGGCCCTGTACGGTGCTACCAGCGGCAAGGCCTATATCTCCGGCGTGGCCGGTGAGCGCTTTGCCGTGCGCAACAGTGGTGCTACCGCCGTTGTGGAGGGCGTGGGTGACCATGGCTGCGAATACATGACCGGCGGCACCGTGGTGGTGCTGGGTCAGACCGGCAAAAACTTTGCAGCCGGTATGACCGGCGGCATTGCCTATGTGCTGGACGAGAACTGGGATTTCTACCAGCGCGTGAACAAGGAGACCGTCAGCCTGGAGCCCGTCGAGCACAAGTACGATGTTGCTACCCTGAAAGAGCTCATCCGTGCGCATGTGGAAGCCACCGGCTCCCCCCGCGGCAAGGAGATCCTGGACAATTTCAGCGAATTTTTGCCCAAGTTCAAGAAAGTTCTGCCTTACGATTACGACCGCATGCTGCGCGTGATCGCATCCGTTGAGGAGCGCGGTCTGGACGGTGAGCAGGCGCAGATCGAAGCATTCTATACGGTGCAGAAGAAGAAGTAAGGAGGGCAGCGTCATGGGTAAGACAACAGGATTTATGGATTATACGCGCAAAACCAGCACGGATGTACCGCCGCTGGAGCGCATTGAAAACTTCAACGAATTTCACGTCTGGCTCTCCCGCGAGGAGCAGCAGACGCAGGCGGCACGCTGCATGGACTGCGGTGTTCCCTTCTGTCAGGCCGGCATGATGATCGGCGGCATGGCCTCCGGCTGTCCGCTGAACAATCTCATCCCGGAGTGGAACGACCTTGTTTATCATGGCAAATGGGAGCTGGCCATGCATCGGCTGATGGCTACCAACCGTTTTCCGGAGTTCACCAGCCGGGTGTGCCCTGCCCTGTGTGAAGCAGCCTGCACCTGCGGCGATGTGACCGGCAGCAGCGTGACCGTGCGCGAGAACGAGCACGCCATTATTGAGACGGCTTACGCCAAGGGCTGGCTGCACGCCGCACCGCCGCCCTCCCGCACCGGCAAGAGCGTAGCCGTGGTGGGCAGCGGCCCCTCCGGCCTTTCGGTAGCCGAATACCTGAACAAGCGCGGCCACGCGGTGACTGTGTTCGAGCGTGCCGACCGTGTGGGCGGCCTGCTGATGTACGGCATTCCCAACATGAAGCTGGACAAATCCGTCATCGAGCGCCGGGTCAAGATCATGCAGGCCGAGGGCGTGGAGTTCCGCACCAACATGGACGTGGGCGGTGCGGTCGCCGCCGAAGAACTGCTGAACAGTTTTGACGCCGTGGTTCTGTGCTGCGGTGCCAAGAAGGCCCGCGACCTGAACGTACCGGGCCGCGACGCCAACGGCGTGCACTTTGCGGTGGACTACCTGACCAGCGTGACCAAAAGCCTGCTGGACAGCCAGTTTGCAGATGGCAAAGCCATCGATGCCAAGGGCAGGAATGTTCTGGTCATCGGCGGCGGCGACACCGGCAACGACTGTCAGGGTACGGCCCTGCGTCAGGGCTGCACCGATCTGGTGGCTCTGGAAATGATGCCTCAGCCGCCCAAGGAGCGTGCAGCTTCCAACCCGTGGCCGGAATGGCCTCGTGTGCTGAAGGTGGACTACGGCCAGACCGAGTGCCTTGCCAGGTTCGGCAAGGATCCCCGTGTTTACCAGACCACCGTGAAGGAATTCCTGAAGGACGATGCCGGCAATCTGACCGGTGCCGTGATCAGTTACCTGAAGCCGGAGCGGGATCCCGAGACCGGCCGCACCAACATGGTGCCCACCGGCGAAGAATTTACCTACAACTGCCAGCTGGCGTTCATCGCCGCAGGCTTTACCGGCTGCGAAAACTACGTAGCCGATGCATTCGGCGTTGAGCTGACCGCACGCGGCAACGTAGCAGACCACACCTTCAAAACCAATGTAGAAAAGGTGTTCGTCTGCGGCGATATGCGCCGCGGCCAGAGCCTTGTGGTCTGGGGCCTGCGCGAAGGCCGTGACTGCGCCGCCGAGGTTGACCGCTTTTTGATGGGCTACACCAACCTGTAAGCTCTCCGTAAGGCGGCAGCTGCATTTTTAACCAAGCCATTCTCTTTCCTATCCTAAACAAGCAGAAGCGGGAGCCCGTAAAGGCTCCCGCTTCTGCTTTTGTTATTCTGTTATCGTCAGCGCCTGAGAGGGCGAGCCCGTTTTCCTTTTGTTTAATCCGTATCTCCCGCCGGGTCGGCAGCACCTGCCGCAGGCGTTTCCGGCTCCGTGGTGGGCTCTGTCGCTGCAGGTTCCTCCGGCGTGACAGTGATCTGCACGCTGGGGTCTGCCGCGATATATACCGTAATGACCGTGCCCACCTCTACACGAGTGCCGGGCTCCTCGCTGGTGCGCACGACACAGCCCGATGCATAGGAGCCGTCGTTCACCACCATAAAGCAGCTGGCCACAAGGCCCCGGGCTTCCAGCTCCTTCACTGCGCCATCCTGCGTAAAGCCGATGATGTTGGGTATTTCCACCATCTGCGGGCCTTTGCTCACCACAAGACGGATAGTCTCCCCTGCCTTGAGCACGGTGTCTGCATCCGGCTGCTGCTGGATGATCTGGCCCGCCGGGGCGGTGTCGCTGTATTCCTCGGTGACGTAGAACAGATACATGCTGGTGTACTCCCGGTTGTTCTGCACCTGCGTGTAGTCCATGCCGATAAAGTTCGGCACAAGGTTCTGCGGCACCATCACTTCGCTGCTGGCAGGCTCCGGCTCCACTGCCGAGGAGGCCGATTCATTTTTACGGCCCAGAATACCCCACAGCGTGAGCAGGATCAGAATGGAAAGCAGGATCAGGATACCCGCCAGCAGTGCTTTCAGGCTGAGCAGATGCTCCTTGCGTTCCGGTTCCGGCGGGGCCGTGCGCACAGGAGTCTCCGGTTTCATGGTGCGGGTGAGCTCTGCCGTGTATTCCTTGGAGGAAAGGGCCTGATACAGCTGCGGCACGGTCTGGATGCGCTCCATGGGCCGCAGACGCAGGCCAAGCTGCAGCACCTGCGAAACATACAGCGGCAGGCTGCCGTTAACGGACTTTGCCCGCGGGTTGGAGTCTGCGACCACACGCTGTGCTGCAGGCACCGGAGCCTGCCCGCACACCATGCGGTAAAACACCGCTGCAAGGCTGTATTCATCGGTATAGCGGCCCTCGAACTCTGCGGTGGAATACTGCTCCGGGGCGGAATAGCCTTCGTACAGCTGCTCGTGCAGGCCGCTCCCCGCTGTGCGCAGACCCACTGTGGCGTAGCCCGCCAGACGGCAGCGGCCGTTTTCCATCACCCGGATGTTCTCCGGGCAGATGCCCCGGTGCACCAGACCGATCTTGTGCATTGCAGCCACGCCCTCAAACACCGGCTGCAGCATCGCACAGGCGTCGTCCGGACGGATGGGGCCGGGGTGGTTTTCCAGCCACTGATCCAGCGGGGTCCCGCCCGGATTTTCCAGCACAGCATAGACGGTGTTGTTCGTTTCCACCACATCCAGCACCGCTTCCAGACCGTTTGCCGGTGTGATGCGCTGGATGGAGTGGTACAGATCTGCAAAATCCATACGGGTGGTCTTGAACAGCACCTCGCTGCCGGTCTTGGGGCGGAGCACACTGCCGATGGTACGTTCTGCCGTGAGGGTAATGGGCAGGTACTCTTTGATGGTCACCCGGAAGCGGCCCAGATTTTCTGCGCCGCGGTACAGGATACCCTCACCATCGATGCTGAGCATTTCCCCTACGGTGTAGCGCCCGGCCAGCACCGTTCCCACCGGCAGTGTGCCGCCGGGGTTGCGTCCGGCAAAGCTTTTGCCGCAGTGCGGGCAGCTTTGTGCTCCATCGGGCAGCGGCTGCAGGCAGTAGGGGCACAGGCGTGTTGCTTCCATAGTCTCTTTTCCCTCTTAAATCAATGATCTTTCGCTGCGTCTCTGTTCGGCCCAAAATATGGCTCAGGATCCGTTTTTGCAGGCAGAGTGCGCCGAATGAACGCAGCTTTTTACACCGTCTTGCGGCGCAGCAGGCTCATGGGCGGCAGCTCCGGCGTGGGAATGGTGTATTTTTCCATGGCGTGGGGAGTGCTTTCCACCCGCTCCCCGGCTTCGTTCTCGATCCACTCGGGGCTCAGCGGGATGCTGCGGCCATCCGGACAAAGGGCCTCCAGCGTATCCCCAAGGCTCCATTTGCCGCGCTGCTGGCAGGAAGCAACGCCGTTCTCCCAGCCTTCCACAGTGCCCACAAACTCCCACTCGCGGATGTAAGTAGCACTGTCGGTAGCCTGTCTGGCCTGCTCGCGGCCAAAGTAGAAACCGGGCGAGTAGTGGCGGTGGCTGGTACGGGTGAGCTCCTCGTACACCTCGGCAGGCAGCTCAAAGTTGTCGTTAGCGGGGTCTGCCAGATAGGCGTCCAGCGCCTTGCGGTAGGCAGCGGTAACGCTGGCCACGTAATAGAAAGTCTTGGCGCGGCCTTCAATCTTCAGGCTGTCCACACCTGCCTTGCAGATCAGGTCAAGGAAAGGGGCGGTGCACATATCGTTTGCATTGAGGATGTAGCTCCCGTTCTCGTTCTCGCCGATCTCGTACAGCTGGCCCGGGCGGGTCTCCTCGCTCAGGTAGTACTTCCAGCGGCAGGGCTGGGCGCACTGGCCGCGGTTGGCATCGCGGCCCGCCATATAGTTGGAAAGCAGGCACCGGCCCGAGACGCTCATGCACATTGCACCATGCACAAAGGCTTCGATCTCCAGCTCTGGCGGCGTTTTATCGCGCAGGATGGCGATATCCTGCAGGGTCATTTCACGGGCAAGAACCACGCGCTTTGCGCCCATATTGTAGGCCGCGCGGGCCGCAGCCCAGTTGGTAATGCCCGTCTGGGTGGACATATGCACATCGATCTCCGGTGCAAAAGTCTTGCAGGCATCCAGCACGCCCAGATCTGCCACGATGAAGGCGTCCACACCGGCCTTGGCCGCTTCCCGGATCGCTTCCGGCAGACGGTCTGCTTCCTCATTGGTGGGCAGGGTGTTCATGGTCAGGTAGACCTTGCGGCCCCGGGCATGGGCGTAGATGACGCCCTCTGCCAACTGTTCCGGTGTAAAATTGGCTGGTGCCGACCGCATACCAAATTCAGGCAGGCCGCAGTAGACGGCGTCGGCACCGTAGTTGATGGCATAGCGCAGGCGTTCCAGATCGCCTGCCGGAGCCAGCAGTTCCGGGATTTGCAGCATAATTCAAATTCCTCTCATTTTTCCGTATTCATAGATTTGTTCACCGCCGCTGCGGTCTTGCAGTTGGCGTTGTGTTCGCTCAGGGTTTGCGCATAGTAATAGCTGCCTTTGAGGTCGGTGACAAAGAAATACGCGTTCTTTGCAGCCTCATCCGGCTCAGGGGTAAGCGCAGCCTTGATAGCCGCAAGGCCGGGGTTTGAAATCGGCCCGGCAGGCAGGCCGGTGCAACTGTAGGTATCATACGCAGCCACGATATTTTCCGGGATCTTATCCCAGCCGCCATAGTAGGGTGCCACCCAGTTCCAGAGATAATTGTTGTCATCGTCGCTCTGGATGTGGCTGGAGGTGTTGCTCTGCAGGCGCGGATAGGGTGAGCCATCGGCCAGACGGTTGCGGAACACCTGCGCCACATTGGAGTCCTGACTGTTTCCTGCTTCCTCCTGAACAAACGATGCCAGTGTGATCAGCTCCGGCAGGGTCATAGCCTGCTTTTCGAGTTCTGCGTACATTTCCTCTGTGATCTGTGCATCGAACTGCGCATAGAAGGTTGCCACATAGTTGTGCACGGTATCATCCTTCAAAAATTCGTAGGTGTCCGGGAAGAGATAACCCTCACACTTCATAAACCGGTCGGGCGCGTCTACATCGTCCGGCACATACTGCCAGAAGGTGTACTTGCTGAAATCACCCTCGTTGGCTTCCTTCAAAAAATCCTCCGCGCTGCACAGACCCGCAGCTTCCATCTTCTGGGCGATGGCAATGGCAGTCGTTCCCTCCGGAATGGTCACGCGCACCGTCTCGGCTTTGGCGTAGGTGGACAGGGCCGCAATGATGGCATCGTAAGAACAGGCGCTCTTCTGCAAGGTGAAATCGCCATACTGCAGCTTTGACGCCGCGCCCTTCTGCCCCACATACCAGCGGAACAGATAGGCCGAGCGGATAACTCCCGCATCTTTGAGCTTTTGCGCAATGGCGGAAACGCCGCTGCCCTGCGGGATGCTTACCGTCACCTCCGCACCGGGTCTGCCATTGCCGCTGATCTCATTGCGCGCAAACAGCAGCGCCCCGCCAACGGCCAGTGCCAGCAGTACCACCAGCACCAGCAGGATCTTCCATACACCACCCTTTTTGCGGGCGGCTTGAGAGCTTTTTTGTGCCATATGCACTCCTTATTTATATCAGTTTTCCAGCATCAGACGCATGTAGCTTTCGCTCACATCAAAGGGTTCCGCATCGAAGCGGATCATCCCGTATTCCTGCCGCTTGCCCTCGCCGAGGAACAGCGGCTGCGCTGCGCCCACGGTGATGACTGCCTTTTCCACGATTACTTCCTTCTCGCGGGCGGCTTCCATCAGCACTTCGGCAGCGCGGTCATTGTCAGCCTGCAGCTCCACAAAATAGAGAGTGTCCTCCTTGCGGAAATAGATGCCGTATGCCTGTTCTGTAGAAACGATGGTTGCACCGGCAGAATAGAGGTCGCCCAGCACCACCGCCATGCGCTCCGGGCTGAACTGCACCGTATCGGGCCAGAAACGCTCCCGCAGCTCGCACAGCTTTTTGGCTGTGACCGAGTCAAACTCCGCCTGACTCCACAAGTTGCGCTCTACCTCGCGGGGCAGACACCGCAGTGGGAATGCCCATGCAAAGCCCTTATCCTGCAAAAACGCAGCCTGTTCCGGACCAGTGGGCACGGCCACCGTAAAGCCTGCGCCGCGCAGCTTCTGCTGAGCGCACAGATAGTCCACAAGGCCCGCCAGGATCAGGCTTCCCTCGCCGCACAGGCCATATAAATAGGTGCCGGTGCGGCCCTGCAGCGTGACAGGAACTGCCAGCGCTACAGCTGCGATCTCGTCGTTTTCTTCTGCGACATAGACGTTCTGCTCGCCTGCAAACTGCTCAATGGCCTTTTTGGCAAATTCTTCCGATTCATTGCGCTGGCTCTGCCACAAGGCCAGCACTGCCGGTTTGTCACCCGGCTGCATCAAACGATACATCTGTCAGGATACCCCCTCTTATCGAAATTTATGTCAGAAACGCTGTCATCAGTCTGCGGGTCGGTAGTTTCTCCGAAGACCGTCCGCTGGGATGGGACCCTGTTGCCGTAGGCAATCGGGCGGGCGATGGAATGGTTTGCAACAACAGTGACCACCGCCAGTGGCGGAAATAGGGAGCTGTTGTTGGGGCCGCGGCCAGCGAGATGCAAGCGGATGCGAAGCAGCTGCTGGGTGCCGCAACCCGTATTTCGTGTCTGAGGAGAAAGCTACCGACACACAGGCCCTGCAAACTGGTTCGTCTTTTAGTTTTTTAGAACGATTTTTTGCACTTCGGCCTGAATGTCTTCGATGCTGCGCATGTTGTCCCCGCTGGTGCAATGCACGACGGCCCAGCCAAGGTGCGCGGCACAATACTCGGCGGCGCGGCGGCTGCGGGCAAGATACTCTGTGTCCTTCTCGTGCACATCCTTCTTGCTCTCGTCGCCGTGGTAGCGCTGGGTCATCAGTTTCTGGCTCACGGCGGGGTCTACCTGTAAGTAGATCACCTCATCCGGCACAGGCAGGCCCAGCAGATGGAATTCAAACTCAAACAGCCAGCCGAGAAAGCTTTCCCACTGCTCCGGCGGCAGCTTGGAGCACTGGTGCACCGCATTGGAGGTGGTGTACCGGTCTGCAATGACGATGCCGCCGTTCTCGTAAAAGCTGCCCCAGTCTTTTTTGTAGCTGGCGTAGCGGTCCACCGCATAAAAGCTGGAGGCCGCATAGGCGTTCACATCGTCCGGATGCTGACCAAACTGCCCGGCCAGATACATTTTTACAAGGGCGCTGGAGTCACTGCCGTAGTCCGGGAAGCTCACCTCGCGCACCGCAAGGCCCTGTGCGGCCAGATAACCAGCCAGCAGCTTTGCCTGCGTGGCCTTTCCACTGCCATCCAATCCTTCAATGGCGATCAGTTTTCCCTTGCTCATACGCCTGCAGCCTCCTTGATGGATGCATATTTTGCGCGCACCTCAGCGGTTTTTCCGCAGCACATTTTTCCCTCCGGGCAGGGGCCGCTCACGCAGGCCGGGCCGGACTTTGCAAAGATATGCGGTGCCACCGGGTACACCAGCCCGAACATCTTTTCGGCCAGCTCCCGGATCTCCCACTGGGCACGGCTGCAACAGCGCAGGTGGAAAAAGTTCTGCAGGCTGCGGGCGTTCATCGTGACCACCATCTTGGTCTCGCAGGCGTTAGGCAGCACAAAGCGGGCGTCCTCGTTGGCCTGCTTGCTGGCCTTGGCGCGTGCCTGCTTTTCGGGCATTCCCTCGGCCATCAGGCGGGCAGTGTGGCCCTCTTCCAGCTTATGAGCCAGATCAAGATAACGTCTGGCGTCCTCTTCCATGCTGGCAAGGAAAGCCGCCTTTGCTTCCGGAATGGCTTCGATCTCCGGCGGCACCACATAGCGGAAGTCATCCAGCCGCACATAGCGCTGGCTCTGCACGCTGAAGGACGCGATACGGTGGCGGGTGATCTGGGCAAGCAGGGTGCGGCTGACCCCCTCGATGCCAAAGGTGAAGCTGGCGTGCTCAATGGGGCTGGCATGGCCCAGATCGCTGAGCATCGTCAGGAATTTTGCAGTTTTTTCTTCGTCCAGCCCGTCCAGCAGATCGGTGATGTGGGCATCGGAATAGCACAGCTTTGCCGCTGCGGCCACTACCTTTTCGGGTTCCGGGGTATGGGCGATCAAACGAACAGTCATCATAAGTTTGTTATTCCTCCGCAGTGATTTTGGTGAGGGGTGCAAAATTGGCCATGGTCTTTTTGATGCCTACCTTTTCAAAGTTGATCTCCACGATCTGATCTCCGGCGGCGGGCTTCACGGCCACCACCTGACCCCGGCCGAACACCTTGTGCTCCACAATGTCGCCGGGTTCGTAGTGTTTGGGGCCGGCAGAGGCCGGTTTCTGGGCAGGAGTGCCTGTAAAGGAAATATGCTTTTCAGTTTTTTTCTGCGCTGCACCGCTGTAATTTCCAGAACCATATTGAGAACCATAGCCTGCACCATAACCAGTGCTTCCACCACTGCGGCCGTAGCCGGAACCATGGCCGCCGCTGCTGCCCCGGTTTGCGTAGGCAGAGCCAAAGCCACGGCTCTCGCCTGCATTGTACTCCCGGTTCAGATAACCGCTGCGGCTGCCCGCGCTGTAACCATTTCCATAGCCGCTTGCGCTGCGGCCCCAGCCGGACGGCCCGGAATAGCCGGATGCGCCGCCGGGCACCGTATCACTATAGCTGTCGCCCCAGCCGCCAAAGCGGGAGCGCTGTTCCAGCACCGGACTGCGGGTCTCCTCGATATACTCCGGCTCGATCTCCCGCAAAAAGCGGCTGGGCTCGTTGCGTTGGGTGCGGCCATAGAGCATCCGGGAAACGCTGTTGGAGATGTACAGCTCCTTTTTGGCGCGGGTAATGCCCACATAAGCCAGACGGCGTTCCTCCTCAAGGTCCGCTTCGGAATACTTGCTCATTTCGCTGGGGAATACACCCTCTTCCATTCCAATGAGGAACACGTAAGGGAATTCAAGGCCTTTTGCAGAGTGAATGGTCATCAGCACCACCTGATCTGCGCTCTCGTTGTAGCTGTCGATATCGCTGATGAGGGCGATGTCTTCCAGATAGCCTTCCAGCGTGGCTTCCTCACCGTGCTGGTCGCAGTAGTTCTTGACATTGTTCACCAGCTGACCAAGGTTCTGCAGGCGGTCTGCCGCGTCCTCGTGGCCCTTGGCAGCGTCTGCTTCCAGCATTGCCTTATAGCCGGTCAGCTCGATCACATCGGCTGCAAACTCGTCCAGTGTGCGGGTCTCCAGAGAGTCCTGCAGGCGCTGGTAGATCTGCCAGAACTTGAGCAGTGGCATTACGGCACGGCTGAGCTTTGCGTACTGGTCGGCGTGGCTGATGATATCCAGCATACTCACGCCCTCCTGCCCGGCCAGATCGGCAATGACCTCCACGGTAGTGGCACCGATCTTGCGGGCAGGCTCGTTGATGATGCGGCGCAGGCGCACATCATCGCGCGGGTTCGCTACAATAGACATATAGGAGTGGATGTCCTTGACCTCTTTGCGGTCATTGAAGCGCTGGCCGCCCACGATCTTGTGAGGAATGCCCGCGCGGGTAAAGTAGCTTTCGATGGGGGCCGACTGGGCATTCATACGGTACAGAATCGCATGATCTGCCAGATGCCCACCCGCTTTCAGGTGCTGGCCGATCACATCCGCGATGTGGCTGGCCTCATCCTGCTCATTTTCGGCGGTGTACACCTGCACCTTGTCGCCCTCGCCGTTGTCGGTCCACAGAGTCTTGCCTTTGCGCTCGGTGTTGTGCTGGATGACGCAGTTGGCGGCATTCAGGATATTGGAGGTGGAGCGATAGTTCTGTTCCAGGCGAATGGTCTTTGTGCCGGGATAGAGCTTTTCAAAGTTGAGGATATTCTCAATGGTAGCCCCACGGAAGCGGTAGATGCTCTGGTCGTCATCGCCCACCACGCAGATATTGCGCTCCGGACCAGTGAGCAGGCTGACCAGACGGAACTGTGCCACGCTGGTATCCTGATATTCGTCCACCAGCAGGTAGCGGTATTTGTTCTGGTAGAACTCCCTCACATCCGGATGTTCGGCCAGCAGCTGCACGGTCTGGTAGATGAGGTCGTCGAAATCAAAGGCACCAGCTTCCTTCAGGCGCTTTTCATAAGCGGCATAGATGCGGGCGGTCAGCGCACCCTTGGTGTCCTTTGCAGGGCTGGCGAGGGCCTGTTCCGGGCTGACAAGCTGATCCTTCCAGCGGCTCATCTGGTTGATGGCCGCTTTGATGGGCAGAAATTTATCGTCCACATTCAGGTCTTTGTAGACCGCCTTCATCACACGCTGGGAGTCGTCCGTATCATAGATAGTAAAGCTGCGGGGATAGCCGATCTCTTCTGCCCAGCGGCGCAGGATGCGCACACAGGTCGAGTGGAAGGTGGATGCGAACACCTCATCGCCTTCTTCACCGCCCAACATCCGGCGCAGACGCTCTTTCAGCTCCCCTGCCGCCTTGTTGGTAAAGGTGATTGCCATTACGTTCCAGCTGCGCACCGCGTTCTGGCGCAGCATCCCATCCAGCCAGCCGGGCACGGCAGTGCCTGTCATAATGGCGTTGCGCAGAGCCTTCACATCATCCTCGGTGGCTGGGCGCGGCGTCTGTCTGGAGCCGTGGGCTGAGCCGAACCGGATGAGATTGGCAATGCGGTTGACCAGCACAGTGGTCTTGCCGCTGCCCGCACCGGCCAGAATGAGCAGCGGGCCGTCAGTGGTGAACACCGCCTGCCGCTGCATATCGTTCAGGCGGCCAAACTGTTTTTCGATATAGGTATCGCGCAGAGCGCAGAATTCCTGTGTGAGATCTGTTGCCATGGTTTCCCCTGTTCCTTTTATGTTTATACTATCAAAGTACAGTATACCACATTTTAAAACGATTGAGAATAGCCGCCGCGTTCGCTCTGGCTATTTTCAGCGGAAAAAATATTTTTATAATTTGTAACTCCGAAAAGCCTGCGGGCTTTTCGGAGTTACTTTTTCACGAAAGAGGTCATAGAGAAAAATTGCATCTGATAAAACAGCAGCCGTTTTTCGTTACGACCTTTTTGTGAAAATGTGTTTGGAGCAGCCCGCAGGCTGCGACAAACACGAAATAAATAATATAATTTCCTTATTTTATGCCCAAAGCAAACGCGGCGGGCATTTCAAATCGTAAAACAAAAACCGCCCGGCAGCTCTTGCGAACCGACGGGCGGGAAAATCGTTTTTCAGGAAATGCTTAGCCGAAAATGTTGATCAGGATACCGGCAGCAACAGCGGAGCCGATAACGCCTGCCACGTTGGGGCCCATTGCGTGCATCAGCAGGAAGTTGGAGGGATTCTCGCTCTGACCAACCTTCTGAGAAACACGGGCAGCCATAGGCACAGCGGAAACACCTGCGGAACCGATCAGGGGGTTCACCTGACCGCCGCTCAGCACATACATCAGCTTGCCGAACAGCACACCTGCGGCAGTGCCGAAGGAGAATGCGATCAGGCCCAGCACAATGATGAACAGGGTGCGGGTGTTCAGGAAGGTGTTTGCAGAGGTGGTGCAGCCAACGGACAGTGCCAGGAAGATGGTGATGATGTTCATCAGCTCATTGCCGGCGGTCTTCTGGATACGATCCACAACGCCGCACTCCTTCATCAGGTTGCCCAGCATCAGCATGCCGACCAGAACAGCGGCATCCGGCACGATCAGGGACACCACGATGGTGACCATGATGGGGAAGATGATCCTTTCGGTCTTGGAAACCGTGCGCAGCTGCTTCATCACGACAGAACGCTCTTTCTTGGAAGTCAGAGCCTTCATGATGGGCGGCTGGATGACGGGCACCAGAGCCATGTAGCTGTACGCTGCAACAGCGATGGAGCCCAGCAGCTCAGGAGCCAGACGGGAGGTGACGAAGATGGCAGTAGGGCCGTCTGCACCGCCGATGATGGCAATTGCAGCAGACTGCTTCTGGGTGAAGTCCACCAGACCGGTAGCGGTCAGCAGGCGAGCGCCCATATAAGTACCGAAGATACCGAACTGAGCGGCAGCGCCCAGCAGCAGGCTCTTGGGGTTGGAGATCAGGGGTGCGAAGTCGGTCATGGTGCCAATGCCCAGGAAGATCAGCGGCGGGTAGATGCCCAGCTTAACGCCCATGTAGAGCATATCGGCCAGACCGCCGTTGTTCAGGATCTCCACCCACATGGGGTGTTCCAGACCGTCACCAACGAAATACTGCATGTGGATGACGCCGCTGCCGGGCAGGTTTGCCAGGATCATGCCGAATGCCATCGGCAGCAGGATCAGCGGCTCAAATTCCTTGACGATGGCCAGGTACAGCAAAAAGCAGCCCACGCAGATCATGATCGCGTACAGGTAGCCGCCCGGCTCACCGAAGCGTGCAAAGCCGGAACTTTGGAAAATACCGACCAGAGTATCAATAAACTGTGTCATGCTCTTCCTCCTCTGTTAAAACGGTGCGGTGGTGTCATTCACGCCCGCATTGCCCCAGCCGTTCTTGCTGCGGCGCACGGCCTTGAGGGTGTATTTGCCGTTGCCCATTGCGTGGATCGCAGCCATAATGGCAGCGACCACATCGCCGGGGATGCCCTCTTCCACCTGAGGAGCGGGAGCGGCTGCGGCCTGCTGCACGGGTGCAGCGGGCTTTGCGGCGGGAGCCTTGGCGGCTTCCTTTGCGGCCTTTTTCTTGGTACCCATCGAATCGAAGATCTTGCCTTCCAGCGTGATGATGGCCATCAGCAGGATAAGGATCAAGAACACCAGTACGATGCCGGTAATGGTAACGACCACGTCAAAACCTAAATCCATGGTTTTCCTCCTGTTTTTCAGAATCCGCATCCGGCCCCGAGGTCGTCAGCAGAAAATCAATTTGGAAATATTATACCTTATTTTCCAATTCATTTCAATAAAAACCGACAATTTTTCTTTTTGCCGCTTTCATTCGGGTGCATGGATAAATCGTGTCCGCCTTTTTCTCTGCTGCAGCCTGTCGGGCTTACCGGCGGCCGATGCGGGGCGTTGCGTCCATAAAACCGGTCTCCAGCTTGTCGTTCAGGCCGAGACTCATGGCCGTGCCCAGCGCCACGCAGTTCACGGGGTCGGGCGAAACCGTCACTTCCACCTTGAGCTCCTCGCTCAGATACTCGGTCAGGCCATGCAGCTGTGCACCGCCGCCGGTGAGCATGACACCGTTGCGGTAGATATCACCGGCCAGCTCCGGCGGGGTCTTTTCCAGCACCTGATGGGCTGCGGTGCCGATCTGCTCGCTGAGCATCATGACCGGATCGTAGAGATCATCGGTGGAAACATTCACGCGCACCGGCAGGCCGGTGAGCAGGCTGCGGCCCTTGATCTCCATGGTCTCGTGGAAATCGGTCTTCTGGGGGCAGCAGGCCACATTCTTTTTCAGTTCCTCAGCGGTACGCTGGCCGATGGCCACGCTGTATTTGTTGCGCACGAACTTGAGGATCTCTTCGTCGTAGTGGTTGCCGGCCACGCGCACACTGGTGGCCTTGACCTTACCGCCCAGACTCAGCACTGCAATATCGGTGGTGCCGCCGCCGATGTCGATGATCATGCGGCCCTCCGGCTGGGTGATATCGATGCCGGAACCGAGAGCGGCGGCAATGGGCTCGTCGATCAGATACACCTGACGGGCACCAGCAGCCACCACAGCTTCCACCACAGCATCGCTTTCGATGCCGGTGATCGCAGCAGGCACGCAGACTGCCACCCGGGGCTTGACCATATGGGAGTTGTAAACCTGCTTGACAAAGCGACAGATCAGCTCACGGGTCATGGTGTGGTCGCTGATAACGCCGTCTTTCAGCGGAAAGATCGCGGAAATATAGTTCGGGGTGCGGCCCACCATGGCCAGAGCCTTATCGCCGACTTCCAGCACGGTGTTTTTGCGCGTGTCCATTGCCACAACGCTGGGCTGGTTGAGTACAACGCCCTGCCCCGCCTGTGCGATGATGATGGTGGTGGTACCAAGGTCGATACCGATATCGTTCTGTGCCATAAATTCTCTGTTCCTTTCTGGTTCCTCTATCGAAACAACGGCCTGTTGATGCAGGCCGGAAATCATACCAGCTTACAGTATAGCATAGTTGCCGTAAAAAGTATACCGGTTTTGAACGGCTTCCCGGGCAGATTCTGCTCTGCAGGCATCGGTCATTCCTCTGTTTTCATCTGCTCCGGCGGCAGCTCTGCCTGCAACAGATAGCACAGGCCGCTGTAGCGCAGATTCTGGCGGGTGTTTCCCATCATGCGGTTCACAACGTCCCGTCGGCCTGCCACGATGCACAGTTTGCGTGCGCGGGTAACGCCGGTGTAGAACAGGTTGCGGTAGCACAGCCGCGGCGGCACCTGCGCCACCGGCAGGATCACCGCCGGGAACTCGCTGCCCTGACTCTTGTGCACCGTGATGGCGTAAGCGATCTCCAGCTCGCCCAGGTTCTCTGCCGGATAGATCAGCCGCCGGTCATCCATGCGCACCACCATGGAGCGGTCACGGGGATTGATGCTCTCCACGATGCCGATATCGCCATTGTAGGCACCCACTCCCTGTTCCCCGCCGATGCGGTTCCAGATGATCTCGTAATTGTTGCGCACCTGCATCACTTTATCGCCGACCCGGAATACCCGGGACGCGCTTTGCAGCTGAGGCTTGCCCTTCTGCTCCGGGTTGAGCAGATTCTGCAGCTCCACATTCAGCGCCTGCGTGCCGGTGGGGCCCAGCTTTGTGGGGCAGAGCACCTGAATATCCCGGATCGGGTCAAAGCCATAGCTGCGCGGCAGGCGGGTGGTAACAAGATCGCACACCAGCTTCCGGGCCGCATCGCCGTCCGATTCCAGAAAGAAGAAGTCGTCGGTCCTGCCGCCCTTCTGCAGCGGCTCGCTGCTGATGATGTGGTGGGCGTTTTCCACGATCAGGCTGCGCGCCGCCTGCCGGAAGATCTCGTTCAGGCAGACCGTGGGCACCAGCCCGGAGCGGATCACCTCGCCCAGAATGTTGCCCGGCCCCACACTGGGCAGCTGGTCGGCATCGCCCACCATGATGATGCGGCAGCTGTAGCGCAGCGCCGCAATAAGGGCCTGAAACAGCTTCACATCCACCATGCTCATTTCGTCCAGAATGACCACATCGCACTTGAGCAGGTTCTTATCGTTATGGATAAAGCTGACCACGCCGCCGGTGTAGTCCACCTCCAGCAGACGGTGGATGGTGCTGGCCTTGCGTCCGGTCAGTTCGCTCAGGCGCTTGGCTGCGCGGCCCGTGGGGGCGCACAGCGCCACCCTCTCTGCCTGATCTTCCAGCAGCTGCAGGATGGCGTTGACGGTAGTAGTCTTGCCGGTGCCGGGGCCGCCGGTGAGCACAAGGCAGTTCTCAGTCATGGCCTTGCGGATGGCTTCCTTCTGCAAAGGTGCATAGGCAAAGCCCTGCGTCAGTTCCAGGATCTGAATGTTTTTATCCAGCCCACGGGCGGTGTTTTTGCCCCGTTTTGTCAGCATGGCAAGCCGGGCAGCAATATCCTCCTCGGCTTCCAGCAGGTCGGGCAGATAGATATAAGGTGTGCCATCGAACAGCTTCACCCGCAGTTCTTCGGTTCGGATGCATTCATCCAGTGCTGCGGCCAGCTTTTCCGGCGGCTGATGGATGAAGCCCGCCGCCGTTTCCAGCAGCTGGGTGCGCGGCAGGCAGGTATGGCCGTTGCCTGCGTTGTGGCGCAGGGTGCGCAGCAGGGCTGCTTCCAGCCGCTGGGCGCAGTCGCCCTCCATATGGTAATACTGGGCGATGCTGTCCGCATGGCGGAAGTCCAGCTGCAGCGGTTCGCCGCAGAGCAGATAGGGATTTGCCGCAATGGCCTGCATGGCCCCGGGCCCAAAGGTGCGGAACACTTCCATCGCCCTGCGGGGGCTGATCTCGAACTGAGCCAGATAGGCAATGAGCTCCCGCATCCCGAACATCCGCTTGAACTCCTGCTGGATACGGTCGGCCTTGTCGGCAGAGATGCCGGGCACCTGCGTGAGCCGGGCCGGGTCGTTGGCGATCACCTCCAGTGCCTCAGCCCCGAACAGATCGATGATCTTATCCGCTGTTTTGGCTCCGATATACGGCAGCGACTTGCTGGCCAGAAAGGCGTAGACAGCTTCCAGATCCTTCGGCATATCGGTCTCGCACTCCTGTGCGTGGAACTGGCGGCCATAGGTGGCGTGGTTCTCATACCGGCCGCGGCATACCACGCTTTCGCCTGCGTGCAGTTCCCCCACGATGCCGCACACCACCGTGACCACCCCGCCGCCGGATAGTTCAAACACGGTGTAACCGTTATCCTCATTTTCATAGATGATATCTTCCACGGTGCCTTCGATCTGTTCCAGTTCTGCCATACGCTCACCTCCTGCCAGATACACAATCATATGTAGTATAACGCTTTTGGCGGGATTTGTAAATCAGAAGAGTCAACAGACAAACACAAAACCGGAAGCACTTCACTCACACCTGTGTGTGGTGGTATGCTTCCGGTTCTGTTCGTTCAATCATTTATCACACGGTAATCCGACGGGATCGCGAGCACTGCTTCATCCGCAACGGGTTTCAGCTCAATGTTTTCCATGCCGACAATGGGTTCCACCAGAATAAAGCTCAGCTCGTTGCCATCGTAGCAGTAAGTATAGGTTGCATAAATGTTCTCCTGATGCACCTTGAGTGTTTCCGTGTCATACGTCTTATCATCTTTTTTGTATTTTCCTGCCGAAATGGAGCCAACGTTCTGATCGGTCGGCAGCGTAAAATAGCCGTAACACGCCCGGATGGAAGCAGCATAGCTATCTGCAGTCGGGCTGCCAGCCGGATACTTCCACCATTCTTTGTTGCCGCCTCTGGAACCTATCAGGTAAACATTGCCGTCAGCATCCACACGCAGCTTATGGTCGGCCGCGGTCTCATATCCGGCCTGTTTGCCCCTAATCGCGTATTTCAGCTCCACCTTCTGTCCACTGGCCATCATATCCGCCGTCAGGGTGTACTCCTGCGCCTTGATACCCTTTGCATCAAAATATTGCTTGGTGCGGGAGTTCTGCCACGTCAGCTCTGCCGGACCCGCCGGGGCCGTCCCATCGCAGGCCGTCAGTCCGGTCAGGATCATCACCGCAGATAAAAAAACCGCTGCAAGCCGTTTTCTCAGTTTCATTTCGATTTTCCTCCTCAATCAAAACCTTCTGCTTCCAGAATTTCCCTTATTATCCCCCCCCCGAGGATTTTTGTCAAGAACTTTTTGAAATTTCAGCACTTTTGCAAAAAGTCGTTTTCTTCCACACAAAAAAGCCAGCCAGACCCGAAGGCCCAGCTGGCTTGTGCTATTATAAATATTCCCGCTGCCGCGTCAGGCCTTTGCCGCCTGCGCGTCGTGCGCTTTCTCGATGTCCTTTTCCTTCTGCAGCTTTCTGCGCACCACAAAGTAGGCCGGAATGAGGAAGAAGCAGGCAAAGAACCACGCCACCGGGTTTGCGATGCAGGCCGCAAAGTAGCCCCACAGCGGCACGAACCAGAAGCCCACCATTGCGCGGGCCACCATTTCGGCCACGCCGGCGAACATGGCAAGACCGGAGAAGCCCAGCCCCTGAATGGTGTAACGGTAGATGATGAGCACCGCCAGCGGGATATAGAAAACGCTGTTCCAGAAGATAAAGCTCTGAGCATTGGCCATGATCGCGGTCTCGCCCGCATCGAGGAACAGGCCGATGAGCAGCTTATCCGTCACGCGCAGGATAAGGAAGGACGCAATGCTGTACACACAGCCAATGCCCAGGGCGGTGTTCACGCCGCGATTCACACGGCCAAGGTCTTTGGCGCCCATATTCTGGCTGGTGTAGGTGGTCATGGCGGTGCCGATGCTCTCCAGCGGCACGCTGAGGAACTGCGCCGCCTTGCCGCCTGCAGTCTGCGCAGCCACGATGTCGCTGCCGAGACCATTCACAGCGCCCTGCAGTACCACGCTGCCGATGGCCGTGATGCTGCACTGCAGGCCCATGGGGATGCCCATGTTGCACAGCTTTGCGCAGTGGGTCAGGCTGAAACGGCCCTCTTCCCTGCTCCAGCGCAGCTCCGGGTAGTGGCGCATGATGTACAGCAGACTGCCAAGGCCCGCCACCGCCTGACTGAACACGGTAGCAAAGGCCGCACCGAATGCGCCCATGTTGAGCACAATGATGCAGGCAAGGTCCAGCCCGATGTTCAGCACGCTGGCCACCAGCAGAAAATACAGCGGGCGCTTGCTGTCGCCCAGTGCACGCATCAGGGCGCTGGTCACATTATAAAGCAGAGTGAAGGGGATGCCTGCAAAAATGGTGCGGATATAGATATCCGCAAGGTCGATGATATCGGCCGGGGTGTTCGTCCACACCAGCACCAGCCGGGTCATAGCCACCGTAACGATGGTGAGCACCGTGGCAAAAGCGATGGACAGCCACACGGTATTGGCGGTGTAGCGGCGCATTTCCTTGTAATCCTTGGCACCGAAGGTCCAGGAAATCGGGATGGAAAAACCGCAGGCGATGCCGTTCACAAAGCCCAGCACCAGATAGTTCAAACCGCCCACGCTGCCCACAGCGGCCAGCGCTTCCACGCCCACAAAGCGGCCCACGATGATGGTATCGGCCAGATTATAGAACTGCTGGAACAGACTGCCCAGCATCAGCGGCACCGCAAACGCAAGGATCAGCTTCAGCGGACTGCCCTGTGTCATATCCTTTGTCATGGCAAAACCTCCTACCACTCAGGGGATATCTGAAAGCAAAGAAACAAACCATGTTTTCAGCTTTTCAGATGCGCCCCGGAAAAATCTGCTCAACGGCGTATTTTTGCCGTGAAAAACGCCCTGCCGGAAAAGGGCAGGACGTTGTGTGCATTCATGAATGGTATTATAGCGGAGTGACGCAGGATTTACAAGATTTGCATTGCATCAACATTTACGAATTTTTGCAGAAAGAATTGGTGATTTTGCTTATTCCGAGTAATGCGCAAGGAACTGCTTGGTGCGCTCTTCCTGCGGGTGCTCAATGAGCTGCCGGGCAGGGCCTTCCTCCACCACAACGCCGCCATCCATGAACATGATACGGTCGGCCACGTCACGGGCAAAATGCATTTCGTGGGTGACGATGATCATGGTGGTCTTACGGTCAGCAAGTTCACGCAGAACTTTCAGCACTTCACCGGTCAGTTCCGGGTCAAGGGCGCTGGTGGGCTCGTCGAAGCAGAGGATGTCCGGGTGCAGGGCCAGTGCGCGGGCAATGGCTACGCGCTGCTGCTGACCGCCGGAGAGCTGGTGCGGATAGTGGCCTGCACGGGCAGACAGGCCCATCTGGGCCAGAAGCTCCTGTGCCTGCTGTTCCAGCTGGGCATGGATGGCTTTTTTGTTTGCCTTGTAATCCGGGCTCTCCTTTGCCAGCAGCTCACCGGCCAGCATCACGTTCTGCAGGGCGGTATACTGCGGAAAGAGGTTGAAGTTCTGGAATACCAGACCAAAGTGCAGCCGCTTTTTGCGCACCTCGCTTTCCCGTTGGGTGGCGGGGTCGGCGGCGTCCCACATGGTCTCGCCGTTCACCTTGATGATGCCGGCATCCGGCCTCTCAAGGAAATTCAGGCAGCGCAGCAGGGTGGTCTTGCCGGAACCGGACGAGCCTATGATGGCCAGCGCCTCACCCTGTTCAAGGTTCAACGAAATATCTTTGAGCACCTTGGTCTCGCCAAAGTTTTTGCCGATGCCGGAGGCTTCAAGCAGTGCCATGATTCAGTTTCCTTCCTTTCATCAGCGGAAATAATCCAGTTTCTTTTCAGCCCAGCCAAACAGCAAAGTCAGCGCGCCCACGAACACCAGGAAGAAGATGGCGGTGGAGAACAGCGGCCAGATCAGACCCTTTGCACTGTATTCCTTGGCCATCATGATGATCTCCTTGTTGGCGATGGTGTTGGCCAGCGAGGTATCCTTGACGAGGGTGATGACCTCGTTGCCCATGGGGGCCAGAATGCGCTTGACCACCTGCAGCAGCGTCACCTTGAAGAAGATCTGCGTTTTGGTCATGCCCAGCACCTGACCGGCCTCGGTCTGGCCCTTGGGGACAGCCTCGATGCCGCCACGGTAGATCTCGGAGAAGTAGCAGGCATAGTTGATGGCAAAGGCCACCACCGCCGCCACCATGCGTCCGCCGGAGCCGGAGGGCCACGGATTATTCATGCCCAGCAGGCCGGGGCCAAGGTAGATCACGATGATCTGCAGCATCAGCGGCGTACCGCGGATGACCCACACGAAAGTTTTCACCGCGCCGGAAAGCGGCTTGCACCGGCTCATGGAGCCGAAAGCGACCACCAGACCCAGCGGCAGCGCAAACAGCAGGGTCAATGCAAACAGTTCACAGTTGAGCAGAAACGCGCCGGAAAGGCGCCCCAGAATCACAGACACAAGAACACACCCATCAATCCGTTTTTAATAAAGGGAACGCCCCGCTCAGGGGGCGCTCCGTTCATTTTAAATGTAGATACTTAATCGGCCAGAGCCAGATCGTACTTGTCGGCCAGAGCCTGCATGGTGCCGTCAGCCTTCAGCTCGTCAAAGACGGCATCCACAGCGGCGGCGGCATCGCTGTCCTTGCGGAAGGCCACGCCGTACTCCTCAGCGTTCAGCTCGTCCACGATCTTCAGGCTTGCATAGTCGGTGCCCTCACCGATCATGGCGTTGGCCAGAGTCAGATCCAGAACAGCCGCATCTGCAGTGCCTGCGGCAACTTCCATCAGGCAGTCGGTCTGCACGCTCTTGGAAACGTAATCGGCCTGTGCCAGATTCTCGTCTCCTTCGATGGCAGCCTCACCGGCAGAGCCGGCTTCAGCCACTACGGTCTTGCCCACCAGATCTGCAGTGGAGCTGTAGTCGGTACCGTCCTTCACGACCACGACCTGTGCGTTCTTGGCGTAGGCCTTGGTGGTGGCGGTGTTGGCCATGATATCATCGGTCAGGGTCATGCCGTTCCAGATGCAGTCGATGCTCTTGGCGTCCAGCTCAACCACCTTGGTGTCCCAGTTGATCTCTACAAACTCCGGCTCGACCCCCAGCTTTTCGCACACAGCCGTTGCCAGCTCGGTGTCAAAGCCGGTGAAGTTGCCGTCTTCATCGGTGTAGTTCATGGGTTCGTAGACGGTGTAGCCAATGACCATCTTGCCCTTTTCCTTGATGTAATCCAGATCACTGGCAGCGGTTTCGGCAGCAGAAGCGGCTGCGCTGCCGGACGCGGCAGAAGATGCCACGGTGGAAGTGGATGCGGCACCGCCGCAGGCGGCAAGGCTCAGTGCCATGGCACCGGCCAGAAAAGCGGAGACTAAACGTTTCATAACAGGTTTCCTCCCTCGTTATTTCCCAAAAGATGTTCCCTCTCGGTTTAGCATTTTATCATGCTAAAGTGTTAAACCGTGACTATAGAATAGCGCGTTTGAGGGCATTTGGCAAGAGGAAATATAAAAGTTAGTGCATATTGTCCTTTATTTTTTTCTTTTCGTTTCGTCTCTTGTTGAATTGCACAAGTAAAAGAGGAAAGACACAGTGTCTTTCCCCTTTCCGATTGCTTATTCTTCTGCGAACGCTGCCAGTGCCGCCTTTTGCAGCTCTGTCACTGAAATAGTACATACAGCCGCAAGGTCGGCATCCGAGCCGTCATCCGGGATGGACGCCACCTCTGCGCGGGTCCGGCCCTTGAGGTAGTCGCACCAGCCCTCGCTGTGCTCATACCATTCTTTGTCCAGAGCGGATGCACCGCGCATCCCGTACTGATCGCCCTGCTCCAGCTTGGTTTTCACCAGCTCCGGTGCCGATACGGTGCCGTCCGCGCTCACCGTCAGGGCAGGCTCCGTCACGTCAGCGATGGCGCTGGTCACGCGGTCGTCGGCATCCAGCGTCAGAGCCGTCACCGTAATGTCCACCTGCGCGGTCACATCGTGGTCATCGTCGGCGGTCAGATCTTTGGTATCATTGCGCACCGACACGCCCAGCACAGCACGGTCGCCGCGGGCCGAACCCACCGCCTTTGCGTTCTCACAGGCGCGCACCACTGCATCCCGATAGCCGTCCACTGCAATGGTACAGCCGGAAAGCAGGTCGGCGTCCTTGGGCTTGCCGTCATCGTCGGTGGCAAGCTTTTTCACCTCGTCCGGCGTCTTGCCTGTGAGAAAATCGCCAAAGGCATCTGCCTGTTCTGTCCAGCCTTTTTTCAGCGAGGACACCGCAGCCAGCGGGTAGTCCTCCCCCTTCTGGCGCTTGGTAAGAGTTTCGCCGGGCATCGTCACCTTGCCGGTGCCGTCCCCTGTTACAGAGATCTCCACCTCATCCAGCATCACATCGGCCACTTTCCCCTCAGCATCCAGCAAAACGGCAGCAGCGATCGTGTTGATCTTCCCGGCACGCTCCTCTCCGTCCGCTTCCGTCAAGATGCCAAGGCCGGTGCGCCATGCGGCGTTCTGCGTGGTCTGGGACGAGCTGCCGCCCATGCCTGTGCTCATGCTTCCGGAAGAACCGGAGCCGCTCCCGCCGCAGGCGGTGAGTGTCAGCGCCGCCGCCAGCGTGCAGCCCAAAATCGTGCAGGATATCTTTTTCGTTATCATCGAAACGCTCCCTTTCCTGCCCCATCGTAAAGGGGCTTTTGGGCTAGTTTGCCCGGAAAGCAGCGGTTTTATTTTGTGTCTGCTGCAGTCTGTCGTTTCTTTTACATTAAAGGGCTCAGCAGCCGCAGCACGCTGTCCAGCACAGTGCCCAGCAGACCGGTATGGCAGTCCGATACCTGCACCTCCCGGCATTTGAGCAGTGTATCCCGCACGTCATCCCGCAGGACGGTCACCTGACTGTTGTTCTGCAGCAGCACGCCGCACTCGAAGTGCAGGAACAGGCTGCGGTAATCCATGTTGATGCTGCCCACCACAGCGGTGCTGTCGTCGCTCACCCAGCACTTGGCGTGCAGGAAGCCGGGGGTGAACTCGTAAATGCGCACACCCGCCCGCAAAAGCGGCAGATAGTACGACCGGCTCAACCGGAATACCAGCTTCTTGTCCGGGATGCCCGGCAGCACCAGACGGACATCCACCCCGCGCTTGGCAGCGTTTTTCAGCGCATCCAGCATTTCCTCGCCGATCGCAAGGTAGGGTGTATAGATGTAGACATACTGTTTTGCCTGCGCAAGGATATTCAGATAAACGGTTTCTGCCATGGGCTCCTCGTCCAGCGGACTGTCTGCATAGGGCTGCACCACGCCGTCCGATGTCGGCGGCACCAGCGGCATGGGGCGAAACGCATCATAATCCGTCTCGCTGGGGCGAAAGGCATTCCAGAAGTTGAGGAACATCACCGTAAAGTTCCACGCGGCGTCGCCTTCCACACGCAGGGCTGCATCCTTCCAGTAGCCGAAGCGCTGCTCGGCGTTGATATACTCATCTGCCAGATTCACACCGCCGGTGTAGGCCACCGTACCGTCAATGACTACGATCTTGCGGTGGTCGCGGTGGTTCATCACCAGCGAGATCAGGGGCACCACCGGGTTGAACGGAATGCAGCGGATGTGCGCCCGCTCCATCCGCACGATAAAATCAGCAGGCAGGCCCAGCAGGCTGCCAAAATCATCGTAGATCAGACGCACATCCACGCCCTGTGCCGCCTTGCGGCGCAGGACCTTCTCGATGCCATTCCACATGCAGCCATGGCTCACGATGAAAAATTCCAGAAAGATGCTCTTTTGAGCCTTTTCCAGATCGGTCAGCAGCTGCGGATACATCGCTTCGCCACTGGCAAAATACTGCGCACGGGTGTTCTGCCATGCCGGATAGGGACCATACTTTGCCACATAACGGCTCTGGCCCTGCCCGCCGGCATCCAGACTGTCCAGTACGCCCGGCTGCTGCTGCAGGTCTTTTTTATGTGCGCTGTCCACAGCATGCATTTTCAGGCTCAGGCGCTTGCTCGGGCGTTTGTTGCCAAAGGCCAGATACAGTGCACCGCCCAGCAGCGGCAGGATGCCGATCAATGCGATCCAGCCCACCTTATAGGCGCTGTTCTCGTCCTTGCGCACAAGGTACAGGATAATGAGCAGGCTCAGGGCGTTGAGCAGACCGTTCACCCATACACGGCCTGTACCGGTGGTAATGGAATAGAACACCCAGCACAGCCACAGCAGCTGCAGCGCTACCAGCACCACCGTGATGGTGACGCGGTTCAGGATGCGGTTAAAAAAGCGCATGATCGGCGAACGAAAAAACATCGGCCTGCCATCCTCCTTTATTATAATATGTGTAAGTATAGCGCGGTTTTGCAGCTTTTTCAAGATTTGCGTTGTTTCCTGATTCGCCCCGCAAAAAGCCGACCGGAAAAATCCGCAGATTTTTCCGGTCGGCAAACAAAGAAATGATTTTTTTCGTCAAAGAGACAGCTATTGCAGTTCCCGCGCAAATGCGGAGCCATTGAAAGCCGCTTTATGCTTCGGCTTCGCCGTCCTCAAAGCCCACCATCAGGCCGCCCTGCTCAGCGTAGTAGCTGCACAGGCCGCCGCACTCGGTGACATCCACCTGTGCGCCTGCAAACACCGCATGGATCATCAGCTTCAGGCGCTTGGCAGCTTCCGGGTTATCACAGTGGGCAATGTGCACTTTGCCATCGGTAAAGCCGTGATCCTTCAATTCCAGCACGATGCGCTCCAGTGCGCCGTGCTCGCCGCGGGTCTTGCACAGCACCTCCAACTCACCGCTCTCGCTGGCCTGACCAATGACCCGGATGCCCAGCATCCGTGCCACGGCGGCAACGGCGGGCTTCACACGGCCGTTGCGGGCCAGATTTGCCAGCGATTCCAGCGAAAACACCAGATGCGTGTGCTTGTGGTAAGCCAGGATCGCCTCACAGATCTCGTCAAACTCCATCCCGATCCGGACGAGGTCCCGCAGACGCTCTGCCAGCAGACGCAGCTCCGGCCCGGCAGACAGGCTGTCCAGAACAAAAATACGGGCCTCCGGGTGTGTTTCCTTGTATTCTTCTGCTGCCAGCAGTGCAGCATTGTAGCTGCCGGACAGTGTGCCCGTGATGGTGGCAACAAAGATCTGCTCTGCACCCTCATAAGCAGCCAGCCAGTCTGCCACATTGGGGCAGGAGGTGCTGGTCTTGCCCTTGTAAGTACGCAGAGACCGGGCCATACCCACAGCATCCAGAGTGCCGTCATCCAGATATTCCTGTTCATCCGTGACGATCTTCAACGGCACACAGGCAAAATCCACGCCCGGCAGGGCATACAGGCTGGACGAAGAATCCACAACGATCTTGGTTTTCATAAAATGCACGCTCCAAATCTATTTTGTGATAGCAGGTCATTTTTGTATTTTCCGTGCCTTACACGCACTTCTGCCTGCATGGTTTTTCGGTTCACTGCAGACATCATAGCAGTTTTTCAAAAACCTGTCAAGGGATTTTATGCATTCTTTCAAAAGTTTTAAAAATCCGTTGACCAAAGTACAGATTTGCGCTATAATACCGCCATAAAACCATTTTCTGTATCCCGCGCAGCCCAGCTGCGCCAACCTTAGAGAACTGCTTACGATATGAAAACTGAAACCAAATGCCGCGTTGCGGCCTGCGCCGCCGGGTTTGCCCTGCCCCGGTACGCCGATCTTCCGCAGATGGGGCTTTACCTTGACCAGACCGTGCAGTATGTCAACAGCTATTTCCGCACCTTTTGCGGCGTGGAGCTCACCTCTTCCATGGTAAGCAACTATGTCAAAAAGGGCATTTTGTCCCACCCGGTGCGCAAGAAGTATGCCCGCGATCAGATTGCATCCCTGATGTACATTGCAGTCTCCAAGACCGTTCTTTCGATGGAAAACATCGATGCCCTGTTTAAAATGCAGCGGGCACACTGTTCCGCCGGGGCAGCTTACGACTACTTCTGCGACGAGATGGAGAACTGCCTGCCGTTCGTATTCGGCTGCACCAGGGAGATCCGTGACCTTGCCGTGGATGCCGCAGATGAAAAGCTGCTTCTGCGCAGCACGATTCTTGCAGCGGCAAACAAAATGTATCTGGACTGCTGCTTCAACGCCCTGCGGCAGGAGGAAAACCTCTGGGACACCATTCTGCCCGATCTGGCATAAGAATACAAAAAAGCCGTGCCTCCACAAAAGGAAGCACGGCTTTTGCATTTTATACGTTCAAGATCAGGTATCCTGCAGTTCCCCGCGGCTTGCAGCCTTGAGGTATGCAAAGATGAAACCGTCCAGATCGCCGTCCATCACAGCGTCCACATTGCCGGTCTCGTAGTTGGTGCGGTGATCCTTGACCATGGTGTAGGGCATGAACACATAGCTGCGGATCTGGTGACCCCATGCGATCTCGTTCTGCACGCCCTTGATGTCGTCGATCTTATCCATATGCTGCTGCTTTGCGATCTGATACAGCTTTGCCTTCAGCATTTCCATTGCGTAGTCACGGTTCTGGAACTGGCTGCGCTGGGTCTGGCAGTTGACCACGATGCCGGTGGGCTTGTGGATCAGACGGACAGCAGAAGAGGTCTTGTTGATGTGCTGACCGCCGGCACCGGAGGAACGGTACACCTGCATCTCAATATCCTCGGGGCGGATATCCACCTGAATGGTGTTGTCCAGCTCGGGCATCACTTCCAGCGAAGCAAAGCTGGTCTGACGGCGGGCATTGGCGTCAAAGGGCGACACACGCACCAGACGATGCACGCCGTTCTCGCTCTTGAGCAGACCGTAGGCGTTGGCACCCTTCACCATCATGGAGGCGCTCTTCATGCCGGCTTCATCGCCGTCCTGATAGTCCAGCACCTCCACGGTCATGCCGTGGTTGGAAGCCCACTTGTTGTACATGCGGTACAGCATTTCGGCCCAGTCCTGTGCCTCGGTGCCGCCGGTGCCGGCATGGAAGGTGAGGATGGCGTTGCTGTGGTCGTACTCACCGTTCAGCATCGTCATGAGCTGCAGCTCATCCACTGCCTTGCCCACAGCGTTCACGGACTCCTCTGCCTCGGGGATCATGGCAGGGTCGTATTCTTCATCCAGCATTTCCAGCATGGTCTCAGCGTCATCGTACAGGCCCTGCAGCTTTTCAAAACGGCTCAGCTTGCCCTTCAGGTCGCCCACCTCGTCAAACACCTTTTTGCTCAGGTCTACATCATCGTAAAAACCGGGGCGGGACATGGTGTGCTCCAGCTCCTGCACGCGCTTGCGGGAGGCATCGATGGCCAGAGCCTCTTCCAGGTCCTTGACCGCCTTGCCGTAATCGGCAAGCTGCACCTTCAGTTCGTCAATCGTGATCATTCTTTCAGTTCCTCTCGAAATGATAATAAGGTAAAGTCTTTCATTTTCAAAAGACACAGTTTATACACAGATACTTCACTAGTATACCGAGAATCTGTGTTAAAGTAAAGAGGTAAATGGATTATCCTGCTGGAATTTTGAAGATTTTTGCCTTTTCTTTTCGTTCTCAGGGGAGTATAATACCAGTATGAATCATATAACAGGAGGAAATCATGCCGAAATATTATGGCTGTCCCTGCGAAGGCTGCGGCAGACCTCTGGCGCTGACCGATGATATCGTGGTCTGCCCGGACTGCGGCGCACCCTATCACCGCGAGTGCTACGAGAAGCTGGGCCGCTGCATCCATACCCCCGCCCACGGCGCAGGCTATGAATGGAAGTTTCCGTACAAGGATGAAGAACTGCGCACCTGCCCCAGCTGCGGTGAGCGCACCCTGCGTTCTGAGACGGTATGCCGCTGCTGCGGTGCCGTCATGCCGCCGGAGGATCAGTGCCCGGATCCTTCCGCCCAGACTGCTTCCGGCGCAGACCAGAACCGATTTGATTATGATGATCTTTACCGCCAGTACCAGCAGACCGTGGAAGAACCCACCCGCCGCAATGTACAGGCGGCCTTTGGCAAGGAAGAGCTGATCGACGGTATCCCCTACAGCGACTGGAACGATTACATCGGCAAGGCCGCGCCTGTCTATCTGAACGACTACAGCCGGATGCAGCTGCAGCACACCAAGATCTCCATGTGCCTCTCGGCGCTGGTGTTCGGTCCGTTCTATTTCTTCTATCGCAAAGCGTGGAAGCCTGCCTTTGGTTTTCTGGCCGCAGAGCTGGTGCTGGCTCTGCCCACCCTGCTGAGCATGATGCAGGCCACCGGTAGTCCGCTGACCGCCGGCATCAGCAGCACGGTCATCGTTATACTGTCCCGCATTATGACGGTGCTCAGTTTTGCGCTGGTGATGCTGCGCACTCTGTATGCCAAATGGCTGTATCGCAAAAGTGCAGCCGAACGCATCCGCCGCATCCGTGCCGAGTTCCCGGATGCTGCTCAGCGCCGTGCGGTCCTGTCTGCGCAGGGCGGCGTGAGCATCGCCGGTGTGATTGGTGCCTTTGTACTGCTGATGGTGCTGGGTGCCTGCGCTACCGTGCTCATGGGTCCGAATCTGGACGCTTTGGTCGGGATGTTCTGATCTGCAATGCCGCCTGCAAAGGCTGGCATTGCGGATTTCAAAATAGTAAGGAGAATATGAATCATGATGAAGAAAGTCACAAAAGCTGTCATTCCTGCCGCCGGTCTTGGCACCCGCGTGCTGCCCGCTACCAAGGCCATGCCCAAGGGTATGCTGCCCATTGTGGACAAGCCTGCCATCCAGTATCTGGTGGAAGAGGCGGTGCGTTCCGGTATCACTGATATTCTCATCATTCTGGGCCGCAACCAGAGCATCATTGAGGATCACTTTGACCGCAGCCCTGAGCTGGAAGAAAAGCTGGCAAAGCCCGGCAAGGAAAAGGCTCTGGAAGAATGTCTGGGCATTGCCAACATGGCAAACATCTTCTTTGTGCGCCAGAAGCAGACGCTGGGTCTGGGCCATGCCGTGAACACCGCCAAGGCCTTCACCGGCGACGATCCCTTTGTTGTCATCTACGGTGATGACGTGATCTGGGGCGAGGACCCGGTCTGCGCTCAGCTGATCCGCGCCTACGAGGAGTTCGGCCGCCCGGTCGCGGGTGTTTCCGCTGTGCCTTGGGAGGATGTGAGCCGGTACTGCAGTCTGAAGACCACCCCCATCCACGACAACTACTTCTTTGTGGATGACATGATCGAGAAGCCCAAGAAGGGGCAGGAGTTCAGCAATTACTCCATTCTGGGCCGTGTGCTGCTGACTCCGCAGATCTACGAGATCCTCGCCCACACCAAGCCCGGTGCCGGCGGTGAGATCCAGCTGACCGATGCCATGGCCGAGTATGCCCGTACCTGCGGCGGAATGACGGCCGTAGAGTTCACCGGAAAGCACTACGACATGGGCAACAAGCTCAAGGTGGTAGAGGCTCAGGTGGAGCTGGCCCTGCAGCATCCGGAGATCGGCGAAGCCTTCCGTGAGTACCTGAAGGAGTTCTGCAAGACACTGTAAAAATGATGTTGCTGCGCAAATGATGTTCTTCAAATGATGTTTTGCTTCGCAAAAATGATGTGCGCTGCGGCGCATGAAGGACGATACGACAGCAAAAAAAACACCCCGGAATGCGAAAGCTTCCGGGGTGTTTTCATTGCACCGCTGTGCGGTGCACATCATTTGCGCAGAAACATCATTCTTTATTCCGCCTGACTGGGGTGCAGCTGCGGCGGCATTTTGGTAAAGAGAGCCTTGAGCACCAGCGGCGTTGCCACACTGGACACCACGATCAGCAGGATCACAGCGGTAAAGTAGACCGAGTCCACCACGCCGACATCCAGGCCCTTTTGGGCCACGATCAGTGCCACCTCGCCGCGGGTCATCATGCCAACGCCGATCTTGAGGGAGTCGCCCCAGTTAAAGCGGCAGAGTTTTGCGGCCAAACCGCAGCCGATGATCTTGGTGATAAGTGCCACAATGACGAAGCAGACACAGAACAGGAAGATTTCCGGCGTCAGGCCGCTGATGTCGGTCTTCAAGCCGATGGATGCAAAGAAGATGGGTGCAAAAATGATATAATTGCTGATGTCCACGCGGCGCTCCACGTAGGGGGCATCGTCCATGGTGCACAGAACGATACCTGCGATATAGGCACCGGTGATATCTGCAATGCCGAAGTATTCCTCGGCGATGTAGGCCATGGCAAAGCAGAACGCCATGCTCACGATGGTGATGCGCTGGGTGTGGGGATTGCGCTTGTCCAGCCATGTCATAGCAAAGTGAGCCACAACGCCCACGCCCACGGCAGTGGCAAAGAACAGCACCGTATTGATGAGCACCTTGCCCAGACCTGTGCCGGTACCAGAGCTTGCGCCCAGTACGCAGGTGAGGACTACGATGCCGATGACATCATCAATGACGGCGGCACTGACGATGGTAGTGCCGAGAAAGCTCTTCAGGTGGCCCAGCTCCTGCAGGGTCGCCACCGTAATGGACACGCTGGTGGCGGTCATGATGGTGCCGATGAACAGGGCACGGTAGAACTCAGGGCTGCCCACGGCAGAGAAGCCGTAGAACGCACTGTACAGCAGGGTGCCGCCCACCAGCGGAACGGCAACGCCCACGCAGGCGACCAGGGTGGCGATGGGGCCGGCTTTGATAAGTTCCTTCAGATTGGTGCCAAGGCCCGTGGTGAACATCAGCATGACCACGCCGATCTCCGCAAAGGTGGAGATGGCATCACTGGTCTGCACGAGGTTCAGGATGCACGGACCGATGAGCAGGCCGGCAATGATCTCGCCCACCACCTGCGGTGCCTTGCACTTGCGGGCCACAAGGCCAAAGAACTTTGCGCTGAGGATGATAATTGCCAGGTCACGGAAAACCAAATACACAAAGAATCCTTCCTTTACTATAAAATTCCTAGAACCATATATACTTTCCTTCCGAAGACGGATAACAGAGAACAGAGAAACGGCCGATCCTCGGCTGCCCCGCCGTTCATCCTCTGAAAGCGACTATATTATAGTCCTCTTTCACAAAAAAATCAAAACATTTTTTGTTGTATCTTTTTTCAGAAAACACTTGACAGATCCTTTACAGCTTGCTATAATAAGTTGCTGTCTGAACAGACACGCCGCACACAAGGCGCGACGCCGCGTTTTGTGTGTACCCTTGGTCCTGTGATTGCAGGACCCTTAAGTCCAAAAGGAGGTGCTACAAAATGGCAAAGTACGAAACCATGCTGATTACCAGCGCCGCTCTCGACGAGGAGGCTACCGCCGCTCTGGTTGGTAAGTTCAAGTCCCTGATCGAGGCTAACGGTACGATCGATTCCATCGACGAGTGGGGTAAGCGCCGTCTGGCCTATCCCATCAACGACGAGGAGGAAGGCGTCTACACCGTGATCGACTTCACCAGCGAGCCCAGCTTCCCCGCTGAGCTGGACCGTGTGTACAAGATCACTGAAGGCGTTATGCGCAGCCTGATCATTGCTCACGAGGAGTAATCCTTCCGTGACAGAAAGGGAGACCGTAGTATGTTGAATGTTGTTGCCATCATGGGCCGTCTTGTGGCGGATCCCGAACTGCGCACCACCCAGCAGGGTACCAATGTGTGCAGTTTCCGCATTGCCTGTGACCGCAATTTTGCGCGTCAGGGCGAGCAGCGTCAGGCCGATTTCATTGATATCGTCGCATGGCGCCAGCAGGCCGAGTTTGTTTGCAAGTATTTCCAGAAAGGCAGTCTGATCGCCATTGAAGGCAGTCTTCAGACCCGCCAGTATCAGGACAAGAACGGCAACAACCGCACCGCTGTGGAAGTGGTAGCCAACAACATCAACTTCGCAGGCCCCAAGAGCAGCAATGCAGGCGGCGGAGCAAATTATCAGAATAATTCTGCTCCCGCCTACCAGAACGCAGCGCCTGCCCGCCCGGCTGCTGTGGAGGCAGCTCCCAGCTACTCTGCCGGCAATGCAGACGATTTCGCTGTGATTGATGACAGCGACGACCTGCCGTTCTGACACGAAACGGTCAATCCGTTAAAAATTCAATAGGAGGTAATAAGCAATGGCTTTTGAAAGAACCGAAGGCTCTCGCCCCGCACGCCCCATGCGTCGCGGCCGCAAGAAGGTTTGCAGCTTCTGTGTCGATCGCATCGACACCATCGATTACAAGGACGTGCCCCGTCTGCGTAAGTACGTCTCTGAGCGTGCAAAGATCATTCCCCGCCGTGTGACCGGCACCTGCGCTTATCATCAGCGCGCACTGACCATCGCCATCAAGCGTGCTCGTCACGTTGCTCTGATGCCCTACGTCAGCGACTAATCTTTAAAGAATCAACCCAATCAAAATAATCAGCAATCAGCAAAGCGCTCTCACCGATGACAAGGTGGGAGCGCTTTTTTGTCTTTTCCTTTCTTCCCGGATGTGCTATACTGAGTTCAGGGGTTGTTTTATTATTTTTTGAGGAGGTTTTCTGTCATGAAAAAACGGTATCTTAGACTTGCGGCGCTGACAGCCGGTGTGCTGCTGGCTGCACAGACCGGTCTTTCCGCTGCTGCGCTTTCTACCTTTGATGCAGCATACTACGCTGCACAGTATCCGGATGTTGCGGCCGTATGCGGCAATGACGAAGGCGCGCTGCTGCGTCATTATCTGGATCACGGCATTGATGAAGGCCGCAAGCCTTCTGCGGACGGCATTGCCGGTGATGACGAGCTTTCTTTGACCGAAGCACAGTTTTCTTCCGTCTGGTCGCCGGTGGCCATCAACAAGCTGACCCACTACAAGTCCCTCAAGCGCAAATGCACCGATGAGGAGTTTGCGCAGGCATATCAGGAAGCGCTGAAGGTGGTCACACCGCTGGCGCTCATGAGCCGGGAAGACCAGCTTTACGGCATTGCCTCTGCCCTGCGTGCGGTGGTGGATGATGGTTCCATGGCTTACTCCATGGAAGCCAACCACTACAACGACCCCTACGGTTATTTTGTACTGCGCACAGCATCCTGTGCCGGGTGTGCCCGGGCCACCGCTCTGTGTCTGGACATTCTGGGCATCCCCTATGAGCATGTGAACGAGAACCAGTACAGCCACCAGTGGTGCCGCGTGCCCATGGAGGACGGCAGCTACTGGATCTGCGACGCGTTCGGCCTGTACTGCGGCCCGGAGCCCGAACCCTATCAGCACCCGTATTTTTGAAAAAGCGGATAAACCATTTCAAAACCATGCAATGCCCGGCAGGCTGTGTTATCTGCCGGGCATTGTTTTTTTATTTCCTTTCCCCTTTTATAAAACCACTGCTCTATGTCGAAAAGTTACAAATCGGTACGGTTTTACCGGTTGTTTCTGATTTGTACCGGGAATTTGCGGAACTATTGGCATGTTTTGATTTGCACGCAATCCAATCTGCACAAAAGCAGTTCCATATGTTATGCAATTTTCACGAAAACACTTTGGGGTTATTGATTTTTTATACAAATTATGCCATACTATAGCCACTGAAAACGTTCCCGACAACGTTCCCGAATATATTACCGAAAGTGAGGTACTCCGACAAAATGCCGAATCTGACCATCAAGGACATTGCCCGGATCAGCGGCTGCTCGGTGAGCACCATTTCTCGTGTCATCAACGACCGGCCCGACGTCCGGCCCGAGACCAAGGAACATGTGCTTACGGTAATGCGGGAGGCCGGGTTCGTGCCCAACACCAATGCACGACAGCTGAAGATCCAGCAGTCCCGCAGTCTGGTGTTCGTGGTCAAGGGTACCCGCAATCTCTTCTTCTCGGACTTCTTAGTCCAGCTGCAGCGGGCCGCTACCCTGTACGGCTACAATGGCATCGTTTCCTATCTGGATGAAAACGCCAACGAGATCGATGCCGCCGAAAAGATTCTGCGGGAGATCAAGCCCAAAGGCATGATCTTTCTGGGCGGCAGCGTAGCCAACTTCAAAAAAGGCTTTGCCAACATCACAGTCCCCTCGGTGCTGACCACACTGGTCTCCGACGAGCTGGACTTTCCCAATCTTTCCATGGTGGGCGTGGATGACCGCGCCGCAGCCTACGCTGCTGTGGACTACCTCATCCAGCAGGGACACCGCAAGATCGCAGTGCTGGGCGGTCCTGTCACCAGCTATCCCAGCGTGATGCGCCGCGAGGGTGCACAGCAGGCGATGCGGGACGCAGGCATCCTGTTCAGCGACAAGCTGTACGGCTTGTCCAACTACGATTTTGAGTCTGCCTATCATGCTGTGAACAGCCTTCTGGCCCGCCGGGCCGACTTCACCGCCCTGTTCGCCATGAGCGATGTAATCGCTTTAGGTGCCATCCGTGCGCTGGTAAGCGCCGGGCTGCGGGTGCCGGAGGATGTCTCGGTGATCGGCTTTGACGGCATCACGATGTCCCGTTACTGCGTGCCCGTGCTGACCACCATCGTGCAGCCCAGCGAACAGATCTCGCTGCAGAGCATTGAGCTGCTGGTGCGGCAGATCGAGCACGGTGCACCGGCCCAGACCATCACCTTGCAGCCGGAGCTGCAGCAGGGTGAGAGCGTGAAGGCCATCTAAACCTTGTACTCCCTCCGTCAGGGGACGGAGATTTTAAAATAGTTTATTTTTAATAAGAAGGAGAACTTATTATGAAGAAAATGATCACTCGTCGTAACTTCCTGAAGGCCGCTGGTGTTTCCGCCGCTGCTCTGGGTCTGGCTGCCTGCGGCGGCTCTTCCAACAGCACCGCTTCCTCTGCTGCCGGTTCTGCCGCTGCTTCCAGCACCGCTGCAAAGGCTGACGGCAAGGTCTACTACCTGAACTTCAAGCCCGAGCAGGATCAGGCCTGGCAGGATCTGGCTGCTGAGTACACCAAGGAGACCGGCGTGCCTGTGACCGTCGTCACCGCTGCTTCCGGCCAGTACGAGACCACCCTGATGAGCGAGATGGAAAAGAGCGAAGCTCCCACCCTGTTCCAGGTGAACGGCCCCGTGGGTCTGGCAAACTGGAAGGATTACTGCTATGATCTGTCCGGCAGCCAGCTGTACGGTGAGCTGACCAGCGATTCCTTCGCACTGAAGGATGGCGACGCTGTTACCAGCATCGCATACGTCATCGAGACCTACGGCATCATTTACAACAAGGAACTGCTGAGCGCCGCCGGCTACACGCAGGACGATATCAAGGGCTTTGCCGATCTGAAGAAGGTCGCTGACGATATTCAGGCACGCAAGGCTGAGCTGGGCGTGGACGGTGCTTTCACCTCTGCCGGCATGGACGGTTCTTCTGACTGGCGCTTCAAGACCCATCTGGCAAACCTGCCCATCTACTACGAGTACAAGGCAGACGGCATCAGCTCTACCGACGCCATCAAGGGCACCTATCTGGACAACTACAAGCAGATCTGGGATCTGTACATCACCGATTCCACCTGTGACCCCACCCTGCTGGCTTCCAAGACCGGCAACGATGCTGTGGCTGAGTTCGTGGGCAAGAAGGCTGTGTTCTACCAGAACGGCACCTGGGCTTACAGCGATGTGAAGGATCTGGGTGACGACAATCTGGGCATGCTGCCCATCTACATCGGCGTGGATGGCGAGGAGAATCAGGGCCTGTGCACCGGTTCCGAGAACTTCTGGTGCGTGAACAACACCTCTTCTGATGCCGACATTCAGGCTACTCTGGACTTCCTGTACTGGTGTGTCACCTCCGAGACCGGTACCAGCGCAATGGCCGACGACATGGGCTTCGTCATCCCCTTCAAGGCTGCCAAGGACTCCACCAATCCTCTGATCGCCATTGCAAACGATTACGTTGCCGCGGGCAAGACCAGTGTTGACTGGTGCTTCTCCACCATGCCTTCTGAGGAGTGGAAGAACGGCGTTGGTTCCGCTCTGACCGCTTACGCAGCAGGCACCGGCGACTGGGACGGCGTTGTGACCGCCTTCGTCGATGGCTGGGCTAAGGAGTACAAGCTGGCAAACGGCTAACCCCCTGGACAGATTCACTGAAACAGAACTGAATCGGGAGGCGGGCGAAGAAGTTCGCTCCGCCTCCCCTTTTTTGTTAACCACTCCGCATATAGGAGGTACATCATGCAAAAAGCCATCAGTAAATACTGGCCGGTGTTCGTGCTGCCTACCCTCATCGCGTTCATCATCGGCTTCATCTGGCCCTTTATCTGGGGTATTTACCTTTCGTTCCAGCGGTTCACCACTGTGAGCAAGACCACCTTTGTGGGCATTCAGAACTACATCAGCGTATTTCAGGATGCCACCTTCCTGCACGCGTTCGGCTTTACTGCGGCGTTCACTGTAGTATCCACCGTGCTCATCAACGTCTGCGCCTTTGCCATTGCGCTGGCGCTCACCCGCGGCATCCGCGGCACCAACATCTTCCGTACCGTCTACTTCATGCCCAACCTGATCGGCGGCATCCTGCTGGGCTACATCTGGCAGATCCTGCTCAACGGTGTGCTGGCAAACCTGCAGAAGCCCCTGCTGGCGCTGGATGCCAAGGCCGGTTTCATCGGTCTGGTCATTCTGATGTGCTGGCAGCAGATCGGCTACATGATGATCATTTACGTTGCCGGCCTGCAGAGCGTGCCCGGTGACCTGATCGAGGCCGCTAAGATCGACGGTGCCAACGACCGCGAGATCCTGTTCAAGATCAAGATTCCCATGGTCATGCCCAGCGTGACCATCTGCACCTTCCTGACCCTGACCAACAGCTTCAAGCTGTTCGACCAGAACGTTGCCCTGACCGCAGGCGAACCCGCCAACGCCAGTGAAATGCTGGCCCTGAACATCTACAACACCTTCTATGGCCGTTCCGGTGCCCAGTGGAAGGGCATCGGTCAGGCAAAGGCTGTGGTGTTCTTCCTGATCGTTGTGGTCATTTCTCTGATCCAGCTCCACTTTACCCGTTCCAAGGAGGTGCAGCAGTAATGCCTAAACAGAAAAAAATGTGGGATAACGTCCTCACCGTCATCATGTCTCTGCTGAGTCTGCTGTGGATCTACCCCATCGTGCTGATCCTGCTGAACAGCTTGAAGGTCGAGGGTACCTTTACCACCTCCACCGTGTTCAAGCTGCCTACCGCAGAGACCTTTGCGGGTCTGAGCAACTACGTTTACGGCGTCACCAAAATGGGTTTCCTTTCCAGCCTTGGCTACAGCCTTGTCATCACCGTTACCAGTGTGGCGCTGATCCTGCTGTGCTGCTCCATGACCGGTTGGTACCTCACCCGCGTGAACAACAAGCTGAGCAAGTTCATGAACCTGCTGATCGTGTTCTCCATGGTCGTTCCCTTCCAGATGGTCATGTTCACCCTGTCCAAGACTGCTGACCAGCTCAATCTGAACACCCCCTGGAACATCTGCATCATCTATCTGGGCTTCGGTGCCGGTCTGGCCGTGTTCATGTTCACCGGCTTTATGAAGAGCGTGCCCATGGAGATTGAGGAAGCTGCCATGATCGATGGCTGCAACCCCATCCAGATCTTCTTTAAGGTCGTATTCCCCATCCTCAAGCCCACCATGATCTCCACCGCCATCCTCGAGACCATGTGGGTGTGGAACGACTACCTGCTGCCCACGCTGGTGCTGGACATCAAGAAGTATCGTACCATCCCCATGGCCATCCAGTATTTCCGCGGCGGCTACGGCCGTGTGGAGCTGGCTCCCATGATGGCCTGCATCATCATTGCCATCATCCCCATCATCATCCTGTACATGACCTGCCAGAAGTACATCATCGAAGGCGTTGTGGCAGGTGCCGTGAAGGGCTAAGGAGGTGCGCACAATGCGTACAAGCGGCATTTTGATGCCTGTTTTCAGCCTGCCGGGCCCCTTTGGCATCGGTACGCTGGGAAAAGAGGCCTTTGCATTCGTGGATTTTCTGGCCGAGGCGAAGCAGGCCTTCTGGCAGATCCTGCCCATCGGCCCCACCGGCTACGGCGACAGCCCCTACCAGAGCTTTTCTGCCTTTGCCGGCAACCCTTATTTCATTGATTACCGCCTGCTGGCTTCTGACGGCTGGCTGACCGCTGACGAGATTCCTGCGGAAAGGCCCGTCGGACCCATCGATTATGGTGCGCTCTACAACGAGCGGCCCGTTGTCCTGAAAAAAGCAGCGGATCGTCTGCTGGCCTCCCCTTCCCCCGCTTATGAAGCCTTCTGCCGCGAACACAGCTTCTGGCTGGAGGATTATGCCCTGTTCATGGCGGTGAAGGCCGCGCAGGGGCAGGCGGGCCTTGCCGACTGGCCAAACGCGCTGCGCTGCCGCGAGCCGGAAGCCATTGCCGCAGCCAAGGCAGAGCTTGCCGGGAGTATCGACTACTACAAGGCTGTGCAGTTCTTCTTCTACACCCAGTGGAGCGCCCTCAAGGCCTATGCAAACGCAAAGGGCATCCGGCTGGTGGGCGATATCCCCATCTATGTCAGCCCGGATTCCAGCGACCTGTGGACCCACCCGGAGCTGTTCCAGACCGACGGCACCATGCACCTGACGCAGGTGGCCGGATGCCCTCCGGACGCATTTGCGGCAGACGGACAGCTGTGGGGCAACCCGCTGTATGATTGGCCCGTTCACAAGGCCACCGGCTTTGCATGGTGGAAGCAGCGCATGAAGTACGCCACCTCCATTTATGATGTGGTGCGCATCGACCATTTCCGGGGCTTTGAGAGCTACTACTGCATCCCCGCCGGGGACAAAACGGCGGCGAACGGCCATTGGGAAAAGGGCCCCGACCGGGACTTCATCCATGCCATGCACGAAGCGCTGGGCGATGGCAGCATCATTGCCGAGGATCTTGGCTACCTGACCCCGGAGGTCAAGACCATGCTTTCTGCCAGTGGCTACCCGGGCATGAAGATCATGCAGTTTGCCTTCGACAGCCGCGAGTCCGGCAACTATCTGCCCCACACCTACCACCGCAACAGCGTGGTGTACACCGGCACGCACGATAATGTGACGACAGAAGGCTGGCGCATCAACGCCAGTGCAGAGGACGTTGCCTATGCCTGCCGCTATCTGCGCTGCAAGCCCGAGGAACTGACCGAAGCCATGATCTGCGCCTGCCTTGCCAGTGTTTCGGACATGGCCATCATCCCGCTGGCAGACTGGCTGCATCTGGGCAGCGAGGCTCGCATCAACACCCCCAGCACGCAGGGTACCAACTGGCAGTGGCGGCTCTCCACCCCCCTGCCGGAAGGCCTTTCTGCTCACATTGCCGGTCTGACCGTGCTGTATGAGCGGGTTGCGTAAAATTTTGCATTCTCTTCAAAGCATCTGCACGGATCCGTGCGGATGCTTTTTATTATTGCACCGGAACATTTTTTCGGAACCGGAATTGGGTCACGCCGCACGGTTTTACACTGACGTTCGTCATTTTGCCGCTTGCTTGTAACAATTTGTTCACAAATGTATCATGATTTTACGCAGCTCTGCTCTTGTTATTTTGACACAGTTATGCTACAATTCAGATAGTATATTATCTGCCTTTATGCAGATTCCACTATGGAAAGGAGTTTTCCCATCATGGACCATCTCTATCAGACCACCATGCTTTTACCGGCTTCCTACGCCGTTATTTCCGAAGAAGAAATGACCTATCTGGACGGCGGTAAGGAGATTCTTCTTGGCAGTGTGTTTGGCTACGACATCACCTTCAATACTGATCAGTTTGTCATCTTCTGCCAAAGCGCTCTTGTCAATGCGCTCCTTCTGGGCGGCAGCTATTCCCTCAGTTACATCAAAAACACCATTGTCAGCGGAGCCAACAATGGCCTGTCCCCGGCTGGCACCTTCTACCACACCTGGGATAAGCTGAACGGCTGGAGCAAGCTTGCTCTGTTTGGTATTGGTACTCTGGCAGGTTATTATGCATACGGTCAGGTCGTAAGCATTATCCGTACGGTCAAGAACATCTACAACGACCTTGTGAACCCCATGCCTGTTTTCAACAACGGACAGGCTTCTGATACGGCAGCCGCCTGATTCCTGCGTTTGACCCTGAGGTAGCAGATCTATTTGTCGGAAAGGAGCTTCATCCATGAAAAACCTTCAGATGCCTCATTCTTACGCCTCTGTCCCGGAAGAGGAACTGTATTCCATTTCCGGCGGCGGACCGTTGGGCGATGCGCTGGATCTTTTCTTCAGCAATCTGCGTCTGGATGATTTCTTCTTTGGCGGCGGGTTGATCTCGTTTTCCTTCACCTTTGTTCCTCTTCTGCTGTTCAATGTGGTAAAGACCGGCTTCAATTTTGTGGTCGGTGCTTATGACACGATCTCCGACCTGTTCCATTTTTCCCGTGAGGAAAAGGAAATGGTGGAGTATCTCTCGGATCAGCAGCAACGAAAACAGCAGGCACAGCATCCGACCAACGGCTTTATGTCTGGCTGCTGATTTTATCCGTTTCTCATTCTTACACATAAAAAGCATCTGCGGTATATATCACACCGCAGATGCTTTTCTTTTTGCTGTTTCAGCCTACCCGCACAGCACCTTGTTCCCGCAGGCGAAGCACATAGCAGCTGCCTGCACCGAACGCCCGCTCGATCTCGCTATGATAGCGTTCCAGCAGTTCCTTGGGCACATAGGCCTGAATGGTTCCTGCAAAGCCGCCGCCCTGCATCCGCCAGGCACCGCTGCCCTGCAGGATGCACTGGCTCAGCGCCAGCGCCACGGAGAGCCCCTGATGCCGCACATCCGTGCTGCAATAGACATTCTGACACAACGCAAAAGAGGCCCGGCCACTTTCTAGAACCAGCGCAGCAAAAGCTGCAAACTTTCCCGCCTGCAGCGCGTCCCGCTGTGCAAGCGTACGGGTATTTTCTTCAAAATAGTGAATGGCCCGCAGCACAGCCCTGTCGCCGCATTTTCTGCGCAGCTCAGGCAGCGCCGCCCAGAATTCGCTTTCCGTCACCTGTCCCAGAACCTTTTTGCCCAACGTCCCGGCCACCTGCTCCATCTCTTTCCGGATGGCTGCAAACTCGCTTGTCAGTTCACTGTGACTGCCGCGCGTATCCGTAACGCACAGGCTCATACCCGGCGGCAGCAGGCCGTCCGTATGGATCTTTTCGATCTGCGGCGATGCCGGATCTGCAAAGTCTGCAAAGATGATGCCGCCCACCGCACTGGTCAGCTGATCCAAAAGTCCGCTCGGCTTGCCAAAGTAGGTGTTTTCTGCGTACTGGCAGATCTTCGCCAGCTCCGTAGGGGCAAGGCCGCAATCGTACTCCCCGTTCCAGATGACCGCCATTCCCATTTCAAAGGCCGCAGAGCTGGAAAGTCCGGACCCGCGCAGCACATCGCTGGCAGTATAGGCATCAAAGCCGCCCACCTTTTTTCCAACGGTCCGGAACCCCTCCGCAATGCCGCGGATCAGACTGGCGGAGTGGGTCTCCTCCCCTTCCTGCGGGCCTGCTACAGTCAGATCAATGACATCCAATTTGTTGAACCCACGGGACTTTACCCGGACATAGCCATCCGTATTGCGGGCTGCGACCGCCACAAGGTCCAGTGTCACCGCCGCCGCAAGGCCGTAACCGTGCTGGTGGTCGGTATGGTTGCCGCCCAGTTCTGCACGGCCCGGTGCTGAATAGACCTGCACCTGCCTGCCCGGGCCGAAATACAGCTCAAACTGTTCCAGTGCGGCGCAGTACCGCGCACGCTGGCGGCAAAGCTCCTGTTCCGTATTTCCGTACAATGCCCGGAGCTTTGGGTCCCACTCCCCTGCCGCGATCCGCTGCCGAAGCTGTGTGCTGGTCGCCATGACGATCCCTCCCTCAGAATGCTGTCTTGAGATAGACGGGTTTGTTATGCCTATTGTAATGCATCCAGCCCCTTTTTTCAATTTCCATCGCAGAAAAAGCACGAATTTTGGCGTCCAGCTCAAAGAATAAGATGTACTTTTGTTGAACTTGCAGGCAGATGTGTGGTATACTTATCTCAATGTCGGGCAGAAAGCTGCCTGCAATATGACAAAGTGGAGGAAACGCGGCTATGGCGGACGTATACAAGCAATCCTTCAAGCAAAATTATACCAACAATATTGAGCTGTCCATTTTCAACTGCGGTATCGAACGCTGTGCTCCGGGGCAGACCTGGGGCCCCGGCATCCGGGATCATTACCTGATCCATCTGGTGCTTTCCGGCAAGGGTGTATTCGAGGTGGGCGGCCGCACCTGGGAAGTGAGCCCGGGAGATCTGTTCTTTGCACGGCCCAGCCAGCTCATCCGTTACACAGCCGATGAGCAGCAGCCGTGGGAGTACAGCTGGGTCGGTTTTAATGGCGCATGTGCCCATAAACTGACTGCACAGCTGCCTTTTACCGATGACTCGCCTGTGCATCACACACAGGATCCGGAGGGAATGCGTACCGCACTGGCCAACATTTATTCCTCCCGTGGGCTGCAGCCTCAGGACGAAGCCGCCATGGTGGGATATCTGTACCTGTTCATTGCTTCCCTGATGAAGGAGACCAGCGTCGGCAAGCCTCACACGGCTTCTTCTTCCAGCCAGTATGTGCTCAATGCAATCAAGTATATCCAATTCAATTATTCTCACGATATCTCCATCGACGATGTGGCAAAAAGTGTAGGCGTATCCCGCAGCCACCTTTATCGTGTGTTCATGTTGAATGTAGGCAAGAGCCCCATCGATTACCTTACCGAGTACCGTATCAACGAAGCCTGCAAGCTGCTGCGTGCAGGCAATCTGTCCATTGCGGAGGTCGCTGTTTCGGTAGGCTTCTTCGACCAGTTCTATTTTTCGCGGGTATTCAAGCGTGCCAAGGGCGTGCCGCCCAGCAAGTATTTTGCGGCACAGGCAGATGCCCCTGCCGACGGCACCGACCACCAGTAAAGGAGACCCTTCATGCCCTTACAGAAAAATCAAGTTCTCACTCTGCAGGTGGAGCGCCTGTCCAGCGATGGCAGCGGTGTCGCCCACAGCCCGGAGGGTGAGACCGTGTTCATTCCCGGTGCAGCGCCCGGCGATGAAGCCCGGGTACGCATCGTCAAGGACTGCAAGCGCTACGCTTTCGGCATTCTGGACGAGGTGCTCACACCCTCGCCCGATCGCATCCCGGTGGACTGTGCTGTGGCCGGTCCCTGCGGCGGCTGCAGCCTGCGGCATCTGGACTATGCCGCCGAGCTCCGCGCCAAGCAGGAGAATGTTGCAGACGCCTTTGCACGCATCGGCGGGCTGGATGTTCCGGTCCTTCCCATCGTAGGCTCCCCGGAGATCGACCGATACCGCAACAAAGTCCAGTTTCCGGTCGGAACAGACAAAGCCGGCCACCCCTGCATTGGTTTTTATGCCGGGCGTACCCACCGTATCGTTCCCTGTCCGGACTGCCGCCTGCAGCCCGGCGTACTGAATGAGATCGGCAACACACTGTGCGCATTCTTTGCAGAAAAAGGCATCCACCCCTACAATGAGGAGACCGGCAAGGGCCTTGTACGGCATATTTTCCTGCGCCGCGGTGCACACAGCGGACAGATCATGGTTTGTCTGGTATGCACTCGTGCCAAGCTTCCTTCAGCCGAAAAGCTGTGCACCCGGCTGAAGGAGGCGTTTCCGGACATTGTCACCATCCTGCTGAATGTCAACGCAAAAAACACCAATGTCATCCTTGGTTCCGAGACTCACACCCTGTATGGACAGGGGTATATTGAAGACACCCTCTGCGGCGTCCCGGTGCAGCTTGGCCCGCTTTCGTTTTATCAGGTAAACACGCTTGCCGCTGAGCAGCTCTACGGCATCGCTGCCGAATACGCCCAGCTGACACCGGATGACCTTTTGCTGGATCTCTACTGCGGCATGGGCACCATCGGCCTTTCCATGGCAGACCACTGCCGTGAGCTGGTGGGCGTAGAGATCGTACCCGAAGCCATCGAAAGCGCCAAGGCCAATGCCGCCCGCATGGGTACAGCGGTTTCCGCCAAGAGCCGCTTCTTCTGCGCCGATGCCGGGCAGGCGGCCGCACAGCTGGCCGCCGAGGGCCTGCACCCGGACGTCGTGATGCTGGACCCGCCCCGCAAGGGCTGCGACGAGGCCACCCTTTCTGCCGTGGTACGCATGGCCCCCCGCCGGGTGGTCTACGTCAGCTGCAACCCCGCCACCGCCGCCCGGGACGCCGCATGGTTGGAACAAAATGGGTATCACGCAGAAAAAGTGCAGCCTGTGGATCTGTTTCCAAGGACGAAGCATTGCGAATGTGTCATTGCACTTTCCAAGGGTGAGATCGACTCCAAAAAAGTCCGTGTAGAGTTCTCTTTGGAGGGCATGGACACTTCAGGATTGCAAAAGGGTGCGACCTATCCTGAAATCAAGGCCCGTGTGTTGGAACAGACTGGGCTGAAGGTTTCTTCCCTGTATATCTCGCAGGTCAAGCAGAAATGCGGTCTGGAGGTACGAGAGAGCCACCATAAGGCGAAGTCCGAAAATGTGAAGCAGCCTCAGTGTCCGAAAGAAAAAGAGGATGCGATCGTGGAAGCGTTGCGGCATTTTCAGATGATTTGATAAGTTGAAGCAACCTGCTGATGCTAAACAGGAGGCATCGAATGTCAAAATTAAACATTGATCAAAAAAGCGTGCGGGCACTTTTCAGTGAGAAGAAGGCTGATTTCCTCATTCCGGATTATCAAAGGCCTTACGCCTGGGGAGAAAAGGAATGCCAGACTCTTTGGGATGACCTGTTCTTATTTGCATTTCCTGATAATGACTGCGACAAATTCAACAGTGACAGCGATGAGTATTTTCTCGGCCCCATCGTCACATTTAAAAATGATGACGGTAAAATGGAGATTATTGACGGACAACAGCGCCTTACGACATTGATGCTGTTGCTTCGAGCTTTCTATGAAAAATATGGAAGCATGAAGAACGATAAAGCTGTAAAGACCAGCAAGTTCATTGAGCAGTGCATCTGGAAAACCGATGAGTTTGGTGACCCGGACAAGTCAGCATTGAAAATCGACTCAGAAGTCGCCACCGACAAGGAAAAGGGCGAATTTCTGAATATCCTGAAAACAGGAACCTTGTCTGATTGCGAAAAGAGCAGCTACGCCAATAACTATCGCTTTTTTCAGCAAAAGATCGTAGACTTTCTGAATACTTACCCAGACTGGTTTTCCTTCTTTCCGATTCGGATCATGAACAACTGTATTTTGCTCCCGATTGAAGCAGAATCTCAGGACACCGCTTTGCGAATCTTCTCGACATTGAATGACCGCGGAAAGCCACTGTCTGATGCAGATATCTTCAAGGCGCAATTTTACAAGTATTACTCTGCCAAAGGCGAGCGGGAAGTCTTTATCCAAAAGTGGAAGGACCTCGAGGTACTGTGTGATTCTATTTTCCATCCTATTACCGGCACTCCGATGGATGAGCTTTTCACACGGTATATGTACTATGAACGTGCAAAGCAAGGCATCAAATCCTCGACAACGGAGGCGCTGCGCAAATTCTATGAGCGGAATGCTTACAGCTTGCTAAAAAATGACCAGACTTTTGAAAATCTGATCGATCTTGCAAATTTCTGGAATGATGTGCAGAATCAAAATGTTGAGCGCTTCTCTGACCGAGTTCTTCGCAGGCTCTTTGTTCTGAACTACGCTCCCAACGGTATGTGGACCTATTTTGTTTCGGTCTATTACATGGCCAATCGGGATTCTGATGGTCTACTGAACGACGATCGTTTCTATAGCTTTCTTAACAAAATCACCGCATTCATCTGGGCATATGCCGTTACAAATCCGGGCGTAAATGCACTGCGCACTCCCATTTTTGCAGAAATGATCAACATTGTAACCGGGCAACCTGTTCGGTTTTCTGACTATTTGTTTGATACTCAGAAATTGCAGAACGCTTTTGACAACTATACCTTCAGCAACAACCGCGCGATCACAAAGGCCATGCTGACATGGTGGGCATTCCAGAACTCCTCCCAGGAGCTCTTGTCCCTTGAAAGTGTACTTGAGATCGAGCACATCTACGCACGCAACCGCCAGGAAAAGGAGCACTCGCTTTCCAATCCGAGAAATGTTGAAAGCCTTGGCAACAAGGTGTTGTTGGAAAAGCGCATCAATATCCGCGCTTCTGATTATCGCTTCAGCGATAAGGTCAAGTACTATACCGGTTTTGAAAACAACCGGAAGCAGAAAAAAGAGGGTACAAAAATCAAGGAGCTTACTGACCTCGCTGCGAATGCCACAGATTTTACCGAATCTGACATTGTAGAGAGAAACGCCAAAATCATCCTCAACTTTATCACCTTCATGCACAACAACGATCTTCTATGTGAAGATTAAATCCTTCTATGATCGATGCCCGTCTGATTTTCAGGCGGGCATTTCTTTTTGGCAAAATATAGTCATTCTACAAAATCCGTGGTACAATAGATGCAAGAATCATTTTTGAGGAAAAGCATCCTGCTATCCGATTTATAGGACACCCATCGTTGTAAAATCAGGATGTCCACCTATCACAAAAAACAAGGAGCAACGTATGCCAAACGATAAGATCACCGCCGTAGGTGCCAACATTGCCGAAAAAGCCGCCATGATCTGGAATGTAGCCGATATGCTGCGGGGGCCGTTCAAGCCCCACGAGTACGGTCTGGTCATTCTGCCCATGACCGTGGTGAAGCGGTTCCACGACTGTCTGCTGCCCACCCATCAGGCAGTGCTGGACACCTACGAGAAGGTGAAAAAGCTGCAGGTCATCGACGGCTTTTTGCAGAAGGCCTCCGGCTACCAGTTCTATAACACCAGCCGGTTCACCTTCGAGACCCTGCTGGCTGACCCGGACAACATTGAGTCCAACTTCCGGGATTACCTGTCCGGTTTCTCTGCCAACGCACAGGATGTGCTGGCAAAGTTCGACTTTGACAACATCATCAAGCGGATGGTAGAGAGCAACACCCTCTACCTCGTTATCAAGGAGTTTGGCTCCGAGAAGGGATATCTTGGCCCGGACAAGATCAGCGCCGTGGACTGCGGCTATATCTTTGAGGACCTGGTGCGGCGGTTCTCCGAAAGCTTTGGCGAGGAAGCCGGAGCGCACTTCACCAGCCGGGATATCATCTACCTGATGACCGACCTGCTGCTGTCCGAAGCCGACCTCGATACCAGCAGCATGACCGTTTACGATATGGCCATGGGCACCAGCCAGATGCTGAGCTGCATGGAGGAGCGCATCCACGAGCTGAACAGCGACATTGAGGTGACCTGCTTCGGGCAGGAGTTCAACCCCTCCACCTTTGCCATCGCCAAGGCGGATATGATGATCCGCGGCGGCGACCCCAACAATATGCGGTTCGGTGATACTTTGTCGGAGGATCAGTTTCCCGGATTCACCTTCCAGTACATCATCTCCAACCCGCCCTTCGGCATCGACTGGAAGCGGGAGCAGAAGGCGGTGGAAGCCGAAGCCGCCCGGGGCGAGATGGGGCGTTTTGCGCCCGGTCTGCCCAAGATCAGCGATGGTCAGCAGCTTTTTGTGCTGAACGGCCTTGCCAAGCTGGCAAACAAGGGCAAAATGGCCATTATCCAGAACGGCTCTCCCCTGTTCAGCGGCGATGCCGGCAGCGGGCCCAGCAACATCCGGCAGTATATTCTGGAAAACGACTGGCTGGACTGCATCATCCAGCTTTCCACCGATATGTTCATGAACACCGGCATCTCCACCTACATCTGGGTGCTCAGCAAGGATAAGCCCGCCCACCGTGCAGGCAAGGTACAGCTTATTGACGCCAGCCACTGCTTTGAGCCACGCCGCAAGAGCATCGGCACCAAGCGCAACGACATCACCGATGCCTGCCGGGAGCTGATCGTCACCGCCTACGGCGAATCTGCCAACGGCAAGGTGTACGGCGACAAAAACGGCATCTACTGCGAGAGCAAGGTGTTCGAGAGCGTGGAGTTCGGCTACAACAAGATCGTGGTGGAGCGCCCCCAGCGGGACGAGGCGGGCAACGTTATCCTGAAGCGCGGCAAACCTGTGCCGGACACCAGCCTGCGGGACACCGAAAACGTACCGCTGGTGCAGGATATCGACGCCTACTTTGCCCGGGAAGTTCTGCCCTACGCCCCCGACGCATGGATCGACCACAGCAAGACCAAGGTGGGCTACGAGATCCCCATGACCCGCTATTTCTACGAGTATCAGGCGCCGGAAGCCGTGGAGGATATCGTGGCGCGCATCACCGCACTGGAACAGGATATCTCCGCCGGGCTGGCAGAGCTGTTCCATAAGGAGGACTGACCATGGCACGGAAAATGAAAGATAGCGGCATTGAATGGATCGGGGAGATTCCAGAGGGGTGGGAGGTTGTACAACTCAAACGCTTTGCTGAAGTTCACAATGGTCGTGAGATTGACGTTGAAGTCGATAGTACCGATTCTTCTGCCGTTGGAGTATATGGCTCTGGTGGAGTTTTTAAATACACCAATCGTGCACAATACAGTGGAAAAGCTGTTCTTTTTGGGCGAAAAGGAACTCTCGGCAAGCCCTTGTATGTTGAAGGACAACTATGGGCAGTAGACACCATGTATTTTCTCACTTACAGTAATCGCCTACTTGAAAAATTCAGTTATTATCAATTTTTAGCCTTTAACTGGGCTCCTTATATCACTCACACTGCTATTCCTAGTGTTGTTGCATCTGAAATTGTTGCTTGTTATTTTCCTATTCCACCGCTAGAGGAACAGGCAAAAATCGCAGATTACCTTGATAATGGTTGTGCTTCACTTGATACCATCCTCGACAAAACTCGTTCCAGCATCGAGGAATACAAAAAGCTCAAGCAGGCAGTTATTACGCAGGCTGTGACCAAAGGCGTGCGTGGTGAGCGGGAGATGAAGGATAGTAAAGTTGATTACATCGGACAAATTCCTGACGAATGGGTTCTTTGTAAACTCCGCAATATCGGTGATGCTCAAAACGGTATTAGTAAGGCCAGTGAATTTTTCGGTAAAGGAACACCATTTGTAAGTTATAGTGATGTTTATAAAAATTACTCTCTGCCTTTTTCCGTATCTGGATTAGTCGAGTCCACTCCAGAAGAACAAGAGCGATACTCTGTAAAGGAGGGAGACATTTTCTTTACCCGGACTTCCGAAACAATCGAAGAAGTTGGATTTTCTTGTGTTTGTGAAAAGGATATTCCCAATGCCACGTTTGCTGGTTTTCTCATCCGAGTACGTCCATTTTCAGACAAATTGCATACACCGTATGCAAAGTATTATTTTAGAAGCTCTCACTTACGGTTTTATCTTGTTAAGGAAATGAATCTTGTAACACGGGCTAGTCTTGGGCAGAGCCTTCTTAAATCCATGCCTGTTTTGTTGCCACCACTTGAAGAGCAAAAAGAAATTGCTGCCTACCTTGACGCCAAGTGCGCCGAAATTGATAGGCTGATTGCAAAGAAGGAGCAGCTGGTAAAAGAACTGGAAAGCTATAAGAAAAGTTTGATTTATGAGGTTGTAACAGGGAAACGGGAGGTGTAAAATGGAAGAAAATAAATTCCAGGATGTTTTGGGCAATATTTTAATGGAAACACTATCAAATCGTGCGGACGAATTGCAAAAAGAAGGAAAATCCATTTCAGACATTTCTAAAATCCTCAATGATGATAAAATATCTTCTATCGTTGAAAAACTTCTTGAGCGGGCTTCTTCCGACAATGTTTCCTTTTACAAATCACATCTTCATGAAATTATCGAAGATGCTGACATTGAAAAGAACCGCTTTCTTCAGCATCACCATTCAATCTGGGGGGAATGTTTTGAAGCCTCTCGTGTTATGTATATAATTGCTGTTGAGGGTGCGGAAGCTTTCTGTCATTATGTAACAGATAATATTCCGATTGATACCCGCGAATCAAAACAATTCACATTTTTGGCTCTTCAACACATTCATGGACGCGTTTGCCAACAGTTTGCTGAGGTTCTCTGTCTTATGGAAAATGGTTTCGCAGATGGAGCCTATGCTCGTTGGCGCTCAATGTTTGAATTGTGTTGCACGGCTACTTTTATTTCTGAACAGGGTGAACAGATTGCAAAACAATATATCGAGGCTTCTAAGTCCGACAAGCAAAAGTATGAGTGGACAAAAGGTGCAAAAGATCCATCTGGGAAAGAAATCACAATAAAAACTTTTGCTGCGCTCCAATCACAATGTCATGTTAATGAAAAATGGAAACCACAATATAAGCTTGCCTGCTCTATCATTCATCCTACGCCTCAAGGAACAATGGGGCGTTTGTCTAACGCGGATAATTCCAACTGTGTTCCTGTAGGACAATCAAATTTTGGCATTTCTATTCCTGCGGAGCATTCTGCCATATCATTAGCATGGGCAACCAACATTTTTCTTACTGTGTTCACATATATGGATGGTCTATCAACTTGTGAAACTCTAAACAAATGGATTGATGTTATTCGTGCGTTATATTTTTCTGCAATGGACAATTATAAAGGAGGTAAAAAATGAACAGTCCTGATGTAAACGCTATTGTAGCTTCCGCTACAACAATAAATTGGGTTACAGACGTAATTGTTCCGTTGACTTCTGCGCTTATTGGTGGTCTAGTAGCACTGGTAGGCGTTTATATCACCCTATCCCATGAGCGCAATGTCCGAAAAGCTGAAATCTCCGCGAATGCAAGGCCCTTCTTCTCAATTTTCGGAATGTATGACCATGGTCGTTTTTCTAATGCTCAAGAACATGTATTTTCTTTCGTCTCTGGTGATATTTATGATGACAACCAATCTCATCTCGTTGCAAATGTTGTTAATTCTGAAAAAATCGAATTTGTAATAAATGAATTTTGCATTGATGGTATTCATTATCATCCCCATGGATACGAAAAACAATTCATTTCAAAAGGTTTAGTTTGCACAATAGTTATCAATATTAAAACAGGTGCAAATTTGTCCGATGCTTTAATGTATGTCACCGATATCAATTCCACAAAGCACATTTACAAATTAAAATGTAGAAATGAACTTGTTATCGATTTTGAAGAAGTTCAAAAGGAGGTCTAACCATGCCCCTCAACACCACCGAAAAGCAGTTTGAATCGGACATTGCGGCGGCGCTGCTCTCCCCTGCCGGGGGCTACACCCGCAACGGGGATTGCTACGACCCCAAGCTGGGGCTGTTTGTGGATACCCTGATCCGCTTTGTGCAAAAGACCCAGCCCAACGAGTGGGCATTTTTTGAAAAGCAGAACCCGGTAAACCCGGTGCGAAAATTCTGCACTGCCTTTAACAATGCCTGCGATGCGGACGGACTGCTTTCGGTGCTGCGGTATGGGTTCAAGCACCGGGGACGGCGGTTCCGGGTGTGCTATTTTCAGCCGGAATCCGCGCTGAACCAGAAGGACGCCCAGCGCTACGCTCAAAACGAGATCACCTGCAGCCGGCAGTGGTTCTACTCTGACACCACCCACAACTCGGTGGACATGGTGCTGGCGGTAAACGGCATCCCGGTGTTCGCCTTTGAGCTAAAGAACCAGTTCACCGGGCAGACCGTGGAGAACGCCAAGCAGCAGTGGATGCACGACCGGGACCCGCGGGAGGTGTGTTTCCAGTTCAACAAGCGCATTCTGGGCTACTTTTGCGTAGACCTGACCGAGGTGTGGATGGCCACCCGGCTGGCAGGCAAGGACACCCGCTTTCTTCCCTTCAATCAGGGCTCTAACGGTGCCGGACGGGACGGCGGCGCAGGCAACCCGCCCAACCCCAGCGGCTACCTTACCGCCTACCTCTGGGAAGAAGTGTTCCAGAAGGACAGCATGATGGACATCCTGCAAAAGTTCATGAGCCTGCAGGACGGCAAGACCCTGATCTTTCCCCGGTACCATCAGCTGGACGTGGTGCGTAAGCTGGTGGCAGATGTGCGGCAGAAAGGTGCCGGGCAGCACTATCTCATCCAGCACAGCGCCGGGTCGGGCAAGTCCAACTCCATTGCTTGGACGGCGTACCGGCTGGCTTCCCTGTTCAACACCGAGAACAAGCCGGTGTTTGCCAGTGTCATCGTGGTGACTGACCGCACCGTGCTGGACGCACAGCTGCAGGAGACCATCTCCGGCTTCGACCATACGCTGGGTGCGGTGGAGGCCATCGGCGAGGACAAAAACTCCGGCGACCTGCGGGATGCCATCAACAACGGCGCACGCATCATCATCACCACGCTGCAAAAGTTCCCGGTCATCTATACTGAGGTAAACAAGACTGCCGGGAAGAACTATGCCGTTATCATCGACGAAGCGCACTCCTCCCAGACCGGCACCTCTGCTTTAAAGCTGAAAGCCGCCCTTGCCGACACTGAGGACGCGCTGCGGGAATATGCCGAGCTGGAAGGCAAAGCGGAGGACGAGATCGACCCGGAGGATGCTCTGGTGAAGGAGTTGACCTCCCACGGGCGGCACAAGAACCTGTCCTTCTTTGCCTTTACCGCCACCCCAAAAGCCGCCACGCTGGAGCTGTTCGGCACCGAGTACCCGGACGGCAGCCACCACCCTTTCCACATTTACAGTATGCGGCAGGCCATTGAGGAAGGGTTCATTCTGGATGTGCTGCAAAACTACATGACCTATTCCACCTGCTTTAAGATCGCCAAGACCATCCCGGACAACCCCGACCTGCCTGCCAGCCGGGCGGCAAAGCTCATCCGCAAGTATGAAGAGCTGCACCCCTACAACATCAGCCAGAAGGCAAAGATCATTGTAGAGACCTTCCGGGAGACCACCAGCCACAAGATCGGCGGGCGGGGCAAGATGATGGTGGTCACCTCCTCCCGGCTGGCGGCGGTGCGGTACTTTCACGAGGTCAAGCGCTACATTGCGGAGCAGGGCTATGACGATGTGCAGATCTTAGCGGCGTTTTCCGGTGCCGTACCGGACGGCGGCGTGGAGTACACGGAGCAGTCCCTGAACGTCCGCGCCGACGGCAGCCACATTACAGAGAGCCAGACCAAAAAGGAGTTCCACAACAACTTCAATGTGCTCATCGTGGCAGAAAAATACCAGACCGGTTTTGACGAACCGCTGCTCCATACCATGATCGTGGACAAAAAGCTGAAGGGCGTCAAGGCGGTGCAGACTCTCTCCCGTCTGAACCGTACCTGTCCCGGTAAAATTGACACCTTTGTGCTGGATTTTGTGAACAAGGCGGAGGACATCCGGGAGGCATTCCAGCCCTTTTATCAGGAGACGTTTCTGGAGCAGGAGGTCAACACCGACCTCATTTACAAAACCCAGAAGGAACTGCGGAGCTTTGCGGTCTATTCCGATGCAGACGTGGAAGCCTTTGCCAAGGAGTATTTCCGCAGCACCAAGCAGGATAAAAACGCCGTGGGCCGCATGAGCAGCGTCTTGAAGCCGGTGGCAGACCGCTACAACCAGAAGACACAGGCCGAGCGGTACCAGTTCCGCCGCCTGCTGCGCAGCCTTGTCAAGTGGTACGGCTACGTTTCACAGGTGGCGCGGATGTTTGATGAAGAGCTGCACAAGGAGAACGTATTCTGCGCTTACCTGCTCAAACTGCTGCCGCCGGACGAGGTCTCTCCGCTGGACTTAGAGGGCAAATTACAGTTGGAGTATTACAAGCTGCAAAAGACCTTTGCCGGTGCCATCGAGCTGGAACACGCCAAGGGCGTCTACGAGCCAGTCACCCAGAAAGGCGCTCTCGGCCACGACCCCAAGGAGCCGCTGGACGAGATCATTTTGAAGATCAACGAGAAGTTCAAGGGCGAGTTCACCAATGCCGACCGGGTGCTGCTTACTGCCCTGCATGACCGTCTGCTGGCCGACCCGAAGCTGGCAAAGCTGGCGCGCAGCTCCGACCCGCAGATCTTTACCGAGAGCATCTTCCCCAAAGCCTTTGACACCGCCGCACAGGACAGCTATCTTGAAGCGCAGGACACCTTCTCTTCCCTGTTTGAAGATACCAGCAAGTACAAGGCTATCATGTCAGCATTGGCAGAGTGGCTGTATGGAGAATTCCGCAAGAAGTAAAACAGTTTTCCCTTTTTATTTGCTTAAAGCAGCCTGCATCCACGGGATGCAGTTCAAGGGTTTGGGTGTTCCCAACAAGCATTTTGCAACGCAAATGGTGTTTGTATAGACAGACACATTGCTTGCGAGCACTATGAAGCCTCTCAACGCGACTTCCAAATTTGAAAATTATTTTGCAATCGAGACCGTCCGTTTTCAAGTTCAACTTGAAGCGGGCGGTTATTTTTCTGCACAAAAATTTTCGAATTTGCAACCGCAGCAAGCAGGGCGAGTTGGTGCCAACTCACAAGTTTTGAATCAGATTTTTCAAATCCGACTTCAAAAACGATTGTTGGGCTTCGCCAAAACCCGATATTCAGCACATAAACTGTGCCGACTGCGTATCTTAACAGACGCTGAATAAGCAAATTTCTTGTAGAAAAAATCGTTTCCGAAAAATCGTCGTTGATTCATTCAATATTGCACAAAACCGGAACTATTACTTCCGGTTTTGAAGGCAAAAAGCGGAAGTATCACTTCCTAAAAAATCGAGCAATTTTATGGTATGCTCTATCCAGAGCCGTTCACAAGAACCGGACCTCCCAAGTCCGGTTTTCTCCCTCAAAACCGGACCTGATACGTCCTAAAAATACTTATTTGATTGTGATAGGCTTTCTACAAGCCTTCATCGAACCTTGAGAACCGAATGACCGTCTGCATGGGATACCCGGCCATGACCCCGCAAGGGAGAGCCGGAAAACGCCGCTGGAAGGGGGTAGGAAGTCCGTGCAGAGAGAACGGCACCCAAAATTTGAAATCACGTTGATACGAAAAACCAGAACCAGTAGTTCCGATTTTGCCTTGAAATTCATTTCATATCCCTTAAAAACCGGAACTACCAGTTCCTAAAAACAAAATTTACGATGTGATACACTAAGCCCACAGAAGCACATTCTTCATTGCTTTCACACCAGTTCAGGCATTGAATGTCCGATTTTTAGCAGAAATTCAAATCAACTTTCGTAAAAACCAGACATAATGTGTCCTAAAAAATCTCCCATGAATGTGTTAGCCTAGTTTCAAATCTATCATTGAACCTTGAGAACCAAATGACCGTCCGCATGGAATACCCGGCGATGATCTCACAAGAGCGAGCCGGAAGACGCCGCCGGAAGGGGGCAGGAGATCCATGCGGGGATAACGGCTGAACTACCAATAAATTTTTGAAAGGAGATTTTGCCTATGAAGAAAAACAAGTTTGAATTTATCATTGATTCCGAATTTCAATCTCAGATTCCTGCATTGACCGATGAAGAATTTCAGCAACTGGAAGAAAACATCCTTTCAGAGGGCGAAGTCCTGTCTCCCCTGATCGTCTGGGGCAACATTCTTGTTGATGGTCATAATCGCTATAAGATTCTCCAGCATCACCCGGAAATTCCTTATACCACCCGTTCGATTTCCTGCACCTGCGAAACCCGTGAAGATGTTCTGGCATGGATCTGCAAACATCAGCTGAGTCGTCGGAATCTGACACCCGAGCAGAAAAAGTTTCTGATTGGAAAGCAGTATCACTCTGAAAAATCCACTCGTGGGGGAAACCATGGCAATCAGTACACGCAGGTGGCAAACTGTCAAATTGACAATTTGCCATCGGTAGAAAACACGACCGAACGAATCGCCAAAGAAAACAATGTAAGCCCTTCTTTCGTAATTCGTGCCGAGCAGTTCATGAAAACCGTTGAGCTGATGGAAAAATACTGCCCCGGCATTCAGGAAGAAATCTTATCCGGAAAACTTAAGCTATCTCAGCGAGAGGCTACCATTATCCGTGGAACTCCCACGGAAGCATTGCCTACCGTGGTATCAACGTGGCGAGAGGGAAAGCTGAACGGTAAACCAGACGATAGTGCAGACACCTATGAAAATTTAGAATTGCTTTCCAAGGTCACCGAACGCAATTTCTCTAGTGCTGCCACATCGAAGATCCAAACGGCTGATCCACTCTCGGAGAATCGACCTTTTATTTCATCGGGAAAGCGCAGCACCGAACTCCAGACCATTCGTGAGCTAGGAGAAAAGATGGCAACGGTTGATCATGTCGCCGATGCCGAAGGAATGTTCAGTGAAATCAACAGTGCCTCTGATAGCTTTATTTTCCGTCTCGAACAATGCTTTGCTCTGTATCCCGACTTTCTGACAAATGTAGAGATTGAAGCAAAAGTTATTGCTGCTTTGCAAAAGGCAGAAAGCTATATTGTGCATCTGAAAGAACAGCATCGGCAGCATCTTCTGGAGACTACCAACAGCCAGTAAAATGCTTTCCAAAAATTTGTTTGATGAAAAAACACTGGAGGTGAATTTTATTTCCGACTACCTGACTGTTACTACACCTTTGCCGCAATATCTGCCCTATGCTCGCTTTCTACTGGATACAGACCTGAGCCACACAGCAAAATTGCTCTACACCCTGCTGCTGGACCGGGCAACACTTTCCCAAAAGAACAACTGGATGGATGAGCGCGGCTTCGTCTATGTAATTTTTCCCATTTCATCATTGAGCGAAGCCCTGCGATGCAGTACCATGAGCACTAAACGTGCATTGCGCTCACTGGAGGATGCCGATCTGATCGAGCGCAGAAGAGGTCGCATTACTGTGCCCAACAGCATCTTTGTAAAAGTCCCGACAGAACAAAAATGTTCCTTTGCATGGAACGATTCTGCCCTATGCGATGGAACAGAAATGATACCTTCCACGGAACAAAAGTGTTCCACTAACCAACGTAATAAGAACAACCTGAAAGATAACCACCTGATAAAAACAACAGCTGCTCATTTGACCTTTGGCGAATATCAAAACGTCTTTTTAACAGAGATGGAGTACAAGCGGCTCAAAGCCGACTTTTCCGGACTAGATGGCCTGATCGAACAGCTTTCAGCTTATATCCAGTCCACCGGCAAAAAATATGCCGACCATGCCGCTACCCTGCGCATCTGGGCAAAACGGCAAAAGTCGGAACAAAAGCAAGCACCGGGCATCCCGGACTACACATTCAGGGAAGGAGAAAGCCTATAAAGACGATCGAAAAAATTTTGGAACAGCTCCCATCCAGTATTCCCGAAAACACCGATGATTATTATGGCAAGGACGGCCTGCTTCATTGTGGAAAGTGTCACACCCCAAAAGAAGCGTTCTTTGCAAAGGGCATTGCCCTGATGGGCAAAAACAAGCACCCAATCGAATGCATCTGCCAGCGCACGGAAAGAGAAAAACAAGAAGCCCTTATCAGCCAGCAAAAGCACAACGACCTTGTGCGGCGGCTGAAAGCAGAGGGATTTTCTGACCCGTCAATGCTGGACTGGACCTTTGAAAACGACAATGGCCGCAGCCCACAGATGCACCACGCACACCGCTATGTAGAGCAATGGCAGACCATGCGCGCAGAGAACCTTGGGCTTCTTCTCTGGGGTGGTGTAGGCACCGGCAAGAGTTTCCTTGCCGGGTGCATTGCAAACGCTCTGATGGAGCAGGAAGTGCCTGTGCGTATGACAAACTTTGCCCGAATCCTGAACGAGTTGAACAGCAGCTTTTCCGGGCGGAACGATGTTGTGGACAATCTCTGTCGCTACCCCCTGCTCATCATTGACGATTTCGGCATGGAACGTGGCACCGAATACGCACTGGAACAGATCTACAACATCGTGGACAGCCGATACCGCAGCCGGAAGCCGCTGATCGTCACCACCAACCTGACGCTGGGCGAGATACGATACCCACAGGATACCGCCCATGCCCGCATCTATGACCGCCTGCTGGAAATGTGCATTCCGATCTCCTGCATTGGGGTCAGCTTACGGAAGGAGAACGCACAGGAAAAGCTGGAACGCTTAAAAAGTTTAATCGGATGAATCAAAAAATATTTCTAAAAATCCGCCTGGACTGTCAAAGTTCTGCTACAAGGAAATGGAGTTGCCTATTGAAAAAATACTATGACACCGAAACTGACAATGCATCCTTTGTACGCTGTATCGATGTTATGGCAAAGCTGATTCAAAAATATGGCTCAACTGTACTGGAGCAAAAGGAGTCTCCGCTTTGCGCGACCAACAATAAAGCTGCATAAGCAAATTTACACGTTGCGTAATTTTTATTTTTATGTTAAAATAATTGCGTAGCGTGTTTTATATATATGAGGGCAACTTTATGGACTGCAAAGACAAAATCCTCGAACTGCGCGAATCGACCGGGATGAACCGCCGGGAGTTTTGCACTTTCTTCCAAATTCCCTACCGCACTGTAACAGAATGGGAACTCGGCCACCGCCATGCGCCAGAGTATGTACTCCGGTTGCTAGAGTATTATATCCAGCATGAAAATCTCACACAACAACCAACCGCTGAAAGTGAGGATTTCTTATGAAAAAAGCACGCACCAAATGCTACATTTATACTCGCGTATCTACGGCCATGCAGGTGGACGGTTACAGCCTTGATGCACAGCGTGAAAAGCTGCGCAAATATGCCGATTATGAAGATATGGTCATTGCTGGAGAATATTCTGATGAAGGATTTTCCGGTAAGAACATTCAAGGTCGGCACGAATTTCAACAGATGCTGCGAGATGTGCAAGACTGTAAAGACGGCGTTTCTTATGTTCTGGTATTCAAACTCTCCCGTTTTGGGCGCAATGCGGCCGATGTTCTGAACTCCTTGCAGCTTATGCAGGATTTCGGTGTCAATTTGATTTGCGTAGAAGATGGCATCGACAGTTCCAAAGATTCCGGCAAGTTAATGATTTCCGTTCTTTCTGCTGTTGCTGAAATCGAACGTGAGAATATCCGTGCTCAAACGATGGCCGGCCGTGAACAAAAAGCCCGTGAGGGCAAATGGAACGGCGGCTTTGCACCCTATGGCTATAGGCTGGAAAATGGCGAGCTTTCGATTGCAGACGATGAAGTGGAAGTTATCCGTGTTATTTTTGACCGCTTTATCCATACCAACGATGGTGTAGCAGGTATTGCCCGGTATCTGAACACCCATGGGTATGTGAAAAAGCTCCGTCAGAATGGAACTATCCCAAAGTTTTCTGCTGTATTTGTTAGAGGTATTCTGGACAATCCCATTTACTGCGGTAAGATTGCATTTGGTCGCCGCAAGGTTGAAAAGAAACTCGGCACTCGAAACGAAATGCACGTTGTGAAGCAATCCGAGTTTCCCGTCTATGTCGGTCAACATGAAGCCATCGTTTCCGAGGACGACTGGAATCTTGCACAGACAAAGCGTCAGCGTACCACAGGGCGGCGTGAAAAGGTCCGCGACCCAGACCACGCACATATTCTTTCCGGCATTCTGAAATGCCCCTGCTGTGGACGGAATCTGTACGGAAATGTCTCTAAGGCTCACAGCAAGGATAACAAAACTCGTTACTACTACTTCTGCAAGAGTATCAAAGGGCAGACTGGACACGAATGTTCTTTCCGGTTGAACATTGAACAGAACGAAATCAATCAGATGGTCGCATCCATCGTATCCGCTATGGTTCACGACCCACGCTTCGTAGATGCCATCAAAGAGAAAATCGGTTCCGCAGTCGATACCAGCGAGTTAGACCGTCAGGCCGATGCAATCAAAGTGCAGCTCCGCCAGCGACTCAGTACGAAATCTCGTCTGGAGCACCAGATGGACACACTGGACTTTAATGATCCCTATTATGACCGTAAGTCTTTGGATTTGCAGCGACGTTACGATGAGCAATATGAACTGATTGAGGACATGGAAACCCAGCTCGCTGAAATCCAAGGTCAGATTGATGACATTCATCAGGAGAAGATCACAGCTGACAACATCTATCACCTGCTTCTGGCCTTCGATGAAGTCTACAATGCCGCCACTGAGGTGGAGCAAAAGGAATTCATGCGCGCCTTCATCGAGCGCATTGATATTTTCCCGGAAAAACAGCCAAATGGCAACTGGATTCGGAACATTGTATTTGCCTTCCCTGTTCCCTATAATGGAAAAGAGATTCGAGAATTTCCCTTGGAATCGCAATCAACCGTTGAGTGCGTACTCTTGATGTCAAAAGCGCAGTAATATCGTGCGGTGATTCGTTTAATATTGTTTAGACATCATTTTACAGTCTGAACCGTTCTCGTCCTTGGAAACAGGTCGAGGGCGGTTTTTGAGAATTTGGACAGTATCTAAATTGTAGCCACAGGGGTAACAGATAATTGAGTTTCTGGATTAGATGTTTGGGCTAACAGCAAATCCGGCAACTCAGGTATCTTGGGGTATTCAGTGTAGGATTTAGATGTCATCTATAAAGGAGGATAGCAAACAGAAATGAGTACGAAAATCAAGGGTTCCGAATTTCCGCTTGCAAAGATTTTCAGTTCCGATTTTGATTACAATATCCCATCTTTCCAGCGCCCTTATTCCTGGACGGAAGACCAGACGCGAGAACTCTTCAACGATTTGCACGATTTCTATGTAGAAGAGAGCTCCGAAGAACAATATTTTCTTGGCAGTATCGTTCTTGTAAAGGAAGATGACAAGCCGCACTCGGAAGTGATTGATGGGCAGCAGCGTCTTACCACTCTGACGATTCTTCTGGCTGCGCTGACTTCCAGGCTAACCGGGGACAATCGGGCGGATTTCAAAAACTATATCATCGAACCCGGTCGTGCCTCTCAGGGCATCGTTCCCAAACCGCGCCTGCAATTGCGCAAGGTGGACAATCCTTTCTTTTGCACTTATGTGCAGGAAATGCAATTTGATAAACTGTTTGGTTTGAATCCTGATATGCTGCCAACAGAAGCGCAGCAGAACATTCTTCTCAATGCCAAATTGCTGATGGACCTTCTAGTGGCTAATTTTGCCTCGGAGGCCGAACTGGTTCGTTTTGGTGCTTTTCTGGTACAGCGCTGTCTACTGATTGTAGTATCTACCCCCACCGAGCAATCTGCGTTCCGCATCTTTTCGGTCATGAACAATCGCGGTATGGATTTGCTTGTCACTGATATCATCAAGGCAGATGTAATTGGAGCCATCACGCCAGACAGCCGGCAGCAGGATTACAATGAAAAATGGGAATCCCTTGAAATTCAGCTTGGCCGATCCGGATTTAACGACCTCTTCGGCCATATCCGCATGATCCGGATGAAGGCCAAAGCCAAAAAATCCCTGCAAGAGGAATTTTACAAGTTCGTTCTGCCTGCCATCACCTGTCCTATAGCTATTGATTTTATTGACAACACCCTAGAGCCCTTTGCAAACGCCTATGACATAATTTCCAGCAGTCATTACGCTGGTGCCGAGGATGTTAATAACATACTCCGCTGGCTGAACCGGATTGATAACTCCGATTGGCTTCCAGTCGCCATGCTTTACTATGTGAAGCACAAAGACAATGCTGTGCTTCTACAGCGTTTTTTCAGCAAACTGGAACGCTTGGCTGCCTATATGCGCATTTCCTCTACGGATGTTACCCACCGAATCGACCGCTATGCCAAGGTTCTAGCCGATCTAGAAAACCCTGCTGTGGCAGACTTTGGTCCCTCTATCGAACTTTCTGCCGCCGAGATTCAGGACTTCCTCACACGCCTGGGTTCCGATGTCTATAAGATGACTTCCAACAAGCGCAACTATCTGGTACTCCGGCTCGACTCCTTTGTATCGGATGGTTCGGCATACTATGATTCCAAACTTCTTACCATTGAACATGTTCTGCCCCAGACAGTTGCTCCCGGAAGTCAATGGGAAAAAGACTGGCCCGATCCTGTCGAGCGAGAAAAGTGGCTGCATAAACTCGGAAACATTCTGCCGCTTTCCAAACGAAAGAATTCACAGGCGCAGAACTACGAATTCCCAGTCAAAAAGGAAAAGTATTTCAAAACAAAAGGTGTTTCTTCCTTTGCACTGACTACACAGGTTCTTAATTACACCACATGGACTCCTGCTATTGTACAGAAACGACAGTCTGAACTTATTGAGATCTGCAAAAAGAAGTGGGATCTCATCCTCTAAATTTCTCTAATACTCCTTATATTTTTAATTACAAAAAGCCGCCAGCGTATCATGTGAAAATCCATCACACTGTACGCTGGCGGCTATGCTTTATCCTCTATTCTTTTCATTTTTCACACAGGCACATCAATACTAACTCCAGACTTCAGTTCCACGGTGTAGTGGTCATCCCAGACCGTGATTTGCCGGAGCCAGCGTTTGACCAGCTTTTCATCAAACTCGGTCAGCTCATTTCTCTGCTGCCCGATAAAATCCTGCAAGTCCTTGATGCGTTCCATCTGGATTGCCTTGGTGGTTTCATCGGAATCCGTCTGCTGCTGCAACTCTCGCAGATGGAAGATCTCCTCGGCAACATCATCGTAGGCTTCCCGGTTGTTGGCACGGTTCAGCAATTCCTGTTGGAGCACCAGCAGCCGCTCCGCAATGCGGTCTTTCTGGGCAGAAGTATCATTCCGCAGCACAAGCATATCCAATCATGGATTTATGCTGGACTGATCTGGTCGGGCGCATTTGGCTGTCTGATCGCTGCTCTGAATTTCAGAAATGCAGATAAAGATGAACCTGATAAAAATAAAATCAAACCAGATTCCAACGGTATCTTCCACTCAAAAGTAACTGTAGGTACTCAATCCGACAATTCTATCTAAGTGACACTTGACATTTTTAAGAAATACGCTTTCATGCGTAGTTTTACTGTCAACAATTTATTTGTTGACAGTTTTTTATTTTCCTGCTATACTCTATAAAAAGAAGCTGGAGGTGGTATGACATGGCAGAAACATTTGAACAGCAGATTTTAAATGTGTTCGGCACAACCGACATCAAAAAACTTCGTAGGATTTCAGATGATGCTGCAAAATACCGTAAAGCAACAACCAGTATCAAATCTCCTGCTGGCCGAAAGAACTCTTTCACCAACGCCCAGCGCGCACAAATTCTTGCATTGCAGGCATCTGGCATGGACATTGTTAAAATTGCGCGCACATACAACGTTTCTCGGCAAACCATCTACAACCAAATCAATCAAGCCCACCATTTCAGTAACGACCCCGATGTTCAAATGCGCATGAATTTTATGAACCGGGATCAGCTTTGCACGGCTATCGACATCGATTTTAAACATGAAAAAATAAAAATTTGCAACTACACAAATCAGATTCCTCTTCGCGCATTTGGCATCATCGAGAATCCCACATGGAATGATTTTGAACGTTTTTTGGAAGACCGCTGTTTTCCTAAAAGTCGTGACCACGCTAAAACCATTCTGAAAGAAATGCAGCTCCCCTTTTACGATCCACTATTGATTGTTGAGAAAACACATGGTCGCATGGCTGGTGACCACCAGTGGATCATGATTCTAAAGAAGGAGGATCAGTAATGGCAATAAATCTTAACACAGTTTCCCCCCTTCACAAAACCGGACATACATCAAAAGGTGACCAATTAAAATGGACTACTAACAGAATCTGGTACAAAGCTGACTATAACATCGGTGTACAAGGGGTACAAACGAGATAAAATAGAAATGAGGGGCGATAGAGCGGAAATATCAGATTTTCCACTCTATCTGAACACGGTCGCTGGTGGCCTTGATTGTAGAGATCAAACCATCGGCGGCTTTTCTTTTGTCGTCAAAATCTATGCTGTCCCAGTTGTCGAGATAATAGGATAACTTCTTTATCTGCTGAGGAGATATGGTTTCAACGCTCAATTCAGCGATTGCCTTTGAAATGGTCTGGCGTCGGGTGTCCAGTTCTTCAATTTTTTTGTTAGCGTAGGCAAGCAAGGTCGCATTGGCTCCGGTTAGCGTATCCAGCAGCTTTTCAATTTCTGCCTCCACCTGTGCCAGCTCCACTTGATAGGCGGTCAGTTTCGGATTGACTTTTTCCTCTCTGCCGTGGAGTATCTGAAAGTCTTTGAACTTTTCCTGCATGGCCGAGAAAATGAATTGCTCAAATTCTTCTTTGCGGATTTTCCCGCAGCCCGGACAGCCTTTGTTTTCCGTCCGTTTGGTACAGCGGAAATATCCGGTGCTGTTTGGTACATGGGTGGCTTTCAGAGCATACCCACAATGCCCGCATTTGATTTTTCCGGCCAGCCAAGTGTTCTTCGGTTTCCGTCCCTGCTGGAAGGTGGTATTTTCCATAAGTTTTTTCCGGCATTTCAGCCATGTGTCAGAGGAAATGAGTGCTTCATGGGGAGCGATAACAAGTATCTGGTCTTTTAAGCACCTGTCCTTGTCCTCTTTCACATCCCGCCCCTGATAGAGATAGCAGCCGTTTGTTCCGGCAAAGTCAGAAGCGTCATTGACAATCGCTGCACCCTGACTCTTGAAAAATTCGTACAGCTCCAAATCGGCCTGTGCGTAAACGGGGTTTCTTAAAAGCTGGGAAAGAAATGTACGGAACATGGATTTTCCATAAATTTTTATATCATGTTCCTCGAAGTATCGGGTAATATCTCCGAAGGAGGTTTCCGGTTCAGCGTACATTTCAAACATCAGCCGAACATGGTCGGCGGCTACGGGGTCGGCAACCATTTTCTTTGTGCGGATACCCTCTACCACAGTAGGCTCTAACTGATAACCGTATGGCGCCTGCCCGCTCATGTGAAAGCCTTTCAAGCAACGGGAATAGTAGGCGTCCGTGACGCGCTTCTGGATTGTCTCACGTTCAAGCTGGGCGAATACAATGCAGATATTCAGCATGGCCCGGCCCATCGGGGTCGAAGTATCAAACTTTTCCGTGGATGATACAAACTCCACATCGTACTCTTGAAACAGCTCCATCATCGTTGCAAAGTCCAGAATAGAGCGGCTTATACGGTCCAGCTTGTACACAATGACCCGCCGGACCTTTCCCTTGCGGATCTCGCCCAACAGCTTTTGAAACTCCGGCCTGTCCGTATTTTTACCGGAATAGCCTTTGTCCTTGAATACCCGGCAGCTCCCACCTTTCAATTCATACTTGCAAAAGTCGATCTGACTTTCAATGCTAATACTGTCCTTGCGGTCTACTGACTGTCTTGCGTAAATACAATCTTCTCTGATAAATTCCATATTGGGCTCCTTTCCTTGTTGGAATGGAGCTACCAACCTTACAACTATATTATACCATCAGCAGCCCCGGACAACAATGTTGCGAATGATTAGGGAAATCTGTCCCCATATTTTCTGAACACCTCATAAAGACAACGCTCAATTTCTTTTTTGCGCTGTGCTTTCTCCTTCGGGGGAAGTACCGGCGTGAGGCTTTCCAGCACAATGATCTTCCCTTGAAATGCGACAGACTTTGTTTCTCGTTCATAAGTGACAGCTTGCGTCATTGAAAACCTCCTTTGCGAAAGTGCGTGTATATGCCTGCCTTTCCCGCTTGTCCTGTGGGGAAATGTCAAAAGACGGCACCCAGCAGGTGCCGCCCTTTGAGCTTTCTCCACTTCGGGTCGATGTGACCCGAGGTCAGTAAGGACTGGAATGGTACTTTTCTTTGGCGTCCTCCACGCTGTTGAGGTCAAATACTTCATAAAGCTGTCCCACAACACGGCGAATATCCTTCTTTGAAAATCCGCAGTCCTCCATTGCCATAATGACATAACCACGGCAGGCGTCATTGCTCCATTCGTCCGGTTCCAAGCCGGGGATCATTCCAAACGCATTTCCCATAAAGTGCTCCTTTTTTTGAAAAGATGGGGAGCCACGCCGGATTGGTTGGCCTATCACCAGACAGCATTGCCGGGGGCTCCCCATAGGTTTTCACTTCATTTCAGACACACCGGACGGACATAGGCTTCATGCCCCATAGTATTTCAACTCTCCCCATTCTGATGGCAAGGCGTTCTCATTGCCTGCGACGGCTCACGGCTTGCAAAGCCGCTTCAACGCTCGGACTGTGACTAAACGCAAGTATCCGGGTTCTGCGCCTGTTCCGGTGGAGCCAGCCTTGCCCCACCTATGGCATGGACCTGTTCGCTCGCTCAGTTTTACAAAGACTGTATTCTCTGAAATCCGAGGTCATGGCGGGTCTGTCACACAGCGCGTTCCCCTTCGTATCCGGGTGTCTTTTTATTCAATTTTCAATCTGCATGAGGCTTGTCTGAACCTCGGGTCATTGTGACCCGAAGTGTTTTGCCTCTCATAAACCATTTCATTTTCCGGTCTAAATCGGTACGCCTTACAAAGAATTTTTCAAAATTTTTTCTAAGTGCCGCAGACCTCGCTCGATTGCGACACGAATCACTTTTTCATGGACGCCCTCTGCCCGGGCAATGTCCTGTTTTGTCATGCCGAGAATGAAATGAGCATAAATCCGTTTTGCCTGTTTGTCCGGCAGACTGGCAATCGCCGCATGAAGCTCCTGCATGGTCACTTTCCGCTCATACAGTTCATGGGGAGATAAGGCAACAAAGACAGCCTCATGCTCCAGCCCGTCATCCCGATCAAGGGAATAGTAGGCTTTGTGGCGGTATGTACGCAGCCGGTAGGCCGCCTCTTTACGATCAAACTCTTTGAACATTTCTGCAACTTCTTCCGATACTTCCATGAAGCAATCCGATGTATAGAATGGGTAGTAGTCCCGCAAATTGATAATAGCCATATTGACCTCCGTTTCGGTTGTTGGTTGACGAGTGACCGAAACGAAGGCGGCGGTGAGCGGCACCGGGGAATGGCTTCGGGCCAACATGACCCGAAGCCGCCCCATAAGAACGCAAAAGCGCCCGGGCGGCATGAAGCCACTCGGACGCATGAAAATACATATTCAATTATGTGATATTTATTTTCACATCCATAACCAGACTGTCCCGGCGGCGGGGCAAGACTTTTTTTAATTGATGTAACTCATGGGTACTATGAACCACTAACGCAGACATGGCGGCATCCTCCTTATATGCCGCCCTTGCTGATTGCATAAGGGTCGTCGGGTTTCTATTTTAGGCAAAAAGAAACGGCGGCTCTGAATTTTTCAAAGCCGCCGAAGATAGTATAGGCGTGTTGATGTGTCTGCTGTACGACGGCTTTTTTCTTTTGCCGTCGTGCGGCAGATATACATATTCACTATTTTGAAAATATAATATCAAAACTGTACGGATTCAGCATGAGTAAATCACGCATCTTTTCTGCGTGATTTACTCATGTTCTTTTTTTCTATGCACGCTATACTGTCCGTGTACCACGAAAGGAGCGAATCATTATGAGTACACTATTACAAGTAAAAAATATCACAAAAATCTATCCGAACCAGCCAAAGCCCGGTCTTGACAATGTTTCCTTTGAGGTTACACAGGGGGAGTTTTTAGGCATCATGGGTGCGTCTGGCTCAGGAAAAACAACTCTCCTGAATGTTTTATCTACAATCGATGTTCCGACTAACGGCCATATTGTCATGGGAAAAACCCATATTGAAAAGCTTGGCCAAAGACAGGCCGCTGATTTCCGTAAAAACAATCTAGGCTTTATCTTTCAGGAATATTTCCTTCTGGATAGTCTTACTGTACGCGAAAATATTGCAGTCCCATTGACTCTGCTTCACAAACCAGCGCAGGAGATTGATAGGAAAGTTAAGGAACTGGCCGAACTGTTTGGGATCGACTCTCAGCTTAAAAAATATCCCAGCGAATTGTCCGGCGGTCAACGGCAGCGTGTGGCGGCAGCGCGCGCAATGGTAAAACGGCCTCCTCTGATTTTTGCAGATGAACCCACCGGTGCACTGGACTCCAGTTCCGCAACAGAACTGCTTACTGCATTGAAAGAGGTCAATCATACTTTGGGAACCACAATCCTCATGGTAACACACGATCCCTATGCTGCCAGCTATACAGACCGTATCCTTTACTTCAAAGATGGACATATCATCTCCGAGTTGCAGCGCCATAATTCTGAACGCCGGTGCTTCTATGAGGCTATTATTCAGGAATCTGCCCGGCAGGACGAGAAACGGTAACTGGGGGGTGAATATATGAACTTAACGACGATAGCGTTAAAAAACCTGAAACGAAACTTTTCCTTTTATTCACTGTATCTTGTGTCCGTTTCTTTCGTTTTGATGGTTTACTTTTGCTTTACTTCTTTTTCTATGAATGAGATTATCATGGCGAAAATCTCATCGGATGGCCGCGTAGAAATGATGTGCAGCGTAGTCGCAGTATTCATCATGGCGTTTGTTGTGTTTTATATGTTCTACTCGAACAACTTTTTCATGCGCCGCCGAATGAAAGAATTGGGGATTTATGCCCTACTTGGATACCGCAAAGTGGATATGCTTTGTCTGCTAACCATAGAAAATATTTTCATTTGCCTTGGGGGATTGTTCATTGGCATTTTAGCTGGTAGCCTGCTGCACATCGGCGTAACGGCAGGAATTGTTGCTTTGCTTGGTCTGACGATTGATATGGGGGCAATTCCGTTTATCAATCCTCATGCTGTCAGTTTGATTTTCCTGTTTATCCTTGCTGTGCTGCTTACCCTTACGGTTTCCAATGCAGTATTGCTTCTAAAATCAACCCTTTTGGATTTAGTCCGACTAGAAAAAAAGGTGGAAAAACCTGTTTGTCCGAACATCATTTTTTCCGTCATAGGAATTATTTCTCTGCTCGGTGGATATGCTCTGGCATTGGACATGGTTCGGGGTGCTCGCTCTGTCTGGACAACAATTGGATTTTATCCTATTGCATTGTTGACACTGGTGCTGGTAGTAGTTGGCACAGTATTGTCCATTTATTCTTTTGCTCCCTTTGTATGCCAATGTATCAAAAATCGCCATAGCGTTCTGTACCGGGAAAATACAATTATTGTAGTTCCTAAATTTATGCACCGCATCCGCTCCAATGCAAAATCGCTGATTCTTTTGGTTTTGCTTGCTGCCGGAACACTTGCCGTTTTTGGGGCAACCACACTTTCAGTCTGGTATCCTTACAGAGCTGTGGAGCGAATCATTCCTTCTGCCATTGAATACCGGATTGAGGACGAACAGCAGAGTAAAGACGCATTGGAGGCATTAGCTAAGGCTCTAAATGGACAGGAATGCCAGGTACAAGAAACCACCTTACTCAAAACCACAGCCATATCAGATCATCTTCCCTATGAATATAACATTAGCGGCGAAGAAATACGGACTCCGGGTTTTGAATGTATGAGTCTGACAGACTACAATACTTTATTAAGCAGTCAGGGAAAAGAAAGTACGATTTCTGAGCTTAGTGATACAGAATGTGTTTTAGTGAAATATCGCCCAGACCCGGAAAACAAGGATGTTGGTGCTGTTTATCGCCTGAACATTGGCAATGGAGGCACAACGGATGTGACAGTTGTTCAGACCACCTTGAATAATCCTATCGGGTTTGCAAATAGTGTTGCTACGCTTCTTGTCTCTGACCGGCTTTATCAGACCATAGCAAGCGGGCAGCCTGAACAGATCACTGTTGTCAGCATCAACGGAGGAACGACCCGTTCTGATGGGACTGCCTATACGATTTTGAAAGGTGCTATGCCCGAAAACATTTATCTTACAAGTGCATGGCAGCGGCAGACTGAAATTGTCCAGCTGAACAGTTCCACCTATCTGCTGATTGCATTTGCAACCATCATCTTCCTGATCGCAACCGGTAGCATCCTCTACTTTCAAAATCTATCTGCTGTCTCCTACGATCGGGATGATTACAACATCCTTCAGCGCATGGGTTATAGCAGGGATACGATAAAAAGATGCGTCCGTCGGCAAATACAAATTTACTTTGTGATCCCTTATGTGATGGGTATGTTACACAGCATTTTTGCTATTGTATGTTATAAATCTGCATTGATGGATGATGTGCTGGGTCAGGCAGGCGAGGTTATCCTGCCCATAGCCTTAGCTATCGGAATTTTTTCTATCATTTATTTTATCTACTATCAGATAACTAAATATTCCTGCTATAAAGCAGCGATAAACTAATAGCATCGTAGGCAGTTGGAATCCAGTATGAATCCCGACTGCCTACGGTGATTGCTCCATTTCATTTTCTTGCGGATATGGCACAAGTAGAGTAAAATAGAGAAAAGCAAGGAGGTGTTGCTGTGAAACGAAAATATATGCTAAGACAAGGCTTGATGATTCTCAATCAGCTATTGCTTATCGTGTTTCTGTGCGTAATGAATACAATCGAAGCTACAATACCGGTAGAAAATATCGTTCATATTGGACTTCTCACATTTCTGTTTTGGGATGGCTACAACATATCCGGTAAAAATATAAGAGGGAATCCTGTCCTGTCACAATTTGCAATTCTCCTAGTGTTATTTGGATGGCACTTTGGATTATCTTTGTTTGCTTCATATTCCCTTGCAGACATAGCATCAGTTGTGATTCTTCCAGTCTGTTTGTATCAGCTGGTGAACTTTGTACAGGCGTTTCTTTTTCAGGGCGTCAATTACAAGGGAAGGAAGATATTCCTATCTGGGATAGCGATACTTTGCTTTACAGCAACTATGAGCTTTTTCTTTGACAGACGATGGTTTTATATCCTCTATAACATTCAGTTTCTATTTTCCTTCGTCTGGTGCATTGCCATATCCGTAGTTCATCGTAAACGAATATGGTTTATTTTAAGGAGTCAAAGAAAGCAGCTATTATTTTCAGTGTTCTTTGTTCTGCTCCCATTTATGTGCTACATGACAGCTTTTTCTAGGAAAGAGAGTTATGTTAAACAGATGGGGTTATATCTGATCGTTGTGCTTACATTTGTAACTATACACAGTATTATTTTTGGGGCAGATCATAAGCAAAAGACATTTTTTTCATTAAGCAGGTCTGTAATTGCTATTTTTCTTTTTGTGTGTATGACCAGTTTCCTGTTGACCATATGGTTATTTGATTTGCCTATTTTAACGGTGATTACACTGATTTATCTGCTTGTGTTTTGGGTATTGCTTTATCGCCTGCTATTGTTCTGGAAAGCAGGAAAATTGGAAGATAACACCTCAGATGAAGTTTCTTCATTTTATGAATACACAGTAGCACAAATCAAGCATGAAGAAGCTCTCCGAAAAGAGTTTACCAATTACCTGCACGACGATATTTTACAGGATCTTCTTTCCATGAAAAACCTGGTGCATAAAGCTAACCAGATTGAAATTCAGCAACTGCTGGAAGATACGTTGCGGAAACTCACATCTTCCATACGGTTCCAGATGCAGGCATATCATCCAAAATTATTAAAGAACTTGACATTCAAAGAGAATCTTCAAAGTGTTCTGGACTCTATTACTAATGACAGTGACACCTTAGTTGTTTTGGATTGCAGAGACGATATTTTTTTGGTGGAACCATACACTATGTTAATTTGTCGGTTTGCAAGAGAGTTGACCGTAAATGCCCTCAAACATTCTCATGCAGTAAGAATTGATGTGAAACTGCAACAGGAACAAGATATGATTACCCTGCAAGTGTCAGACAATGGAACAGGATTTTCAAAAATACCTGACGAGAACATCCTTCATCACGGACTTGCTTCTATTCAGGAGTCGGTGGCCTTTTTGAATGGCAAAATGACGATTAGAGCAAATCCGGGAGGTGGAACAAATATCAATCTCTTAATTCCCATGAAAGGAGAGGAATCTTATGCGAGTTTTGTTGGTCGATGACCATGCGCTTTTTGCCAAAAGTCTTTCAATCGCCCTGTGTGATTTTCCAGAAATCGATCAATTTTCCAGCACAAAAGATATTAAAAATTTGGAAAATCATATTACCACAGAGCAACCAGACATTTTACTGATTGATATTAACCTAGGGGGGCTGACGAATGAGGATGGTTTAATGCTCACACAACATTTATTGAAACATTTTCCAGAACAAAAAATAGTTATTCTCTCTGGCTATAATCTCCCTGTTTATCATAAAGAGGCAAAACGAATTGGTGCAAAAGGATTTATCAGTAAAGATGTGGAACCGGATGAACTGCTCCATATTTTAATGGCTATCAGAAATGGAACTACTTATTTCCCACAGGAAAAAATATTTATTGAAGATTTGACAGAGGGAGAAAAGAAAGTTCTCGAATTGGTATCAACTGGTGCCAAGCGTAAAGAAATTGCCAAACAACTTTTTATTAGTGAACGGACAGTATCAAATCACTTACAGCATATTTTTGAAAAGTTGCAGGTTGGGTCTACGGTAGAGGCAGTAACAAAAGCAATTCAAATAGGCTATATATCTCCCGTGAAATGAAATACTACTTAATGTAAAATTTCATTACATTCTCATAATTCAACCCGAAATGTAGAATGATATAGGGTGATATGAGAATGAACCAAGATGAAAGAAGATTTGACTTTCACGGCCTCGGGGCAGCTCTCAAACGAGCCAGAGAAGAAAAGGGCTGGACACAAGCCTATGTTGCGGAATTAGTAGACCGTGACTCCCGTACCATTATGAATATTGAGAACAAAGGTCAGTATCCCAGCTTCGACCTTTTTGTTAAACTCATTACTATGTTTGACGTTTCAGTTGACCAGTTTATTCATGCGGACGGAGGGGCAAGGTCAAGTTCTTGCAGAAAGCACATTGATGTTCTTCTAAACTCCATGAACGAAAAAGAGCTTGTCGTGATAGAAGCCACAGCCGAGGGCATTAAGAAAGCCAGAGAAACGGAGGTTCCAGAATAAGGGCCTCTGTTTTTTTGCGCCATTTTAGGGGCTGCCGCTAAGTGGCAAGCAATGCCTCTGTGGCCACAAGTGGCACAAAGGCGGCTTGTTGGGGCTCGCCCCAAACCCGTATCTTCGGGCCAACATGGCCCGAAGTGTCAGCGTCGCTTTGCTCCTTGTTTTCATAACCTTAACGCTCCTTTTCCTGCTTTCTTCCCGATTCGGTGTAGCCCATCAGAGTGTCAATGTTCGCTTTGATCGTGACGATCTCCTGCATATCCCGTCGTGCCTTTTGATATTCTCCATAGAGCTGTTTTTTCTTTGCTGTGAGCTTACGGCCTTCTTCCTTCAGCACATCCATTTTGGGGAGCTTCGCCCCGCCCAGCAGAGAGCGCATTTCCGTTTGTGCAGCCCGGTACAGTTCAAGGTCGGCCTCATGCTCCGCAAGGAATTTCCGGCTGTACTTCGTCGCCTTATACTGCTCAAAGACTGGACGGGTTTTGGCATACTGAACCGTTGCGGCCTTTAGCCCGGCATTGGTTTTCATGGCCTGCTCCGTCTGCTTGACCTGTTCGGAAATAACATGGAAACGGTCTGCCGCCTCGGTGGCTTTCTTCGCCAACTGCTCATAATCGGTCAGGTTATTGTCCTGTATATAGGCAAGAGCGGCGGCCATCTGCTTAATGTTAAATACCTTCGCCCAGCGTTCATATCCCGGCCCCTTACCGGCAGCCAGCTTTGCTTGAATATCCACCGCCAGACTGATTTTCCGCTCCGAGTGCCCGGGGCGTTTTTCTTTGCCCTCAATGGCGGCCAAAACATCTTGCAAGTCGTAGCCGTCCCCCAGCGTGGAGGCACGCAGACGGGTGAAGCGTTCCTGCCCTTGCCCGGTCAGCCGGAAACTGATACCGCCGCCCCGAACCTTCTTGACTTCATATCCGGCCCGTTTCATCAGGGCAAGAAATTCATCCAGATCGGCGGGGCGCTCGGCCAGTGCGGTATCAATGGCAAGGCGCAGTCGGTCCTGATAGGAAAGCGGCCCTTTCCGGTCTTTCTGCCACTCCCCATAGTTCCGATACTTGCCCTTGCTCCGGGGCTTCGGGTTCTCCACAATGGACAGCCCGTTTTCAAGACACAGCCTGTCAGAGAGCCGACGGAGGGCAAAGCTGGAACCCCAAAAGTTTCGGAATTTCCGGGTACAGTCAAGGATGGTGGAGTTGTAATAAATGTGACAATGGATGTGCTGCTTGTCAGTATGCGTGGTAACGATAAATGCGTGCCGCCCCTTTGTCCAGCGCATAGCCAGCTCATAGCCGATACGGTTCGCCTCCTTCGGGGTGATCTCACCCGGATAGAAGGATTGTCGTATCTGATAGCACAGCACATCATTTTCTTTTTTCTGTTCTCGGCCCGTCATAGCGGCATAGCTGGCCTTTGCCAAAAGGAACTCGTCTGCCACGGTGGCCGGATCACATTCATAAGCGGAGATATACTTTCCGCTTTCTGTTTTCTCCGGGTCCTTGCCATAGTCCAGACAATCCCGGATTGCCTCGGCAATCGTTTCGCCTTCGCCCGCATGGCGCTGCAACAAAGTTGTGGTAGCCAGAAATCATCCCTCCTTTCCATGAGAAAGGGGCGGCCTATTCAGACCGCCCCGACTTCGGGCCAACATGGCCCGAGGTTGTTTAACTTGCCAGAAACCGGTACAGAGCGGATTTGCCTCCATCCAGCGCCCAAAGAAGGGAGCCCGCCGCCGCTTGCAGTCCATACGGCGAAAGAAGGAAGGCAAGAAACAGAAATACAATCCCGCCTATGGGCGTCGGCGTGAAAAAGAGAGCGACACCCAGCACCGCCAGGATCACAGAGGCAATCGTCAGCAGGACGGCACAAATCTCAAACAGAAACACCAGCAGAGCCGCCAGAAGGGACAGCGCCAAAGCAAAGGGAGCAACCAATATTTTCAGCAGTATCTTCATCTTCAAAACCTCCTTTATCTATCCTTTCTACCTCTATTTTATCATGCCTGCCCGGGGACATAAATGTTGCGAAAGATTAGTAAATCCTGTCCTAAAACTTCGGGTCATGCTGGCCCGAAGCTTGATGGTTTTATCTAAAAAGTTATGATATAATGAAATCAATATTTTGGTTAGACGAGGTGATGAACATGGGGAACAGCAGAGACGACTTTACTTCAGCAACAAAGGAATTACTGGCAAATCGGGTTGGTAGAAGATGTAGTAATCCTGCTTGCCGAAAGTTGACTTGTGGGGCAAATACCAATCCTGAAAAAATTACAAATATAGGGGTAGCAGCTCATATCTGTGCAGCGGCTCAAGGCGGTCCACGCTATGACGATTCTATGACACCCGAAGAAAGAAAGTCGTTTGAAAATGGAATTTGGTTATGCCAGTCTTGTTCTAAATTGATTGATACGGATATTACTCGTTATCCTAAAGAACTGCTACAAAGTTGGAAGCAGCTTGCAGAACAGACAGCAATTTTGGAAGTCGAAACTACTTCTTCCACACCTGCCTTTGAAAAAGATAAAGAGCTTGTCCAATTTTATTTGGAGTGCTTTAATCGTCCAGCCTTTCAAGATGACATTTATCAAGAAGGTCGAATGGAGGATTTTGATAAAGCGATTGAAGATACGCTGATTGCCTTGAATACAGGGGTACTAAGAACTCGTGATGGCTCCATATTAAAACAGGCTGATGGAAAATCTTCTGTCCAAAACTCTTTATGGAGAGAAAAACTCTATACTATCACTGATATGCTAACAGCAATTCGCAGACGATTGAAAATAGCCAAAAAGGAAAAAGCCTATTCGACATATGGCACAGGCGAAGATGTCGCTTATTGTTTCTATGATCGTGAGCTTGCTGAATGGCTTAATTCTACACGAGAAGAAATACTAAAAATTCTATCGTCTATTTGTAAAGAGGCTGGACTTCGGGAATTACATTTTCGGAAACATAGATATAGATGGTAAAAAGAACAAGGCGGCAGGTCCCAACATCGGAACCTGCCGCCCTCGTCTTACTTTGCCACCAGCTCGGAAAGCTCCCGCAACACCTTTGACACCTCGCCCCACAGCTTTTCATAGTCCCGCTTCAATCCGTCGATTTCCTCCGGGTACACGCCATAGGTGTGTGCGTGTACGGCGACCTGATTGAGATTGTTGGAACAGCGCCGTTGCAGAGAGATCAGCTCTTTTACGGGCGTAAGGTCGATGTGCAGGATATACCCGTTCAGAGCCATTTTCCGTACATAAGCCCCGGCGTTGGAAATGCCCGCCTCGGTCATCCGCTCATGGATGGCCGCCAGCTCGTCCGGCGTTACCATAACGTGCAGATGGACATTCCGCTTGCGGTTCTCCATCAGAGTTCCAGCTCCCGGCCTTTCCGGCGCTCTTTGGGCTCCTTTACCTTGTCCAGCGGCTTTGCGTCCAGCTCCGGGGGCGTGGGTTGGATGGGCGTGTTGTTGGGTACGCCGTCGATCATGTTGCAGTTCTGCTCTGTGGAGAGCTCGGCGGTTTTCAGATAGTTGTCTTTTTCGTGCATGGCGATCCTCCTTTATCGTTCCTCATGGTTTTTATGGCTCCGCTTCTGGCCGGGCTCCTTCGGGGGTTCCTGCCCTCTGGTTCCATCTTTGAGCCGGGCGGTAATGGATGGGCGCACCCGGTCAGGATTGCCCGGTGCTGGTTTCAGCTCATAATCCTCTATCTGCTTTTCGGTCAGCGGCTTTGCGTAGGTCAGTTCGCCCCATGCCATCAGCCTGCCGTCTGCCACAGGACGCCGCCTGTCATCATCGTAGTTGACGATGGAAAGAGGCTGGTTATCCGGCGGCTTCGGGTAGGTGCCTATGTCCACGGGTCGCTGGGTGGAATAATAGCGGTAAACGCCCTCCGGTCCCAGCTCGGTATGCTTGACCGCCGCATGGTAAAGCTGCTGATAGTCGTCCACCCGGCGGTCAAAGTCCCTCTGCGCCCACGCCTGACTGGTTCCATAGCGGCCCCAGTAGTAATCCCGATGGCCGTTTTCCCCCTCGGTAAACTGCCAGGTCACAAAGGGGCTCGGTGCTCCCGGATTATGCCCCAGCGCAAAGCCGTGTCCGGTTTCAAAGGCGGCAGTTTTCAAAATCACATATCCTTGTACGGTCTCCAAGAGATCCCTCCTTTCTGTGCCTCGGGCCAATATGACCCGAAGTGCTGGATGTTACGAAATAAGAGGGCAGACCGGGGAGGAATGTAATAAGATATTCCACCCCGGAAACACCCTCAAAAAAGCCCGGAATGTCAAGCCTTTGGAGGCGGCAAATCGTAACAGCCGCCCGGCCTTTTCTCCCGCATTTTCCTCATGCGTTCCCGGCTTTTCCGTCGGTTCCCTTCGGCCTTGCAGGCGTCGGAGCAGTAGGCTTGACGCCCCTCGGGCAGAAATGCCTTTCCGCAGACCGCACAGGCCCGCAGCTCCGGGGAGATGCCTTCCGTTGTCAGCGCCGCTTGAAGCTCCGGGTTAAGGGGCAGGACAGCCTCACGGAAGTAACGGCAGTACGCCCCTGTCCAGCACTTGTGCAGCATATAGCAGGCACAGTCAAGAGGAAGGCACAGGCCGCTTTCCCGGTCATAGTTGGCGCACATCCCCATGACAAGAGAACGGATTTTCTTCTTCTCGTCACGGGTCAGCTCCCGGGCGTCCATTTAAGACTTCGGGCCACGATGGCCCGAAGGGCGGGGCTCCACGATCAGCGCCCGGAACTTCTTCCGGCACTGTTTTTTCTTTCCTTTGCACTCCTTGTAGTAACGGCATCCCTTACAAGGGTCGTCATTGTTCCAGCCGGGGTGCGGTACTTCCTTCATCATTCGTTCAAAAGGGCTGCTTGTAAAATTCATTCTCATTCCTCCGTATCTTCCTCCCACGGCGGGGTATCTTCGTCATCGGGTTCCTCTGCGATCTCCTCCAGCTCCCCGTCCTCATATTCGCAGTAATCATCTTCCAAATCCGGGGCCTCATGCTTCGGCTTGTAAATCTTGAAATAGTAACCAATCCCACCGCCGGCCAACACCACCGCACCGATCAGGAGCAGAGAGAGAAGGGGGCTGTCCTTTTTCTCCGGCTTGGGTTCCGGTACTTCCTCCACCGGTTCGGTGGGCTTTGGCTCTGGCTCAGGGGTCACTTCTTTGGGCGGTTCCTTACCCTGTTCAGCAAGAGGCAGAAGGTCGTCTGTGGTAACGGTATTGAGAAAATAGACGTTCTCGCTGGTTTTCTGTTTGTCGATCACCAGATAAAACACGCTCTCGTCTGCTGTGGTGATGGTGTAGAACTCCTTTCCATCCTCGTCGGTGGCGTTGTCCACCACGGTTCCCGTCCCGTCCGGGGTAAAGGGGTTCTGGGTTTCCGGCTCTGCTTCGGTTTCTGCCGGGGAGGGAGCTGTCTCCGGCTGCGGCTCGCTGCTCTGTGCATAAGCCGGGACTGTAAAGATCAGGCAACACAAAAGGCTGGCAGCCATCGCCGCCAGCCTGCGAAATTTAGTTTTCTTCATGGGCCGTGTCCTCCTTTTCGGGTGCCTCCGGCTTCGGGTCAGTATGGCCCGAAGCGGTAAGGCTGTTTTTGGGGTCATTCAGAAAAGCCATAAGCTGGGCGGGCGTCAGTTTGAGGGAGCGCACCGCCTGCACGATCTGGCTGTTTTCTTCCTCCTGTTTCTGCTTTTCCAGCTCCCGGATTTTGGCCTGCCATTCGGCGGCCTTCTCCCGGGCTTTTTCCAGTTCCTTATCGAGCTTGTCGATTTTGTTCATGCAAGGACTCCTTTCCTCTGGCTCACAAACGCCCGAAGGCATAGAAATGTGTCTGCCAGTAGCTTGAATTGATGTTTGCGTATTGGATGGGCGAACCACAATGGAGCATCATCCCGTCGCCCACATAAATCCCCACATGGGATACAGGGCCGGGGCTGTCATAGGTTCCCGTGAAAAAGATAATGTCGCCGGGCTTTGCCTCGGAGGGAGAAATGATAGCACACTGGTTGTAAATGCCCTGCGCCGTGGTACGGGGCAGGTTGTGGACGCCGCTGGCCGTGTACACCCAGCAGACAAAGCCCGAACAGTCAAAGGAGGTGGACGGGCTGGAGCCGCCCCACACATAGGGCCAGCCGATGTACTTTGTGGCTTCTTCCATGAGCGCCGCAAAAGCCGGGTCATCCAGCGCCTCGCCGGGTATCTCATAGCTGGGGCCGGTATCTTCGCCACCGTTGTAAATCCCTTCCCACAGATAGGGTTTGTTGCCTTTGAGCTGCTGCATAACGGTGTAGATTTCCCGCTGCTGTTCGTTAAGCCTCGGCAGGATCACGGCAGGCAGCGTCTTGTTTGTGAGGGTCACATTGAGAATGTAATACTCATAGGGAACTTCCTCGGTGGTGGTTTCCCCGGTCTCCGGGTCGGTGCTGGTTTCGGTGCGGTAGCGTATCTCGACTTCCTCCGTCAAGGTCAGTTCATACTGTGCCTCGAAAATCTCCCGCAGCTCGTCCTGCACCTGTTCACGGAAATACACATGGTACTTTGCCGAGAGATAGGACGCCAGCTCATAGGGGTTATGGCCGATCTCGTCCACGGAATAGCGGTACTCGTCATAGCCGGGATGGGTGCTTTCGATGTTCGCTACCGTCTGCGCCAGCTCGTTTTCCAGCGCTGTGTAGTCCTCGTCCACCCCCAGCAGGTCCGTATCCTCCGAGGCGTAGGAGGTGCCGGATAACACATTGGCGAGGCCGCTGCCAAGCGTGGGGAAGATGGAACTTACCGCCGACACAAGAAAACAGAGCAGCAACAGCAGGAGCAGGACCAGCACCGCCACGGGATGACGGGTCACAAACTGCGCCGCCCGACGGGTCGCAGTTCCCGAAGCGGCAGCGGTTTTCTTTGCGGCCTTTGCGCCCTGTTTTGCAGCCGCCTTTGCTTCTTTGGAATACCGGCGTTTCAGTTTCCATTTCTGCTGCGCACGGGAAAGCGGATTGCTGGCAAGCTCCGGGTGATCGGAGGCCATCTTTTGAAAATCCACATTGGCCCGGGCTTTTATGTCCTTCCGTTCCCACTTTGCCACCTTCCGGGCCGGGTGTTCCCGGTATCTCCGTTTGGCATACCGGGTCAGTTTCCGGGCTCCGGCCTCGGCCACAAGTTCCGACTTATGGGCTCCTTCCACACCCACATTTTCATGCTCAACTTCGTGGATTTTGTTGTGGAGATAAAACCATGCTTCGGTGCGGGCTCCCCGGACTGCCTTTTTTGCAAGCCCCGGCGGCTTCTTCGCTGCCCGTTTTGCCTCGGTCTTGTCCAGTTTCTCCCGGGCCTTTCCCAGCTTTTCCCCGGCGTGTTCCGCTTTTGCCTGTGCTTTCTGGTACTTGTCCTTTTTGCTCCCGGCCTTCTCGGCGGAGCCCTCCGGCTCCTGTGCCTTGCCGGTATCCTGCGGCCCGCCCGCTTCATCTTCCTGCCTCATGCGGTCAGAGGGACGGCTTTTCCGGCTGTCCTCTTGAAACTTGCCGCTTTTGGACTTCGGGCCATCATGGCCCGAAGGACTGTCCTGCCCGGTATCCTCGTTCTTAAACCGCAGGCGTCGGGATGGTGCGGGGGAAGGCCCTTCCCGTTCAGCCGGTCCGGGGCGATTGCTCCCGGTATCCTCCGTCGGCCCCGGCCTTTGAAAATTCCGTTTATCCGGTTTCTTTCCGATGATGTATCCCTCCTTTCCAAACCTCGGGCCATCATGGCCCGAAGTGCGTTATGCCCGGTTCATTTCCTGTTTTTTGTCCTCCGGGCGGGTGGTCATAATGGCGTACAGCTCGGTATTCTGCGGGAAGCGGTCAACAAACGGGATGGTGGTATTCCCGAAGAACAGCAGCCCTTCGCCGGAATTGGTATGGGTCACATAGGAAAGCTGGTGGGGGCTGATCCCAAGCTGTTTGGCTAAAATCTGCCGGTCCCCCTGTGCCTGCGAGAGCAGCACAAGGAAGTCCGAGTTTTCAAAGATGTTCTCGATCTCCGGGCTTGCCAGAAAATCCTTCACGTTCTGCGTTAAAGCACTGGGAACGCACCCTTTTTTTCGCAGCATTTTCCAGATCGCCACACAGTAGCTTGCCGTCAGCCGGTCACGGAGCAGCACATGGAACTCGTCGAAGTAGCACCATGTAGCGATACCGCGGAGGAAATTCATGGACACCTGTGAGTTTACCAAGTCCTGCATAATGAGCATGGCAATCGTCCGAAGCCCGGCCCCCAGCTTTTTTAAGTCAAGGCATACCAGACGGCGGTTTAAGTCCACATTGGTTTCATGGTTGAACACGTTAAGGGAACCCGACACATAGATTTCAAGGGCAGTTGCCAGCCGTACCGCCTCGCCCTCCGGCTGGGAACAGAGCAGGTCATACAGGGTTTGGAGGGTCGGCATTTTGCTTGTTTCCGGGTCCTGCAAATGTTCCCGGTACATCTGGCGTACACAGCGGTCAATGACGGTCCGCTCCACCGGCTGCAAGCCATCCTTGCCGCCAACGATTAGCTCCATCAGCGACAGGATAAAGTCGGCTTTCAGCGCCATCGGGTTTTCCTCGTCAAAGCTCAGGTCAATGTCCATCGGATTGATGTGGTGGGGGCTGTCCGGGGCGATCTCGATGACCTGTCCGCCCAGCCGCTTGATAAGGGGCGAGTATTCGCCCATCGGGTCCACCACAATGATCCGGTCACGGGTGGCAAGGAACACGTTCACAAGCTCCCGCTTTGCGGCAAAGGATTTGCCGGAGCCCGGCACGCCGAGGAACAGGCCGTTGGGGTTTTTGAGCTTTTTCCGGTTTGCCATGATGACGTTATGGGAAAGTGCGTTGAGCCCGTAATAGACGGCTTCGCCATCCATGCGGAGCTCCTGCGTCATAAAGGGAACGAAAATGGCCGTGGAGCTGGTCGTCATGCCGCGCTTGATCTCAATGCCGTTATGGCCCAGCGGAAGGCTGGAAAGAAAACCATCCTCCTGCTGGAAGTCCAGCCGCTTCAAGGTGCAGTTGTATTTCTGGACGATACCCGACACCGTGAACAGGTCATTGTCCAGCTCCCGGCGGGTCGGGGCCATGTTTACCACAAGGAAGGTCAGAAGGAACATTCGCTCATTCCGGCTCTGTAAATCTTCCAAGAGGGTCTTTGCGTCGTTGCTGTACGTTACAAGGTCGGGTGGAAGTATGTCCATGTCGTACCCTGACCGGGCTGCCTTCTTTTGTTCCTCCACCTTCATCTTGTCAATGTCGGAGACTTTGGCCTTGATGGATTTTACGGCGGCGGCCTGATCGACGGTTTGGATATGGAGAGTGATGGTCATTTCCGCATCCATTTCCAAAAGCTCCGCCAGCAGCTTGTCCGAGAGCTCCGAGGCCAAAATCTGCAAGTAGGAGGCGGCACCCCAAGTCGTCCCCACCCGGAACAGACGGCTGAAACGGAAGTCGAAGCTGTCCGGGGCGATAAAGTCTTTGGTGGAAAGCCCGGTTTTGGGGATCATATCCCATGAAAACCGGAAGGGGGAGCCGCTGCCGGGGTGGAGCTGCCCGTGAAGAAGCTCCAGCCGTTCCAGCCCCGAAAGGGAGCGGCACTTGACGCCCAGCTTTTTGAAGTTCCCGCAAATGTCCGCCTCTACACGTTCCAGCCTTGCCCTGGCGGTGGGAAGGTCGTCCACATTCACGCCGAAGGTCAGGAGCTTTGTGCGGACAATGCCGTTGTTGCTTTTGGCGATCTGGTTTTCCAGCATTTCCACATACTCACACCGGACGCTGTTGTAATCATCGTCCTGCATGGGGATGTTCACGCTGTACCGGCTGCCCGGGCGGCTCCGGTGGTTGAGGAAGGAAAGCTGGAACGGAAGGCTGCTGTCAAAGTAGTTGAGGCAGGCGCTCCACCCGTCAAAGATGGCTGCCTGATCTTCGGACTGTGCGAGCTGGTAGTTGATGTCCTCGTATTCAATGGTTTTGGTGTAATAGCGGTCCGCTACCCGGCACACGCCGTCCCGGTACATTTCCCGGTAAGGGAGGGTCTGCTGGGCGGTGGTGGGAATGTTCTTTCCTTTCGTGAACAGGCCGGTAAGGCCCTGTTTTTCAGGCTTTCTGCCTGCGGGCTTTCCGGCCCTTCTGCTGTTTCGCAATCGGCTGCGCCTCCTTTCTGGCGCTAAGCAGCGCATAGAAGTTTTCGGTTTTGTAAGGCCGCACACGGGGATAGAGGAACCGGGTGCGGATGATGTTTTTCAGCACTTTTTCCAGCGGCAGACCGTCTCGTTCATACATAGCCAGAAAGAAGAACGGGAGCATGAGGCCGATCATCAGGAACATGGCGGCACTGTTCCCGATACTGCCACGGGAAAACAGGTAGGCCGGGAGGCCCACCGCCGCCGCGCTGGAAAAACAAACAAGCTGGCGCTTCGTCAGATTGAAGGCCAGCTTTGTCTTGATTTTGGAAAGGTCTTTTGGTACTGGTACATAGGCCATTTTGGTACACCTCCTTTATTGCTTCGGGCCAGCATGACCCGAGGTTATCTTGCGGCCTCTTTGGCCGGGGCTGTGCTGCGGGCAGCTTCGGCGGCCTCTCGTCCGCTCTGCCTTGCCCGCCAGTATTCGGGGTGATACTGCCGGATGGACTGATTGAGTTTTTCTTCAAACTGTCCTTTGTCCTTAATGCGGTCAGGGATTTTCCACAGCTTTTTGTCCAGCAGCTCCCGGAGCACTACGCTTTCCTGTGCGTCCTCCTCATAGCAGATATAGCCCTTGTCCTTGAAGCCGCATTTTTTGGCCGCTGGGGAGAGAACAGCGGCTACCTCGTTTGCCACCATCGTTCCGCCGTGGCTGGCGGTAGATACCAGAAACGCCCCCGGACAGAGGGTTTCACAATTCTGCACCTCGCCCCACGGGGAGCTTTTCGGCGCATGGAACATTCCGCCCGTCCGGCTCCGGTCCGCCTGCATGAGCGCCGCCTTTTCCAAGATGGCTTTCAGTTCTGGGGAAAAATAGGCATATTCCCGAAGAACACGGGCAGCCTCCCCGCCGCAGGCGTTCATCAACAGGGTATAGGCGTCGCTGTCCGCTTTGGTACAGCGGCCCAGCAGTTTTCCGTCGTAATAGCAGGCCGCGTCATAGCCCGTCCGTTTGCGTGGCATGGTTCCCGCCTCCTTTCTGCTTCGTGCCAGCATGGCCCGAGGTCAACGCTCTGCACTGCGGCTGGGCTTTTCCTTCGGAGGCCGCTCTGCCTTTGCCTGTTCGGCAGCCGCTTTTCCGGCTTTGAGCTGGTCGCTGATGGACGCACGCCCCACAGAGCCGCGCTCCGCCATCTGTTCCAGCTTTGCCTCATAGGCTTGCAGAACAGCGGTGTTGAGCTGTTCTCGGAACTCCTTTGTGACAGGGTAGGCCATATCCCGGTAGCCGCCTTTGCCGTCCGGCTGGCTGGGCATCCCAAGAAAGAGGCCCTTGCTGCCCTGTACGATTTTCAGATTTTCCACCACAAAGCAGTCATTGAATTTCACGCTGGCAAAGCCCATCAGATTTTTCATAGGTTCGATGACCCGCACGCTTACATCCAGCTTCAACGGTGCGGCCGGGGTGGTGTTTGCAACCTTTTCCTGCATGGTTTCCTCCTTTCCGGCGGGAACAAGGTTCCCGTCCTTGTAGGCATAGCCTTCCGCCCGGAGTGCCGCCAGCGTGTCCGCCGATACGCACCCGGACAGTTTCAGATCGGTTTCCACCATAAAGCGCATGGTGTCTGCTTTAGAAAATTCTTCGGGGAACTTTCCGTAGAAAGCCGGGTGCGGCTGTCCGTCCGCACCCTGTTTGTAACGCCGGGGCATACCGCCTCCTTTCCGCTTCGGGTCAGCATGGCCCGAAGTCTCTTAATGGCAGCCGAAGATGGATTTTGCAAGACTGCCTGTTTTGAATAAGGTAAAACACAGCAACACCGTATATCCCACGCATCCCCAGATCGCCCCGATGGGGTCGCCGTCGGCGGCGATACTCTGGATCAGCACCGCATAGATGGCGACACAGACTAAGATCAATAGACCTTGAAAGCCCACCGCAAAGAGGGAGCGGAAATAGTTCTGCCCCATGTGTCCGATTTCCCTGTTGGGGACGGTGGCAAACGGGATAGGCGCTAAACTTGTGAGTAAATAAATTTCAATCATACGGCCATATACGATGACGAAGATCACGATGTTTAAGGCAATCATGGTAAGCTGGATCAGGAAGGATTGTAGCCAGAGTCCGAACAGAGGGCCTAACTCCATCGCTTCAAGTTCTGTCCGCAGACTGTCCAGCACATCCGGCGTGATCTCTGTCCCATTCTGGATAATGCCCGCTGACTGCTGTATCACATGCTGGCTCACATCAAAGACCGCCAGCACGATATTGAAGGTATTCGTCAGGATCATCACAGCCACAAAGGTTTTGAACACCCACTTAAAAAACATCCATGTGTCAACTTCATGTAGGTTGTTGCGTTCTATGAGCATCTGTATCAGTTCATAGGTCATAACAAAAGTGAGGATGACCCCGGCGATTGGCAGAATGGCAGTTTCGGAGATCTGTCGTATCATGGAAAAGACCCCGGCGTTCCAGTCCGCCGGGGTCGTGCCTACCTGTGTGGCGATTTCGCCAACGCTCTGATTGACGTTATCGAAAAGGCCGTCCAGATTTCCCATGATACCATCGACGAGCAGACCTTTCAGCCATTCAACGATTGCGTCGATGATAAAGTCCATACATCAGCTCCTTTTCTGGAAAAAGGGACAACGGGTGACATTTAGCTGAACAGCCCGGACAGCAGAGGGATAAGCTGAAGGCCGATCAGAACGACACCGCCGCCCGCCATGAGCTGCTTAATGCCCTGGCTTTTTGCTTATGTGTGATAAAGAAGTAATAGAAGTGTAAAAAATTTTGCCGTTCCTATCCGGCACTTAGCTCTTGTGTCGGATAGGTCGGGCGGTTATTCGGGCAAGTCCACCTTGCCAACAAAAGAATAATAAATCTCAATGTCCTGTCTGCGGGTCTTGTTCTCGTCATAGCTGCACTCATGCACAACGATTTTCTCTACAAACTCCCGCAGCAGAGTGGGGGTAAGTTCTTCAAAGCTGGTATGCCGCCGGACAACATTCATAAACTTTTCTGCGTTCACGGTGGCTTCCTGTGCTTTGGAAAGCTCCGCTTGGATAGCAGCGGCTCTTTCTTTCAGCTCCCGTTGCTCTGCTTCATAGTCTGCCGACAGTTCTGTGAAACGCTCGTCTGATATGCGCCCGGTCACGCTGTCCTCATACAGCCGCTTGAAAATAGCGGAAAGCTCACCGATACGCTTTTCAGCGGCTTCCAGTTCCTTTTTCTTAGCGGCGTTCCGGCGTTTGCCGCCGTCCTCGTTCTGCTCGATCAGCAGCTTCATAAACCGGGCTTCATGCTTTGCCGCATAGCTCGTCACTTTCCGCAGATTGGAGAGAACGCCCGCAGTCAAAAGGTCAGTGCGGATAAAATGCGCGGTGCAGTCATGGGTACGCTTCTTGTAATTCCCACAGATATAGCAGTCCTGTTTTCGCTTATCGGTCTGGTAACGCTGCTGATACATGACGCTGCCGCAGTCCGCGCAAAAGAGCATACCGGAAAATAAGCCCACTTCATCATAGCGGTTCGGACGCTTGCGCTGTTTGCGTAATTCCTGCACGCGCTCCCATGTCTGGGTGTCAATGATAGGCTCATGGTGGTTCTCGAAAATCGCCTGTTTCTCAATGGGATTTTCTACGCTGTGTTTGGTCTTGTAGGACGGTTTCTCCGTCTTGAAGTTCACCAGACAGCCCATGTACTCCCGGTTTTCAAGGATATGCACCACGGTATTTGTCGCCCATTTGCACTCATAGCCGGGGTGATAGCGGCGTGTGCTGCCCGTCCTGCGGTATTCCAGCGTTCCCGGCGTTGGGATTTCCTGCTCGGTCAGCATACGGGCTATCTTGGTCGGACCGTTCCCGGCAAGGCACAGACGGTATATCTGCTTGACTACGGGTGCGGCTTCCTCGTCAATGATGAAGTTTTCGTCCTCGTCCATGAGGTAGCCGTACACGGGTTTGCTCGTAACAGGCTTGCCACTCATGCCTTTTGACCGTTTTACAGCTTTAATTTTCTTGCTCGTATCTCTCACCAGCCATTCGTTGAAAATGTTCCGCAAAGGGGCAAAATCATTGTCGCCCTGTGCACTGTCCACTCCATCATTGATAGCGATGAAGCGGACACCTTTCTGTGGGAAAATCATTTCTGTGTACATTCCCACTTGTAGGTAGTTTCGCCCTAACCTCGACATATCCTTTACGATAACTGTCCCGACTTTTCCGGCTTCAATGTCTGCAAGCATGGCTTGAAAACCGGGTCTTTGAAAGTTCGCACCAGAATAACCGTCGTCCGTGTACCAGCGCAGATTGGAAAAGCCGTTCTGCTTTGCATAGGTTTCAAGGATACGCTTCTGATTGGAAATGGAATTGCTTTCGCCTTGCAGCTCGTCCTCATGGGAAAGTCTTGGGTAAAGGGCGGTAATTGGTTGTTGGTTGGTCTGTCTTAACATAAAATCCTCCGTTTCCGACAGCCAGCCCCACTATTCCGTACCTTGATTGTACCACATGGGGCGGCTGTCTGTATAGCGGCAAAAGCGTCAAATCTGCTTCTTTATGGTCGGTCAAATCGCCGTTTTTTGTGTAGCAGCTTCCGCTTCCAGCACTTTCATCATCTTGTCTGCTGCGGTATCGGTTGCGCCCTGCTTGAAGAAGCCGGAAACGGTAAGGACGGAGTTGCCCATGCGGATTTCCGTTACACAGTCCGGGCGGCGGTCTGTTTTGGTGGTGCTTGTCTGTTTGGTTTCTGTCATAGGCTCTCCTTTCGCTGCTTCATCAGTTGCTTTAAGCGTTCCAGCTTTTCCTGTGCGGTTTCCTTTCGGAAGTTGCTGCCCGTGAAGCGAACGGGGGCGCACATGGAAGTCAGCCTGTCATAGATACGGGCGTGGGGCGTGTCCTGCGGGTGCTGCAATTCCTCCAGCGTGAGGTTGGTCGTGGCGATCAGCGGCTTGCCGCTTCGGTAACGGCTGTCAATCACGCTGTAAACCTGTTCCAGCCCGTATTCTGTCCCTCGCTCCATACCGAAATCATCAAGTATCAGCAGGGGATAGCTGCAAAGGCGGGAAATATATTCGTTCCTGCCCTCAAAGCTGGCGGCAAGGTCACCCAGTATCGTTGCAAAGTTTGTCATGCGAACGGCAACCTCTTTTTCCATAAGGGCGTTGGCGATACAGGCGGCAAGGTAGCTTTTTCCTGTCCCCACGCCGCCTCAAAACAGGTAGCCGATATTTTCAGCCTGCATGGTTTCCCAGCTCTCCACATAAAAGCGGGCGGTTTCGGTCTGTGGGTTTCTGCCGTTGTCATGCTCAAATGTCCAGTTCCGCATAGCAGGGTCGGTAAAGCCCCGGCGTTTCAAGTCCTCCACTTTTTCAAGGTGCTTCTGTCGGCTTTCGGCGGCTTGCTGCTTTTCACGGGCTGCTCGCTGACAGTCGCAGTCTGTTGGGTGGCGGTCATACCCTAACCATTGGGCAGTTTCTTTTGAAAAGTAGGCTTCTTTTGGCGTATGGCACTTGCCACAGTATAAAAGCCCGTCCTCGCCTGTGTAGTCCTCCGCTTCGGCGGTAGTGGTTGTAATGTCCGTAATCATAGCTTCAATCTCGTTTTTCATAAGCTCTCGCCCTCCTTGCATGAGTAATCGGGTATGCCCTGTTTCGGGGCAGCCTTGCCTTTGGCAACGTCCTCCTGCGCCCACTTGTAAATGGTGGCTGCATGGCTGTGGTACTGCTTCCCGGTGGAAGCGATATGGCAGGAAAGCCGGTCAATATAATACTCCCACTTGTCGGGCAGCTCTGTTTTCAGCCCGGAAAGCTCTGTATCGGTCAGTATCACATTGTTGTATCTGCCATAAGCGGCGGGGGCGGGGTGTCCCTTTTCTCCCTCTCTCTCTTTTTCTATCTCTATCTCTTTCTCTAACTCTATCTCTGGTGGACGAATGTCGGACAAATGTCCGCCTTTTGTCCGGGGCGGTAAAAGTGCCTTGTTTTCCAGCCTTGCAGCCCGTTTCCTCTCGGCTTCGGTAGAGGACTGTCCTATCATCAGCTCAATGTCGGTCATATAGAAAGCCCCGCTGTCAAGCTGCTCCACAAGCCCCAACTGCCGGAAAATCTCTAAAGCCCTTTCAACCGTCCCTATCTGGTGGCGGGTCAGTGTCGCTATCATCTGCGCTGTGTAGGGGATATGCTCGTCAAGCTGCAATTTCCCGCCGTTTTTCAGCGATTTTAAGTACAGCTTCAAGAGGATATTGGAGTATAAAATCCCGTCTTTCATATCTTCCAGCAGCACAATGGAGTCGCTGTCAAAAAAGTTCTCTTTCAGCTTGAGGTAGTAATATTTGCGGTTATCTGCCATTGTCCCTGTCCTCCTTTTTCCGGCGTTTGGAGTAGTAGCGGGGGCAGAGTATGATAACCGCCCGGAAGCTCTGCTTGCAGCTATGGGTACAGCCCCGACAGAGGTCGTTGTATGTGATACGGTCGCAGGTGGTATTCCCGACTTTCACTTGCCGCAGGAAAAAAGACCATTCCAGCCGCCGTTTCTTGCTCATTCTTGGCATGGGTGCGCTCCTTTCTGCCGTTTCCGCTGGTGTGACGGTATCGGCGGTAATTCTGTATCATCTCGGTATCATTTTCGGGGTTTTTCTGCCCTGTAAGCCCGTTAAAAAATCCTTTGGTATTGCGGATAGGGTACGGGGCAGCCCCCTTGTTCGGTATGGGTTCGGGTACATTTTGGGGTGGTTTTTATCGATCCTGTTCCTGCCTTTTCACAGGCTTGCGTTCCCGGCGTAAAATCTGGTCGATATTGCCCTTGACAGTCTGTAAGCGGCGGTATTCCTCCCGTTTTGCCCGGTAATCGTTGTAGCCGCTGTTTTTCTCTTTGATAAGGGTTTCAATCTCTGCTTGCAGGGCTTTATGGCTCGGCAGCTTGGAAATGCCGTTCTCCCTGAAATAGCGGGCGGCTGCGTCTGCTATAATAAAGTCGCTTTCGTGCTTCTGACGGTAGGCTGCTTTTGCTTTGGCGTTTTTCTGCTGTTTCAGCCCGTCCCGGACAGGGCGGGTCTTGGAATAGGCAAGCACCTGCCGTTGCAGCTCCTTTTTTCCGTTCAGCGTCTTTTCCACCTGCTTCAGCTCTGCAAGGCTTTCCTGCATGGTGGTATAAGCGGCAAAACAGACTTCGTCCAGTTCCTCCGGGGAAGAAAAGCCGTACTGCTGATAGGCGGTAACGGTAGCCGCCATTTGCTTTAGATTGTGCTTTGCCGCCCAACGGTCATAGCCCACGCCCTTGCCCTCGGCTCGCTTTGCTTCCCGGTCAACCATGCGCTGCAAGGTGTTGTCTGCCGGGGTGGTTTTTGTGGTTTTTTCCCCTTGTGACAGCTTTTTAACTGCGGCAGGGTATTCGGGTATGGCTTTGCTCTGTTCGGCGGCTCTGTGGGCGTTCTGCGTGAGCAGGGCAAGGACAGCAGCCTTGTCAAAATCGTCCCCCAGCTTCCGGGCTGTGATAGGCTTTGTCCTGTCCGGCGTGAGGTAGGAAAGCCGCCCCCGGCTCTCCTTGACGGTCACACCCTCCCGCAGCAAAAGGGAAGAAAATTCGTCAAAGCTGGTAGCTTGGGAAAGTGCCTGCCGTATCGTCCGGCGCAGCTTCGCCTTGTCCGTTTCAAACTTGGTGGGCTTGGTCGGCTGTCCTGCGGCTTCTCTGGCAGCGTTCTCTTTATCAAGGGCAAGCTGCCCTTTCTTTGCCGCCCAGTATTCCCGTTCCGTTATCCGTTCCTTGCTGCCGTTCAAAAGGTCGATTTGGTAAAGCCCCTCCCGGTGGCACATCTCCATGACTTCACTCTTGAAATATTCCATAGCGGCATTGGTGCAGCGGTGCTTGCAGCCCTCCCGTGTGTCGGCTGGTCTGTCCATGTAGGGCAGAAGCGGGACTTCATAAATCCGCAGGGAGTTGATGACGATATGCACATGGATATTGCCGCTGTGGTTATGCCCGTCCGGGTGGGTGCAGACTAAGGCTTGGTGTCCGGGAAAATGCTCTTTACAGAACTGCTCGCCCAGCTCCTGCGCCCGGTCTACGGTCAAGCCGTTGTCTGTCCCGTCCCGTGGGTCAAAGCTGATGATATAGTGGTGGCTTTTCACATCTTCCCGTTTTTGGTTTTTCTCATAGTGGAGATTGGCTCGCATACAGGAAACGGCGAAATCCTCGCCCCCGCAGTTGAGGGAAGAAATGCGGTAATCCTCCCTCGGTATCAGCCGCCCGTTTTCATCAAGGGTGGGCTTCATGGTAAACTCGTCATGCTCAAATGTGAGATAGGCTTCCGCTGCGCCATAGTCAGCATTTTTAGAGCTGATATGTTTGAATGTTGCCAACAGCGTCACCCACTTTCTGCAAGACTTCAAACTTTAGGGCAGCAAGGTCGGAAAACGCCGCCCGTACCTCCCCGGCAAGCTGCGGGTAGGGGCTGTGCCACTCGTTCAGCGTCCGGGCTATCTGGTTTAAGTTGCCGCCGATCCTGCCGTATTCGGCGGTCAGCTTCCCAACAGCGGCAAGCAGCTCATCATTGACGGGAGAAACGGTTATGATGGGGCGTATGGCTGCCCCGGTTATGGCTTGCCGGATAAACTCGGCTTGGCTCATGTTGTAGGCAGAAAGCCTTTCTGCAAACTCGGCGTATTCTTCCTCGGTCATGCGTGTCTTGACTACCCGGCTGCGGTGCGGCGTGTTGTATCGTTTTCGCATGGTAAAACCTCCTTTCTGTGCGTGGTGTCCTCTCACTAATAGGAGAAAAACGGGGTGTGAAGCGGAACTGTTTTTGAAAAATCCGAAAAAATATTTTGAGGGATTTTTAAGCGGCGCAAGCCGCATAAGCAGGGTTTGGGGAAGGCACTCCCCAACAAGATTCCCGCAGGGGCAAAATGAGCGAAAAGCGAATTTTGGTACTGCGGTAGAATCTTGCTCTAAAAAACTACCGCTTTCCTCGCTCTAAAAAACTACCGCTTTCCTCGCTCTAAAAAACTACCGCTTTCCTCGGCGGCTCTGGTTTGCGGATATACTGGCTTGCTCCACCAATATAGCGATTGCGGCGGCGTGTTCTGCCCGCTGTTCACCACTACAACGGTGAAAAGGGGTCGTTTTGGCAAACGCAGCGGAAATTTTTTTGTTTTTCCTGTCTGCTCCCTACAACAATCCGGCGGTGTGGTTTGCCAAAGATTTTTGAAAATGGGCGCAAAAAAAGCAGTAAACCTTTTCAAGATTTACTGCTTATCTGCCGCTGTGATGGGCGGCGGTATTAAATTGTCAGCCGTTTTTCAAATGGAATTTATCTGCAATCGCTTTCTTTCCGCTTTCCAATTCCTTTTCTGTAATCTTCCATAATCCTAACGCAATGATCTGCTATCTTTTGCATTCCGAGTTCTTCAAAAAAGGCAATTTGTATTTTCATCAGTTCTTCACAAACAGTCAACTTCTGCTCATCCATATTGCTAATAGCAAGCCATGGGAACGCTTTATATTTCTTAGTGTCCCCAATGAGAAAATTGTACCCTATCAACTCATTTTCACGGAAAACGAAATAGAATTGTGGGCCTGAACCTGGAACTGACTTTTCCATAATTTGCTGCATTGTTCTCACGCCGCCGTATGCCGGAAAAAAACCTATTCGCTCAAGAGCATTTAATATGTCAATCCTTTTATCTGTGGGTATGTCTCTATAATTGATAATCTGTTCCATTTGCTCTACCCTCATTGAAGTTTAATTTGTCAGGCTCTAATTATACAACTTTTCTGTTTAGCGGTCAAAGCGGAACTTCAACAGGCTTTCTATCAGTTGCCTGACGATATGCTCCTGCATATCCGTGTTAATCTGTCCGTCCATTTTCGCACAAGAGCGGACATATCCCGCATAATGGGATAGGACGGCGGCAACAGCTTCCGGGTCGCCCTCGCTTGCCTTAACGATTGTCTCATAGGGAAGTAGCTGGCTCATAGGACAAACCCTCCAACTCTGCCCGTAGCCGCCGTAAAATCATCTGAATACGCCGCCCGGTTGTGTTGCCAGCCCGTCCATATCTCCGTCCAATCTCCCTATGCGTCAATCGTTGGAAGTAGTACAAGAAAATGATTTCCTGTTCCATCTGTGATAGTGCGGACAGGGCTGCGGCAAGCTCTGGACTTTCCAAAAGCACCATCTGACCACAGACGAAAAGCGGATAGCTGGTCATGCCGGATTGCTCCGCAAAGTATTTATCTGTGGTACTGAATGGATAGTGTTTTTCTTCTATCAGATATTCAAGCGAGATTTCCCGCTTGCGGCGGCTCCGTATGCTCCGGGCTGCGTCTATGGCAGCGTGGCGAATAACAGTCTTGCAAAAGGCATCGTGTGTATGCCGGATATGTTCTTGATACTTTTCGTGTTCGGTCATGGAAAATCCCCCTTTCTGAATAATGGCAGAGGGCGGCAGCATCTTGTGCTGTCGCCCTCTTGATTACCGAACAGCAAAGACGGGCGGGGCTGTCAACGGCGGCGCATTTGCGCCGTTCATCTTGACCGTTGACAGGCTCGGCTGGGTTTGCTATCTGCTCACGGCAATTCACTCTCATTGATAGGAATTGCCTCAAGTTCCGTATTCAAATTGTTCCAATAAGAGCCGATATCCGCACTTGTGAAATACTTAAAACCGCCTGCTGCTGACTTCAATTCGCCGTTTTTAACCCCATAGCAGGCGTAAATCAAATCGTAGCTTGTTCCATCTGAGAGGTTAAATCTAAAGCTGGTCACATCTGCTCCGGCAGTTTCCTCAGTCGTTTTGTCTTTTAGGGATAAGCCCTTGAACTTATCATACAGGGTCTTTATATCATTTTCAGCAACAACTACTTTCTTTTCTGCTGATGCAGGCACTCCGTCATAGTGGTACATTTCAACGTTTTCGACATCTTCAACCTCAAATGGGAAGTCGATTTTGACAGGCTCATAAGCAATGTTTATAGGTAACAGAAAGAGAGCTGTAAAAATTGCAATGATACAAAGAGCGATGGAAACGAGAACAGCAATCGTTATCTTTTTTCTGCCTCTCTGCTTTTCTTTTGCCTCATGGCGCATAATAACGCTTTCGCTTTCTTCGTGAAGAACATCTTCGCTCGTGTGAGAAAGCAATTTTTGATAAATTGCGTTACAGTCAGCACAGGCGTTCAAATGCTCTTTTACCATCTCTGCGCTTGCTTCGCTGCAAGCACCGTCAACATACAGCGGAAGAATATCTCGAACAATATCGCATTGTTTACTCATGCTTTTCATCCATCCTTTCTTGAATTTTTAGCTTTGCACGATGATAAGTAACTCTCGCCCATGATTCTGTTTTTCCAAAAATTGCAGCGATTTGTGAAAAAGATAGTTCCCCGAATACGCGAAGCTGAAAGACTTCTTTGTATGGTTCTTCCAAACGGTGAAGAACGAGGTGTATGCGGAACGCCATGTCAGAATCTGCAACTGAGTTCTCAACATTTTCATTTGATGGCAAGTCATTGATTTCACTCACATCAGCTACTCGCTGACGGCTTCGCATTTCATCATGGTAAAGGTTTTTTGCTATGGAGCAGAGCCATGTCAATTCATCTGACTTACCTTTGAATTGTGATGTTGTAGAAACAGCCTTATAGAATGTGTTCTGCGTGATTTCCTCTGCTATCTCACGATTTTTGGCAAGAGAAATAGTATACGAGTATACCTGTAAATAGTAGGCTTTATAGAGCTTTTCATAGTCCATACTTGTCATCACCTCCTTCAGCTTCATAGGTTAGACGGAGAAATCGGAATTTCGTTACAAAGAAGTTTGAAATTATTATACCTTTACGCTACTCTTGCTTTGTGCGGACTATTGGTAGACGCGCATTAACGGCAAGTAAAGAGATTGCTGTGTCAGCTTGATATGTTCAAATGCTAATTAAGTATAGCATACAGCTATGAATTTTTCTATTGCGTTCCCCTGACTTCGGAATAGTGGCAGGGCTGGCTATCCTTGTTTTGCTTTGTGCTTCTCTACCGTACATGAGCATTTGCCGCAGGGTTGTCCGACCCGTAACCTTCCAGAAGGTTGATGACGCCCCATACCGCCAGACCAGCGCCAAGAGCCATGACCAGAATTTTAAGAATGTCGATTGCCTGATTGAAAAATTCCATATACGTTCCTCCATTTTGTTTGTTTGATGGTTTTGGGTACAAAAAAAGCCGCCCACATCGGCGGCGCTTCGGGTCATCATGGCCCGAAGTTACACAAACTCGTCGCTGTCCAGATCATCGAAATTCAACAGGTCAGCTTCTTCGTCCGTGTCGGAGCCGTCCACTTCGTACACCGTGTATTCGTCCTCCGGCTTTAGTCTCAATGGCCGGTGGCGGAACAGGCTTTCCAAGCGGAAGGCGTTTTTCTTTTTATCAAATTCGGCTGTGTACTTGTAATTCGGGTGCTTTTTCAAGTCATACTTCGGGGACAGGAAGGGCGGGAGCCCCCGAAGCTGCAAGATACATTTATCCCCGGGCATGGTGGTGATCTCGCTGGTGGTCATCAGTTCCCGGCCAAGCCGCTGCATATTCTGGCTGTAACTTTCAGACTGTCCCCGGCTTCGGCCCTCGGTCTGCATGGAGATGGTGGCCTTGCCCAGCCAGTTTTCCGAAATATCCTTTAGGGTGGAAGCCTCCCGGCCTCCGAGGAACACGATGCTGTCCATGTTTCCCATGATGGTTTCGGAATGGTCTTTGTACAATGCCTTGCACTGGCTCATAGCCTGATAAAAGAGCGTCAGGCTGATCTCCCGGGAGCGAATGACGGCCACGATCTTTTCCAGCCCCGGCACCTGCCCGGTGTTGGCAGCCTCGTCCCACAGCACCCGCACATGGTAGGGCAGACGCCCGCCATAGGTGTTGTCAGCCCGTTCACACAGAAGATTGAACATCTGCGAGAAAGCAAGGGCAACCAAAAAGTTGTAGGTGGTGTCCGTGTCGCTGATAAGGAAGAACAGAGCCGATTTTTCATCCCCCAGCTTATCCAGTTCCAGCTCGTCATAGGACATGATCTCCCGGAGCTGTGGAATGTCAAAGGGAGCCAGCCTTGCACCGCAGGAAATCAAAATGCTTTTGGCTGTCTTGCCGCTGGCGAGCTTGTATTTCTTATACTGCCTCACGGCGAAGTGCTGGGGGCTGCGGCGTTCCAGCCCGTCAAACATATAGTCCACCGCATTTTTGAAGGTTTCGTCATCCTCCCGGACTTCCATGCTGTTTATCATTTCCACCAGCGTATTCATGTTGCGTTCTTCTTCCGGCCCCTCAAAGACGATGTAGGCCACAAGGGCGCAGTATAAGAGGGTTTCGGCTTTGGTCCAGAACTCGTCGCCCTCCTTGCCGTCGCCTTTGGTGTTGGCGATCAGAGCGGTAACGAATTTCAAAACATCGCTTTCCGTCTTGATATAGGCCAGCGGATTGTAGTGCATGGATTTTGAAAAGTCGATACTGTTGAACACCCGCACCCTGTATTTCTCCCGTTGCAGAAACCGCCCGCACTGGTCGAGGGTGCCGCCCTTCGGGTCTACCACCACATACGAGGAATGGGCTTGAAGGAGCTGCGGGGTCAGCCAGAACCTTGTCTTTCCCGAGCCGGACGAGCCGATGACACAGGCGTTTAGGTTCCGGGCATTGGCGGGAATCTTCGGGCGGGTGTTCATGGTAAGGAACTCCGTCCCGGTCAGAATGACATTGTTCTGAAATTTAGGGTCAACAAACGGCTTTATATCCTCCTTTGTTCCAAAGCGGGCGGTGCCGTACTCCGCATCCCGCCGGAATTTTTTCGCCTGCCTGATCTTTGACTGTATCAGCAGATACACCCCAGCCGCACCGGCAAGGCCCACCAGGAGGTCAATACCTCCCAGCCCCGGCCAGTAGGTTTCACAGGCTTTGGGGAAGGTATCGAGCATCCCCATGAGCTTTGTCCCGAAGTCTGTGCCGGGGGCGATCCGGTAGGCCGTCCCGATTTTGGAGAAGAACCAGAACACAAAGAGGTACGGCAGGTTTGGGAGCACATATTTTCTGATCTTGTCACTCAACGTCCGTCCTTCACCGCCTCTCTGGTTCGCTGCTTTTCCTTTGCCTGTGTCCTGATCTGCTCCGTGAATTTCCGAAGCTGGCCGAAGATGGAAGCCTTGTCCTGCTCTTTGTTCAGCACCTTTGCGCTGTACTTCTGGAAGGCCGCCGTGATAGCGTCCGCCTGATTGGCTTTGAAAAACAGCAGGTAATGACCGGGGCTCACTTTATGGAAAGCGTAGTCCACATGGAACTCCTTCGCGATCCGGTCAAAATCCTTTGGAGCTCCCACATAGGGCATGGCACTTTTGCCGCCATAGTGGTTCATCAGCTTTTTCACGCTCTGGCGTCCCTGCGGGGTCAGCGCCTTCTGGTGGTGCTTTTGCAGCGCCCGAACCACCTTGCCAAGAGCGGCAGCCAGCACTTTTCCCGTGAGTTTCGTTGTCCTGATCGAAAGGGCAACCGTTTTTTGGTTTACTTCTTCCTGCATAAAACCTCCTTTCCGTCGGGGTTCCCGCTATCCGGGAGGCCCCCGTACAATCTCGGGGAACAGAAAACCTCGGGCCAATGTGGCCCGAGGCTTACCGCTCGGCATCTCTGCCGGACGGAGCTTTCTTTTCCGGCTCCGTCTGGACTTTTTCGTCCTGTTCCCGCATGGTCTGCAAGATAGAGGGCTTCTTTTGAAGTTGGGAGGGCTTTTCGCCGGACAGCGGCTTGATACATTCCAGACGGTCAGCCGCCCGGATGGCGTTGTCCGTGAGCTGCCTCTGCCATGCGCCCACGCTGGGAGCCCAACGAAAGCCGCTGCTTTTCAGCTCGGCCCGGGTGTCCGCGTCAGGCTTTCCGTCAAAGAACACCTGCAAGCGGTTGTCCTCCCGGTTCATTTCCACACGACCCCCATCGAACTCCCAGCCGGAAAATTCCTGCTGTGCCTGTTTGGAAAGCTGTTCGATACGGGCCTTTACCCGGCGGATCTCCGCATTGTTGTTGGTTAGCTGGTAACTTTCAAAGGGCCTCGGGTCGCTTCGCCAACTTGACGCCATGCTTGCTTTCAGCTTTTCAATCTGGTCCGGCGACAGCAGCGCACAGCCGTCCAGCTTGCCATGCTTGCGGTAATAGGCGTTGACCTCCTTCATAATGAGCTGGGAGCGTTCCAGCCCGTCCAGCTTCTTCTGGAGCTTTTCAATCGCTGCCGGGTCATCGGCGCTGATCCCGCCCATGCCGGTGCTGCGTATCTTATCCAGCAGCCCTTGAATATGCCGCCATTCCTCCATGTTGCTGTCCCGCGCCCGGTTCTGTTTATCCTTCTTTCCCACCGGGAAATTGGAAGGCCCGGCGATCAGCACAGAGGGAACCCTCGCGTCAATGGCAAAGCCTTGGTTCATGTTTTCGGCCAGCTTGCGGGCGTAGGTGTCTAACAGATGGTCGATCTTCTCATGGTACATGGGGTCCACCCGGGATTTCTGCTTTTCCGCTATGGCAGCGGCCTTGTCCACCATTGCCCGGTATTCCGCCGTTGCGCTCCCTTCCTTGTAGTCGGAAAAGCTGTTCATTTCTTTTGCCCGGCGGGCGGCTCCTTCATTGATAGGGTAATAGTTGATGGTATGCACCTCCTTCATGCTTCGGGCCATGCTGGCCCGAAGTCTTACCGTTCTTCATGGGAAGGCCCCGCCTTGTCCTTTTTCGGAGCGGGCGGGGCTTCTTGAAACCGTTTGAGTGCAGCGAGAATGGAGTGGACAGGCTCGGCCTTTTCGGGATAGGCAAATATCCGGTGTTCCGGCGGGATGTCCTGCGATCCGTGGTAATACTCCTTGAAGCCCTCCGGGACTGCCGACACATACCCACCGGGAGCGAATACGCCGCCTTCGTTGATACGCACATCCCGCCCGTATGCCTCATAATCGAAGTAGTTCTGAATGTGCTCCGGTATGTCGATAGTCCCAAGCTCGTCGGCGTAAAGACGGCCCAGCCCTTCATCATCGGAAATATCCGGGTAAAAGCGGTACAGGTCAAGGTTCTGCGTCAGGTTTATCAAATCCTTCACGCTCCTTGTGTAGTTTCCCAAGACAAGAGCGGCTTCAAAGGTTTCCAGTCCGCCCTTATCCCGTACTTCCAGCAGGGCGTGGCCCAGCTCGTTCAGCTCGTCGATGTTCTCACATTCGTAGAGATGATCGTAGAGCCCCAGCACATCGCTGTCAAAGCTGGTAAAGAACACTTCGCTGTACCGTTTCCCATCTATCCCGATTTTGGCAAGGGCGGCCTGCAACTCCTGTGTCGTCATGGGGAAATGTACCGTTGTCCCTACCTCAATCCCCATCAAGGGGTACAGGGCGGTGTTGGTTATATAGGCTTCAAACATGGGCTCATTCCTCCTTTCCGGCCCGGTCAGCCAGCACCTCATAGATCCCGGCCATAATGTAATCGGCGCAAGGGAGGGCAATCGCATTTCCCAGCGCCTTGTAGCGTTGCAGAGGCCGGATCTCCATGCCGTCCGCCCCGTACTTTGTCCAGCCCTCCGGCAGCCCCATCAGCCGTTCACTTTCTGTTTCCGTCAGAAAACGGATACAGCCGCCCTCCGGGTCGCCCTCATACCAGAAGGCAAAGGGCGTTACATCACTGGCTAAAAGAGTGGGAAAAGGGTCAGTTGGTAATCCGAAGCTGTTTCGGAAGGCCGTTTCTTCCTGCCTTTTTGCCGCTCCCCGCATACGGAAGCACTGAAAGGGGTGGATGACTGGTATCTGCCGCCCTGTTTCAAAAGAAGCTGTTCGATTTCCTTCGGCGGCGGCCCGCCCGCCCTCTCCGCAAGGCGGAGGAAGTGGGAGCATTGGACGGGGCTTAAATAGTATGTCTGCGGCACGTCTGCCTCCAAAATCCGCCACGACGAAAATCCGCTGCCTTCGTGCCAGCCTTCGGGAGCCTGCCCAATACTGGGCGTCCATGAGCCGCCAGCACACATCAGGCGTTCCCCCTCGCACCATTCCGGCGTTTCCCCATCTTCCCGAAGGAGGCATTGGAACTTCGGTGTCCGAGAAGGCGGATAGGACGGCTCTAAAGTCCATCCGGTCATTTGTAGAAAACGCTCCCATGACGTTTTCCCAAACAGCGATAGCTGGATATAGGTTATCAGTAGCATCCCTCATTTCCTGTATGATACGAAACGCCTGATAGAACAGGCTTGATTTTGCCCCGGCAAGGCCGGAGCGGTTGCCGATCAGAGAAAGGTTCTGACAGGGAGAGCCGAAGGTTATCACATGGACCGGCGGGATTTTCCCGCCGTCCACCTTCGTAATATCCCCCAAATGCACCATGTCGGGAAAGTGCCTTTTGGTTATGGAGATGGGTGCTTTTTCAATCTCGCTGGCCCATACCGGACGGATACCGCAACGGGAAGCCGCCAGAGGGAACACACCAATCCCGTCGAAAAGGCTCCCCAGCTTAACGTCCGGCATGGCCCGGGGTGCCGTGTCCCTTCACGGCAAGCACCCCTTCCAGCGTTGTCGCCGCAATGCCCAGCCGTCCGGCAACCGCAATATCGTTTTTCACATCCTCGTCCACAGCGCTGCCGCAGACGATCAGGGTGTGGGAGCGCCGCAGCATATCCCGGCGCATATCGATCCCGGCCTTATGTTCCTCGGGAACGCTGTCATTCAAAAACAGCGGCAGATACAAGAGCGGGCAGATCGGGGAAAAGCCCGCCTCATAAGCAAGGCGGCAGTAGTGGGCCGCCAGCTCCATATCAACATCCGGCTCACCGCTCCATGCGGCGGTCAGGTATGCTAAAGGTCGTTTCATTGGTTGAACCTCCATTTCTGTTTTGGTTTAGGGAAAAGCAAGGTATCGCCTAACCCCTCCGCCCCTTCCCCCGGGAAGGGGAACGGCTCTGGAGAATTTATATCCCCGTCGCTTGATCGGGAAAAAGCATAACCGGGAGAAATCCGTCAAGGGTGCCTCTGGCACCGCCTGCGGCGGCGCTGCCCTTGACTGATTTTCCCGGCTATGCTACGGAATAACTGGCGACGGGGAATAATTTATATCTCCAGAGCTTCGGGGCGCGGGGCAGAGCCCAGCAATCCTCGGGCCACGTTGACCCGAAGTTTCGGCTTACTTTTCCTGTTCGTTTTTCTTCTCCGGCTTTTCGTGTTCCCTCTGCTGGCCCTTCCAGTCGTCCAGCAGCTTGATGATCTGGTCCTTCATTTCCCTCGGCGTAGTTTCCTTGCCGAAATACTTGCTCAGTTCCGCACCTGTCAAAATCACTTTGTCTACCTCCTTTTTGTCCTCCATCATAATGCCGTCGATCACATCCCCGTTGAGCAGCTTCTTTTCGTCCAACTCACGCATACGCTTTGCCTGCGCCTGTGAAGGCGAGGACTGCTGGCTGTCAATGGCGACGGCGATATAGTTCTGGTTCTTCTTGCCGATATAGGAAAGCTCCACCGCCGTAGTAAAACCCAGCTTTTTTTCATCCATCAGCTTCATCAGGTCTGGAACCAGCTCATTGAGACGGATATACCGCTGCACCTGCTTGACCGCCATCTTATTGCGCTCGGCTACAATTTCGTTGGAGCGTTTTCCTGCGTCCTTCGGGTCAATCTGGCCCGAAGTGCGGGAGCCCTGGTGCTTGATGGCCTCAAGCTGCATTTTCAAGGCTTTGGCCCGCTCACTGGGGAGGATTTCTTCACGCTGGTTGAGATTGTCCTCGACCATCTGCGTGATGGCTTCATCGTCCGTCAGATTGCGAACAATACAGGGCATATCCGCATATCCGGCAAGCTCGCTGGCCTTCTGGCGGCGGTGGCCGGACACGATCTCATAGCCGCCATCCTCACGGGGACGGACGATAGCGGGCTGGGTCACGCCCTTGTCCTTGACGCTGGACACCATAGCCCGCATTTCTTCATCATCCCGAACCTCAAAGGGATGGTTCTTGAAGGCGTGAAGCTCGTTCAGCTTGATATAGACGATCTGTTCCTTGCCCCGGCGTGGTGCATCCTTCGGTTTTTCGGGTTCCTTCGGAGCGGGAGCGGCCTGTACCGTTGGCGCCGTTTTTTTCTCCGGTTCCTTTTTGACCGCATTTTCCGGTTTCTGTGCGGGAGCTTCGGGCTTCGGGGTTGCGGCCTTGTCCTTATCTGCTTTCGGGGGACGGCCCCGGCGCTTCGGCTGTTCCGGCTCTTTGTGTTTTTCCTCCGCTTTCTTCGGAGCCTCCGGCTGCTTTTCCGGTTTTTCCGTTTTTGCCGGGGCAGGCTTTTCCCCGCTGGGAGCTGCCGCCCGTTCCTCGACCTTCTTTTCCTTCATAATTTCAGCGAAGTTATAGACGGAAACCTGCGGGTTCTTTACCTCCGGTTCCGTCTTTTTTTCCGGCTCCGGAGAAACGGAAACCTTCTCCGGCTCTTTTGGGGGAGCGGGAGGCGTTTCCTTGCCCGGCCCGCTATCCGTTACCGGCTGTTCCGGCGTTTTTGTGGTTTTATCATCTGCCATAAGCATTTACCTCCTGTTTTTTGGCATGAAAAAAGAGGCTCAACTTTTCAGTCAAGCCCCCGTGGGAAGTTCCTCCTTTCTCCGCCATGATACAAAAATACCGCCCGTAGTCTCGTTTGGGCGGTACTTTGTGTAAGATTGGCAGTCCATTATTAAGTTTTTTATTATGTTCCCTTTGTACACCGTTGCTATGGGATATGAAGGTTTATCCGAGGTTTTGGTATCCCATCTTTTGCAGAAAAGCACTATACAACATTCTTTTGTTCTATACCATCCGGTTCAAATAGAGTATAACAATACCCTTTATACTGGATGCACCAGCACAGATTTTTTGAAAGAAGATCAGATGTTGATTCCTCTTGAGAAACTATATCGTCAATTCACAGGTGAGAGCCTCGCCATCAAACTATCAGAACTTGATGGTTCGTCCGAACGGATTCCATTCCTTGTGGGTGAGGTTGAGCGCATCACCGGTCTAACAAACTTCGGCGCATATCTAACCGCTATGCTCGAAATTGATGCTTTCTTTTTGAATGAAGATCGGCATACAAACAACATCGCCGTCCTCTATAACGATAAAATACAGGAATATGCTTTAAGTCCGCTTTTCGATCAAGGACTTTGCTTATTTGCGGATACAAGTAACGATTATCCGTTAGAGTTACCTTTGGATGCTTGTTTGAAGAAAATCGAAGCAAAACCTTTTAGCCTTAGCTTTGATGAACAGTTAGATGCCGCAGAAGAGTTATACGGCATACAGTTGCATTTCAACTTTACGATAAAAGATGTACATAATGAATTGGAGCAACTGGTTCCATACTATGCTCCAGAAATTCGGCAGCGCATAGAGCAGCTGCTCCGGATACAAATTCGCAAATATGCTTATCTGATGGACAATTGATAGATATTCATTGCAATCACAAAGCGTTTGCAGTATATTATTTTATAATAAAATGGTTGCTCTGTTCCCCAGAACGAGCCACTTTTCTCCTCCTCCCCTGCCCCATCCCCAAATCCGCATTACTTTGTTTCCGAGAACGAATCCCCAAAATGTATGATTATGACATCATTTCGCAGGTATCGAGCCATTGCGAGGTTGTGAGTTGTTATACCAAAACGATGTAACAAACGCAACCCTCAAGCCATTGCGAAGCGGTTCTCCTTTTGACCAAACTCAATGTCGAGCGGCACATCGAAGTGGACGTCAGCATGGATGAACTGGATGTGACTGCTGCGGAAAGCAAGGCGACTTACAATGAGATTCGGGATTATGTATGGGAGCATCATCAGTTGAAGGCCTCCAATCTCTATATCGCACAGGTGAAGCAGAAGTACGGCATTATTGAGCGAGAGAATTACCATAAAGCGAAAAATGAAAATGCGAAGCAGCCCAAGTGTCCGAAGGAGAAAGAGGATGCGATTGTGGAGGCTTTGAAGCATTTTCAGATGATTTGATACGCAATCCCCAGTCTAAACCGACTAGAATCAGTATAGACTGGGGACTTTTCAATCATCCGTTGGATTCATGATTGCATTCAGATTGTCTATCACGAATTCCTGTGCATTCTCATCGTAGACAACGCACGGATATTCTCCATGTACTCCTGTACGGATTTCAGTAGTGATTCCCATCGCAATACCACTGGCAGTTGGAACCTTGCGACATTTTCCATCTGAAATATCTTCCTCCTCCATAAGTCCAACTTTTACCAGCCACGTGGTGATGGTTCGATAAGATACCTTCCGCATTTTCTTTTTGTCCAGAATCTCATTTACTTTATAGCTGATTCCACTGGCAGGTATCGGTGTTTTTGACGGTACATATTGCAGCTTTTCTTCTTCCGTAATGTAAAACAGTTTCTTATCCTTCTCGGACACCTTTTTAGGTTCATGACCATCAAGCTGTTTTCTCAGGACATCGGATACAAAGAACAGGCATCGAGAAATCTTTACGTTATTCACGATGTCCTGTTCTGGAATCGGTGTTCCATCCAGTGGATTCAACCCATTGGCAAGGCTGTCAATATAGTGTTTTGCGTGGTGGAGTTTTTCCTGTTCAGTCATCGAGCACACTCTCCTGTACACTTTACATAATATAGAGTTCTATTGTCTTATCAGACATTCAAAATCTTCTGAACTGCATACGACTTTGCATATTGTCCGCACAATTCACACATAAAAAGCCCACTGCGTGCAGATACCGATTCTCCCGGATGGCTACGGGCGACTTCTTCAGGTGCGATATGAGTCCAGCCCTTAGAAGACCACACACATACATGCGTTAGTGATCCCATAATAGTTCTCCTCATACACTTTGTCGAACCCAATTATAATAGATTAATATTACCACTAATAGTTCAACAATAAAATAGAAATTCCAAACAGCCGCATTTTATCCAAATCATTCGGTTGAAATTTGTTTGTTATACCAGTTTTTTCGGTACATCAGCCTGCATCCGGCGGATGCAGTTCACGGGTTTTGGTGTCCCCCAACAAGCATTTTGCAATGAAAAAGTTGCCGTTGTATATCTCATCTCTGAAATTCTGGAGAAAACATTTTGTTTTTTCGTCTGTCTACTTGACAGGGAGCGGTTCACTATCCTTGTGCAACAGCCTCTTGTCTTTCTGTGGGCGTGCTTTCACTGGGCGGTTACCTATGAAGCCTCTCAACGTGCTTCCCGTATTTGAAAAAAGGACGCCTGTCCTCGGTTTTTCCCGAGGGCAGGCGTCCTTTGATTTTTGCGGGCAACGAAATTTTTATTAGGACAGGATCATGCGGTCGTTTGCAAACTCACCGCCGCTGGCGATCTGGAATTTGGCCAGCAGGTCAGAAACATGCAGATTCTTCTTTTCCTCACCGGCCACGTCATAGATGATGTGGCCCTCGTGCATCATGATGAGGCGGTTGCCATACTTGATGGCATCCTTCATGTTATGGGTGATCATCATGGTGGTCAGGTGGTTTTCCTCCACGATCTTGGCTGACAAGGTCAGCACCTTTAATGCCGTCTTGGGGTCCAATGCCGCCGTGTGCTCGTCCAGCAGCAGCAGCTTGGGCTTGTTCATGGTAGCCATCAGCAGGGTCAGTGCCTGACGCTGACCGCCGGAAAGCAGGCCTACACGGGCGGTCAGACGATTTTCAAGGCCCAGATCAAGGGTCTTGAGCAGCTCACGGTACTGCTCACGCTCGGCCTTTGTGATGCCGATGCGCAGGGTACGTGGCTTGCCACGGCGGGCTGCCAGCGCAAGGTTTTCTTCGATCTGCATGGTGGCGGCGGTGCCGGTCATGGGATCCTGAAATACACGGCCGATATAGGCTGCGCGCTGATGCTCGCTCAGGCGGGTGACATCCACACCATCAATGATGATCTTGCCCTCATCCACCGGCCACACACCGGCAACAGCATTGAGCATCGTAGATTTGCCCGCACCATTGCCGCCGATCACAGTGACAAAATCGCCCTCATTCAGCTTCAGGTTCAGGCCGTTCAGGGCAGTTTTCTGGTTGACCGTGCCAGCGTTAAAGGTCTTGGAAACGTTCTGGATCTCAAGCATTTTTTGCATCCTCCTTTGCCTTCTTCACCGGCTTCGAGAAGTACTTGCCCTTCCAGTACGGCACGGCAAGGAAAATTGCCACCACGGAGGCGCTCAGCAGCTTGAGCAGGTTTGCATCAAAGCCCAGCGTCAGCACCAGCTGGATCACAATGTAGTAGATGATGGCACCCAGAGAAACGGCAGCCATCTTGAGTGCAAAGTTGTGGAAGATGCGGCTGAACAGTGCCTCGCCGATGATAACCGCAGCCAGACCAATGACGATGGCGCCACGGCCCATGCCGACATCTGCAAAGCCCTGATACTGGCTCAGCAACGCACCGGACAGAGCCACAAGACCATTGGAGACCGCCAGACCCATCACAATATTGAAGTTGGTGTTGATGCCCTGCGCCCGGGACATTGCGGGGTTGGAGCCGGTAGCACGGATGGCGCAGCCCAGCTCGGTGCCAAAGAACCAGTACAGGATACCGATGAGCGCAGCGGTAACGATGATGACCATGATAATGGGGTTATGGAGTGCAAATTCCTTGACCCAGCGCAGGGAGATCAGCAGACTGTACTTATCCACATTGATAGCCTGATTGGCCTTGCCCATGATTTTGAGGTTGATGGAATACAGCGAAAGCTGGGTCAGGATACCGGCAAGGATAGCCGGGATTCCCATAAAAGTGTGCAGGATGCCGGTGACAAAGCCTGCCAGCAAGCCTGCCAACAGCGCCATGAACAGCGAGACCCAGACATTCTGGCCGGACAGCAGGCACATGACGCACACTGCGCCGCCGGTGCCAAAGGAACCATCCACGGTCAGGTCAGCCACATCCAAAATGCGGTAGGTCAGATACACGCCAATGGCCATGATGCCCCAGATAAGGCCCTGTGCGCAGGCACCCGGCAAAGCGCCCGGCAGATTTGCCAATCTTGCAATAACGTCCAAAACAATTCCTCCTGATTCTGATACACTTTTTTATTCGCCCGTTTGAATACGGGAAAGCGGAGAAGAGCGTTCTCAGCCCTTCTCCGCTGATTTTCTATTTTGTTTTCCGAAATACTTTAGCCTTCGATTTCCTCGTAGCCATCGGGAACGGTCAGGCCCAGATCGTCGCAGATGGCCTTGTTGTACTTCTTGGTTACATCGGTGTACTCGATGGGCATAGAAGAAATATCAGCCTCGCCATTCAGGATCTTGACTGCCATCTCACCGGTGGTGTAGCCCAGATCGTAGTAGCTGATGGAAAGGGTGGCCACACCGCAGCCGGCGCAGATGCCCTCTTCGCCTGCGAACACAGGCTTCTTTGCCGGGCGGCAGATACCGTCCACGATGCCGGTGTTGGCAGCGACCGTATTATCGGTAGGAACGTACAGAGCATCGTTCTCGTCCGCAGCCTTCTGGCAGACAGAGGACAGGTCGTTGGAATCAGAGAAAGCGTACTGAGTAACGGTGACACCCTTTTCCTCCAGATACTTCTGAACCTCGTCCACCTGATACTGGCTGTTGGCCTCAGCAGAGCAGTACAGCAGGCCAACCTTCTTGGCTTCAGGCATCCACTCCACGATCATCTCAGCCTGCTGATCCAGCGGGGCCAGATCGGAAGTGCCGGAGATATTGCCGCCCACAACGCCGTCGAAATCGGTCAGGCCCAAAGCCACACCGTACTCGGTAACAGAGGTGCCCAGCACCGGGATAGTGTTGGTGGCAGACTGTGCAGCCTGCAGGGCAGGAGTGGCGTTTGCCATGATCAGATCCACACCAGCAGAAACAAAGCCGTTGGTGATGGTAGCGCAGGTTGCAGAATCGCCCTGTGCGTTCTGGAAATCGAAAGTAACATTCTCACCGAAGGACGCAGTCAAAGCATCTTCAAAACCCTGAGTGGCGGCATCCAGAGCGGCATGCTGCACCAGCTGGCAGATACCAATGGTGAACTTCTGGCCGTCAGCTGCAGCAGAGGTTGCTGCAGAAGATGCAGGGGCGGCAGAAGAAGCAGCTGCAGAAGATGCAGAAGAACCGCCGCAGGCAGTCAGAGCAGCTGCAGCACCGCAGGCAGCGGCTGCTGCCAGAAACGAACGACGAGTGATTTTACGCATAATGATCTATCTCCTCTATCTCTTTGCTTACGCGGCCTACAGGTGCCGCGCCAGAAAGCATAGTCTTGTATGCGGGACTTGTACAGTCTCGCTTTACACTCGTGAAGTATAACACACATTTCGCGGTAAAACAACTCACTTTTGTTCAAAAACGGCCTTTATTATCGATTGCATCAAATATATCTATCGATTATTTTGATTTGTTATTTTGCTTTTTCTGATATTCCGTCAATTTTATAATTTCGCCATTCAGCCAATCGAGATTGCGCTCCAACTGCGGCAGAAACAGCTGTGCGTAATCGTAGTTAAAGTACAGCGCCTGCCAGAGTTTCGCCTGCATCCGCCGTACCAGCACCGGGCTGAGCAGCATCTCGGCCTGTTCCACTACATCTTCCAGCTCCATACAGCCCAGTGCCCAGCGCACGTCCGTCTGCTCCCGGGCGGGAACATCATAGCGGGACAGGTAATCCTCCACCTTCGCTTCGATCACCCGTCCGCCGCAGGCAGTAGGCTGCAGAAAATAACTCACCTCCCCTTCCCTGCTGATCTCCTGCGCCAGCGGGTAAAGTGCACACACCAGCGGCTCAGCATCATGGATGGCGCAGTGATTCCCGGTGAGGAAAGGACAATTGTTTCGGTTTTCTTTCACCGGGGCCAGCCGCAGCACCGGCAGATGGCTCACTGTGCCGATGCTTGCCCGGCAGAACCCCCGCGCCACTATTAGCGGTGGCAGACGCAGCCGGGCCGCAATGCGCCAGAGATCAAAGCCCGACAGCACGATATCCTCCCGCCCCCGGCAGCAATCGCCACAGCCATTGCACGCAAAGCTGAAATGCGCGTCCCGTGCCAGCAGAGGCATGGCATCCGTACGTGTGAAATCAATCTGTCCGCAAAGGTCGATATGATGGTTCCTCATTTGTTCTTCCTTCTTTCCCTGCAATCCTGCCCACATAAATTCAAAAAAGCCCTGAGACATCCATCTCAGAGCTTTCTGTTCAAGTCGGCGACTACCTATTTTCACGCGCCGTTTCCAGCGAACTATTTTCGGCACAAGTGAGCTTAACTTCTGTGTTCGGAATGGGAACAGGTGGAACCTCACCGTCATCGACACCGACCGATTTGACTGGCCTAGTATAACATACATGTTGTACTTTGTCCAGTGTTTCTTAGAAGGACGTGCCTTCAAAACTGAATAATCACTGCTAGCATTTTTTCGTTGACTCTCAGAGTCTCAAGCGAATTGTGGTCAAGCCCTCGACCTATTAGTACACGCTTGCTGAATGGATCGCTCCACTTACACATCGTGCCTATCAACCTTGTAGTCTTCAAGGGGTCTTACTTGTTTGAAACAATGGGATATCTTATCTTTGGGTCGGCTTCACGCTTAGATGCTTTCAGCGTTTATCCGATCCGTACATAGTTGCCCAGCTATGCTCTTGGCAGAACAACTGGTGCGCCAGAGGTACGTCCGCTCCGGTCCTCTCGTACTAGGAACAGCTCCCATCAAATATCCTGCGCCCACGACAGATAGGGACCGAACTGTCTCACGACGTTCTGAACCCAGCTCGCGTACCGCTTTAATTGGCGAACAGCCAAACCCTTGGGACCGAATACAGCCCCAGGATGCGATGAGCCGACATCGAGGTGCCAAACCTCCCCGTCGATGTGGACTCTTGGGGGAGATCAGCCTGTTATCCCCAGGGTAACTTTTATCCGTTGAGCGATGGCATTTCCACTCACATACCACCGGATCACTAACTCCAACTTTCGTTACTGCTCGACCCGTCAGTCTCGCAGTTAGGCTCGCTTCTGCGTTTGCACTCTTTTGCTTGATTTCCGTTCAAGCTGAGCGAACCTTTGAACGCCTCCGTTACTCTTTAGGAGGCGACCGCCCCAGTCAAACTGCCCACCTAACAATGTCCCCCGCCTTGATTCAAAGGCGCAGGTTAGAATTCCAATATCGCAAGGATGGTATCCCAACGGCCACTCCACAAGCGCCAAAGCACCTGCTTCCCAGTGTCCCATCTATCCTGTGCATGCAACATCGAAACCCAATATTAGGCTACAGTAAAGCTCCATGGGGTCTTTCCGTCTTGTCGCGGGTAACCGGCATCTTCACCGGTACTACAATTTCGCCGGGCGGGCTGTTGAGACAGTGCCCAAATCATTACGCCTTTCATGCGGGTCAGAACTTACCTGACAAGGAATTTCGCTACCTTAGGACCGTTATAGTTACGGCCGCCGTTCACTGGGGCTTCGATTCAATGCTTGCACATCTCCTCTTAACCTTCCAGCACCGGGCAGGCGTCAGCTCGTATACGTCATCTTTCGATTTAGCACAAACCTGTGTTTTTGGTAAACAGTTGCTTGGGCCGATTCTCTGCGGCTGCATTGCTGCAGCACCCCTTCTCCCGAAGTTACGGGGTCAATTTGCCGAGTTCCTTAACAACCCTTCTCCCGTTGGCCTTAGAATCTTCTTCCTACCTACCTGTGTCGGTTTGCGGTACGGGCACCGCAGAAATACACACAGCTTTTCTCGCCATCTTCCATCCCGGACTTCGGTACTAACTTCCCTCGATCGCTACCGGAACCAACACCCGGCTCCGAGACTTCATATGTGTCCCTGTGCTTAACTCTTTTGGTGGTGACGGAATCTCTACCGTCTGTGCATCGGCTACGCCGTTAGGCCTCACCTTAGCTCCCGACTAACCTGGAGCGGACGAACCTTCCTCCAGAAACCTGAGGCTTTCGGCCATGCAGATTCTCACTGCATTCGCGCTACTCATTCCGGCATTCTCACTTCTATACACTCCACAGCCGCTTACGCTACTGTTTCACCGCGTATACAACGCTCCCCTACCCAATACATTGCTGTATTGCCTAAGCTTCGGTGTCAGGTTTAGCCCCGTTAAATTCTCCGCGCAAAGACGCTCGACCAGTGAGCTATTACGCACTCTTTGAATGAGTGGCTGCTTCTGAGCCAACATCCTGGTTGTCTGCGTATCTTCACATCGTTTTCCACTTAACCTGACTTTGGGACCTTAGCTGTAGATCTGGGCTGTTTCCCTTTTGACAATGACATTTATCTGACACTGTCTGACTCCCAAGCATCAATACTCTGGCATTCTGAGTTTGATAAGCTTCGCTAACCTCTCGGCCGCTAGGCTATTCAGTGCTTTACCTCCAGGTATCTAACTTGAGGCTAGTCCTAAAACTATTTCGGGGAGAACCAGCTATCTCCGGGTTCGATTGGAATTTCTCCGCTACCCACAGTTCATCCGCCGCCTTTTCAACGGAGGTCGGTTCGGTCCTCCATGGAATTTTACTTCCACTTCAACCTGACCATGGGTAGGTCACCCGGTTTCGGGCCCATTATATGCAACTTAACGCCCTTTTCAAACTCGCTTTCGCTTCGGCTCCAGACCTTAAGTCCTTAACCTTGCTGCATACAATCGCTCGCCGGACCGTTCTACAAAAAGTACCCTATCACGCTTTGACGCGCTCTAGGTGCTTGTAGGCACAGGGTTTCAGGTTCTTTTTCACTCCCCTCCCGGGGTGCTTTTCACCTTTCCTTCACAGTACTATACGCTATCGGTCACTGGGTAGTATTTAGGGTTGGAGGGTGGTCCCCCCGTATTCCGACCAGGTTTCACGTGTCTGGCCGTACTCTGGAATTCGCTCGGCTCTTGTCGTTTTCACCTACGTGGTTTTCACACTCTCTGACCGGCCTTCCCATGCCGTTCGGTTAACAACTTAAGTCCTAAATGCGCTCCGTACCCCGAAAGTATTTCTACTCTCGGTTTGCCCTCTTCCGCGTTCGCTCGCCACTACTTACGGAATCTCGTTTGATGTCTCTTCCTCGCCCTACTTAGATGTTTCAGTTCAGGCGGTTCCCTCGATATACCTATTTTGAAGTTCAGTATAACGTACCTGAGTATGAACCCAGGTGAGTTTCCTCATTCAGAAATCTCCGGATCAATGCTTATTTGCAGCTCCCCGAAGCTTATCGCAGCTTATCACGTCTTTCATCGGCTCCCAGTGCCAAGGCATTCGCCCTGCGCCCTTGTTCGCTTGACCTTTCAAACGTTCTCTTGGAACATTTGGTATCCTCTTGATTCTCTCTTGCCAACGAAGATTATTGTTACCCTTCCTTTTGAAATTGTAATATTTCTTAAAAAGAACTTACTATAATCTTTGTTTCGCAGTTATTATTCAGTTTTCAAGGTACGTCTTTGAAGGTTCTTTCAAGCTTTCGCTCTTCAGGGCCCTCAAAATCGAACAATATCTACTCTGCTTGTTTGTTACCTGTCCGAAAGATCGTCATCTTTGATGTCGCTCTTTCGCCTGACTCCTTAGAAAGGAGGTGATCCAGCCGCAGGTTCTCCTACGGCTACCTTGTTACGACTTCACCCCAATCACCAGTTTTACCTTCGGCGGCGTCCTCCTTGCGGTTAGACTACCGACTTCGGGTCCCCCCGGCTCTCATGGTGTGACGGGCGGTGTGTACAAGGCCCGGGAACGTATTCACCGTGGCATGCTGATCCACGATTACTAGCAATTCCGACTTCGTGCAGGCGAGTTGCAGCCTGCAGTCCGAACTGGGACGTTGTTTCTGAGTTTTGCTCCACCTCGCGGTCTTGCTTCTCTTTGTTTAACGCCATTGTAGTACGTGTGTAGCCCAAGTCATAAAGGGCATGATGATTTGACGTCATCCCCACCTTCCTCCGTTTTGTCAACGGCAGTCTGGCCAGAGTCCTCTTGCGTAGTAACTGACCATAAGGGTTGCGCTCGTTGCGGGACTTAACCCAACATCTCACGACACGAGCTGACGACAACCATGCACCACCTGTCTCCTTGCTCCGAAGAGAAATACTGTTTCCAGCATCGTCAAGGGATGTCAAGACTTGGTAAGGTTCTTCGCGTTGCGTCGAATTAAACCACATACTCCACTGCTTGTGCGGGCCCCCGTCAATTCCTTTGAGTTTCAACCTTGCGGTCGTACTCCCCAGGTGGATTACTTATTGTGTTAACTGCGGCACTGAAGGGGTCAATCCTCCAACACCTAGTAATCATCGTTTACGGTGTGGACTACCAGGGTATCTAATCCTGTTTGCTACCCACACTTTCGAGCCTCAGCGTCAGTTGGTGCCCAGTAGGCCGCCTTCGCCACTGGTGTTCCTCCCGATATCTACGCATTCCACCGCTACACCGGGAATTCCGCCTACCTCTGCACTACTCAAGAAAAACAGTTTTGAAAGCAGTTTATGGGTTGAGCCCATAGATTTCACTTCCAACTTGTCTTCCCGCCTGCGCTCCCTTTACACCCAGTAATTCCGGACAACGCTTGTGACCTACGTTTTACCGCGGCTGCTGGCACGTAGTTAGCCGTCACTTCCTTGTTGGGTACCGTCATTATCTTCCCCAACAACAGGAGTTTACAATCCGAAGACCTTCTTCCTCCACGCGGCGTCGCTGCATCAGGGTTTCCCCCATTGTGCAATATTCCCCACTGCTGCCTCCCGTAGGAGTCTGGGCCGTGTCTCAGTCCCAATGTGGCCGTTCAACCTCTCAGTCCGGCTACCGATCGTCGCCTTGGTGGGCCGTTACCTCACCAACTAGCTAATCGGACGCGAGGCCATCTCAAAGCGGATTACTCCTTTTCCCTCTGCTCGATGCCGAGCCGTGGGCTTATGCGGTATTAGCAGTCGTTTCCAACTGTTGTCCCCCTCTTTGAGGCAGGTTCCTCACGCGTTACTCACCCGTTCGCCACTCGCTCGAGAAAGCAAGCTCTCTCTCGCTCGTTCGACTTGCATGTGTTAGGCGCGCCGCCAGCGTTCGTCCTGAGCCAGGATCAAACTCTTTATAAATGATATTTATCACTTAAAAGTGTTAAATCTTGTTCGCTCAGCACGCAATCGCTTGCGTCCTGTGTGAATTACTTTTGGAATTGTTTTAAGTGTTTTTCCAAACACATAAAGGTTCCTTACAAGTTTTTCGATATTGTTCAATTTTCAAGGTCCTGTGCGCCTCAGCCTTGCGGCTGACGACCTGTTTATTGTACCACCGAAGTGGTTTTTTGTCAAGCCTTATTTTTTAGAAGCTTTTGAACTTTCTGAACTTGGACGCTCAAGAAGTTTCTCAGAACAAACTGGAACTTTTTTCAGCGTCTATTGGTTCTTTTCAAGGGCTTCCTGCTGTGGCTTCGGAAGTCATTCTTTTGCCTCAGCGCTTGGCGCTCAAGTATAATACCACACCCCCGCCCCCTTGTCAACACTTTTTGACAACTTTTTTCATCTTTTTTCTTGCGCTGCTGAAAAACGTTCATTTTCTTGTATTCAACGTTCTCTTTTTACGCAAAAAAGCCGCCTGCACATTCCTGCACAGACGGCCTTATATTACTTATATAATAAAGTTAGCGGATCTCGATGCCAAGCTTGAACTTCAGGTTGCCGAGGATCTTCTTGACCACACGCTCCACTTCCTCAGCGGAAACTTCCTTCTTCGGGTCGGACAGAGACAGGGTGAATGCCATGCTCTTCTTACCCTCGCCCAGATTTGCGCCGCGGTAGATATCGAACAGCTTGATCTCACCCACCAGAGGGCTGGCCTTCTTGATGGTTTCTTCAATCTCGCCGCAGGTAGTCTTTTCATCGCAGACCAGTGCCAAATCACGCTTGACAGCAGCATAGGGGCTGAGCGGCTGATAGCGCAGCTCGCCGTCCACGCAGGACATCAGGGCCTCGTAATCCAGCTCGCCCAGATAAATATTCTGGCTGTCTTTCTGATCCTTTGCAATTTCCAGCTCGCCGTTGATCTCGTTGGACAGCTTGCCGAATACACCCAGACGCTTGTCACCGCAGTAAACAGCAGCACTGATGCCGGGGTGCAGCCAAGAGGTGGTCTCGCGCTTGTAGTCAAAGCTCAGGCCAAAGCCGGCTGCCAGTGCTTCCAGTGCACCCTTGACGGTGAAGAAATCTTCTTCAGGGCCGAATGCGCCGATGCACAGGGTCTGGCGCTCGTGCGGATGCTCGTTGATGGGCAGTTCCTTGGCAAGATACACCGGTGCCATCTCGAACAGACGGCCTTCCGTGTTGCCCTTCTTGAGATTGTCCACAATGACATTCAGCATGGAGGGAGCCAGCAGGGTACGCATGATGGACAGATTCTCACTGATGGGGTTCAGGATGCGAATGGCCTTGCGGGCAGCATCGTCCGCCGGGATGTGCAGCATATCCAGTTCTGCGTTGGAGTAGAAGGCCAGCGTGGAGGCCTCGTAGAAGCCCTGCGCAGCCAGCAGACGCTTGGTCTTGAGCTGCTGCTTCTGGTCGTAGTTCAGACCGCCGTTTGTAACGGAGGCGGTGTTCAGGAAGGTGGGCACGATGTGGTCGTAGCCGTACTCACGGATGACCTCCTCGGCCAGATCCGGGAAGCTCTCCACGTCCTCGCGGTACAGGGGTGCGGACACGTCCCAGCTGCCATCGGCCTGTACATCCACCGTGAACTCCAGACGCTGCAGAATGTCGATCATGGTCTGATCCGGCACGGTAATGCCCAGCACGCCGCAGATCTTAGCCGGGGTGGTAACGATGTGCTTGCGCTCCATCGGGCGGCCATCGGTCAGGTCATATTCCAGCGTGGTGATGTCGCCGCAGTCCAGCTCCTGGATCAGGTGCAGGGCACGGGCAAGACCCAGTTCAGGAGAGTGGCGGTCCACACCCTTCTCGTAGCGGGCGGATGAGTCGCTGTTCTGGCCCAGAGCGCGGCTGGTCTTACGCACGCAGTCGCGGGCGAAGGTGGCACACTCAAACAGCAGGCTGGTGGTGTTCTCGTCCATGCCGGAGTTTGCGCCGCCCATGATGCCGGCAAGTGCCACCGGCTTTTCGGCATCGCAGATGACCAGATTGTTGGGGTTCAGGGTAAATTCCTTCTCGTCCAGTGTGACGATCTTCTCACCCTCATGGGCACGGCGCACATCGATGGTGCGGCCGGCGACCTTGTTCAGGTCAAAGGCGTGCATGGGCTGACCCATTTCCAGCAGGGTGTGGTTGGTGATATCCACCACGTTGCTGATGGAGCGCAGGCCGCACAGAGCCAGATGGCGCTTCATCCAGCGGGGAGACTCGCCCATGCGGATGTTGCGCACATAGTGTGCCATGTAGCGGGGGCACAGGTCCGGTGCCTCCACCTTGACGGTGATGGGCGCATCCGGCTCGCAGGCAGTCTTGTAGTCCATGGCGGGCATGTGCAGGGGCTTACCCAGAACGGCAGCCACCTCGCGGGCGATGCCCAGAACGGACTGGCAGTCCGGACGGTTTGCGGTGATGGAGATATCAAAGATATAGTCATCAAGACCCACCACGGGAGCAATGTCGGTGCCGGGGACAGAATCCTCGGGCAGGATGAGCAGGCCGTAGACCTCAGAGCCCGGGAACAGATCGTCGTTCAGACCCAGCTCTTCGCCGGAGCACAGCATACCGTTGGACTCCACGCCCTGCATCTTGCGGGCCTTGATCTTGATGCCGCCGGGCAGGGTGGAGCCATCCAGAGCAGCGGGCACGCAGTCGCCCAGCTTCATGTTGGCGGCACCGGTGCTGATGCGGATGTCGTGGCCGTAGTCGCCGCAGTCCACCACACACTTGGTCAGGTGGGTGCCCTCCTGCTTTTCCATCTCCACGATCTTGCCGACGACAACCTTGCTGATGCCGGCATCCAGCGGGATCAGCTCTTCGACCTCAAAGCCGCAGGAGAAGAGCTTTTCCTCCAGTTCCTGCGCAGTAACGTCGATGTCTACAAATTCTTTTAACCAGCTGAAAGGTACTTTCATTGTCTCTTCTCTCCCCTCTTATTCGTGAAACTGCTTGAGGAACTGCAGGTTGTTCTCGAACATCAGGCCGATGTTGTTGATGCCATACTTCAGCATGGCGATACGCTCGATGCCGATGCCGAAGGCGAAACCGGAATACTCGTCCGGGTCGATATTGCAGTTCTCCAGCACCTTGCGGTTGACAACGCCGCCGCCCAGCACCTCGATCCAGCCGGTGTGCTTGCACAGCGGGCAGCCCTTGCCGTGGCACTCGAAGCAGCTCACGTCCACCTCCACGCTGGGCTCGGTGAACGGGAAGTAGGAGGGACGCAGGCGGGTGCGGGTGTCAGCGCCGAACAGCTTCTGCACGAAGGTGTTCAGTGCGCCCTGCAGGTCGCCCAGCGTGATGCCCTTATCCACCACCAGACCTTCCATCTGGTGGAACATGGGGCTGTGGGTGGCGTCGGAGTCGGAGCGGAACACACGGCCGGGCATCAGGATCTTGATGGGCGGCTTCTGAACGTCCATGGTGCGGATCTGGCCGCCGGAAGTCTGGGTACGCAGCAGGAACTCCTCCGACAGGTAGAAGGTGTCCTGCATGTCGCGTGCCGGGTGATCCTTGGGCACGTTCAGGCGGGTAAAGTTGTGGTCATCGTCCTCGATCTCCGGGAAGGTGCCCACCGAAAAGCCCATGCCGGAGAACACGTCGATGATCTGGTTGGTGATCAGGGTCAGCGGGTGCAGGCCGCCCATGGGGCGGGTCTTGGCAGGCAGCGTGATATCCACCGTCTCCGCAGCATTGCGGGCAGCAAGCTCTGCCTGCTTCACCTGTTCTGCGGCAGCGTCATAGTCTGCCTGCACCTTGGCCTTAAGTTCGTTGATGATCTTGCCCATGGCAGGACGCTCTTCCGGCGCAACGGTGCGCAGGTTCTTCATCAGGGCAGGGATCTTGCCGTTTTTGCTGAGGTACTCCTGCCAGAAGGAGGCCAGCGTTTCCTTGCCGGACACCTGACCAAGGCTTTCAGCGGCCTGTTTTGCCAGCTCGTCGATCATTGCTTGCATGGATGTTCTCTCCTTTATTCTTCGTGTTGATGAGCGGAGTGCAACAAAAAAGCTCCGTCCCCCTGCCCGATTTCTCAGGCAAAAGGGACGAAGCCGTAATTCTTCTGCTCCGCGGTACCACCCGGTTTCCACCCGTGCACAGATGCCGGGCGGCTCTCAGAACGCCGTAACGGGGCGCAACCGTTCTGTGCTAGTGAGCTTCCGCCTTTCGCACAGACCGCTCAGGAGCGAACTTCAGCCAGCCCGCACACGGAAGCCCTTTCAGCCGGTGAAGCTTCTCTCTTTGCCGTGCGGTACAGACCTACTCTCTCCGTCGCTGCGTTTGGGAGTATTCAGGTTTATAACCGTATGTATACTACCACATTTCGCGGAAGTTTGCAAGGGGTTGTATCATTTCCGCCCAAACAGGATCAGTCATATTCGCCGCTCATCATTTTATTTTTCCAGTCTGCATCCAGATGATATTCTTCTGAGACCTTTATCACAAGCACACCATCCATTTTCCGGATGGAACCTTCCTGCGGGAATGTCGGCATCTCTGCGATTTCCTCCGTTTCAAGAAGTTTCTGATAAGTTTTGTCATCACACAGATTCAGCCAGATCGGCGTATAATCGCGGAAAGCTGCATCCCAGGAAAAACGGATCGTACCCGCCGTCTCTGCCATAAACAGTCCCACTCTCGCATACGGGTTTGCCGTGTGGTATAGCTCATGGGTGCGGAACAACGGGCTGCTGCTTGCATTTCCCACAAGCATCACCGGGATCTCGTTATCGTAATATCCTTCGCTCACCAGCGTCTGTGCGATCAGGTCAGAGAGTTCTTTCGTTGCCTGCCTGCCCTCATACATCGCCTGCTGATCGACCGCCGACATGAATACGCTCCCGTAAACGACAGCAGCCGCCGTCAGCAGGATCAGTGCTTTTTCTGCTTTATTCCAGCATTTGCGGAACGCATCACAGGCTGTTTCTCCCTCCCGGCTGCTGTCCAATAGCCAGAAACAGACCGGCAGGAACAAGGCCAGACCTCCGGACATGGGAATATAAAACGACGCCTGCGAGGTTGCCACCATAAATACCGTGCACATCATGGGTAGCACCAGCAGCGCTGCCGTGCCATAGAAAACGTTTTCCCAATCTTTCCGGCGTATGAGCCGAACCATTCTGCACGCAAGCGCGGCACCCACCACACAAAAAATCAAAACAAATACAACTGCAGTTTCCTGCAGCATATTGTGTTTTACAAGGGTGCCAAAGAAATACCGATAAAAAAGCTCATAGCACTTTGCAACGCTGGAAGGAAGATTTTTCAGGATTCCAGACACTGAAATATCTGCTCCGCCCTGATAATTCGTCATTGCAACACCTGAAATCTTCAGAATAATCTGCAATATTCCCCAGTACAGCGCCGCGCCACACACCGCACTGCCCAGACATTTTGCGATATAGCACCGGAGCTTTATCCCTTCTTCACCTCGGAACAACAGTACCAGAAACCACGCCAGCAGCACCATGCAGAAGCAAGCAAGGTCTGTCTGATAGAGTCCAAGACTCAACGCAAGTAAAAATGCTCCCTGCGCAACGCCTGCCGCAATGCTGCGGCTTCTGATCACACAGACCGCTGCCAGCACCGACAAATAAAATGCCAAACCAAACTCGACCGATTGATGTGCAAACGAGAGGTAACAACCGATCACGGTATTAGCCAAATAGCATAATCCTGCGAGCCAGTCAATGCAGGATGTTCTCATCCATGCCGGTTTGAAGAGCATATGAAGTCTGGTGACTCCAAGAGAAACCAGCATCAGACACACCACTGCGTTGATGGGTTCCAGCTGCAGGCTAAACCGTAAAAAGCTGAACGCTGGCCAAAGCCATCGTCCGTTGGAAAGCTCCCACCCGCCTACCCGGTATTCCGCCGTTGTCCACATTCCGTCATAAGCATTTGTCAAACGCTGGCTGACAAGCGGAAAAAACACAAAGGATGAAAAAAGCAGCATTCCCAAAAAATATTTTTTATCCAGTTCATTCCACCATTGCAGTATATTCCGCTTTATTGTTTTTAACATCCGCAATTTCCTCCGACCCAAATTTTAATTGTATTATATCAGGCTTCTTTCGATTGTTCAATTGCTGCAAAAAGGCCGCTACCCGCCGAGGCTCTTCGGCAGGCAGCGGCCCTGTACAGACCATTCTGTTTACTTTTCCGTGATCTCCGCAGCCAGAGCATCCATCTGGGCTTCTGCAGCGGCATTGGCGGCAGAACGGATGGTGACCACATTCTCACAGACCGTGATGTTCTTCATGCCTTCCAGCTCGGCGCGCATGAGCTTTGCGGCCATGGGTGCCCAGGTGCCATTCTCCATCAGGCCGACCGTGCGGTTCTGGAAGCTCTTGGTCTTGAGGTGGGTCAGCAGATTCTCCATCGGCGGGAAGAGGAAACCGTCGTAGGTGGCGCAGGCCAGCACGATCTTTCCGCAGCGGAAGGCTTCGGTGACGGCATAGGACACATCGGTGCGGGTCAGATCCATCTCCACTACCTTTGCGCCCTTTGCACGCAGCTTTTCTGCCATGAGGTGGGCTGCTGCACGGGTGTGGCCGTGGATGGAAGCACTTGCCACAAGAATCTTTTCCGGCTCCTCGGGCTTGTAGCTGGACCAGATGTCATAGTAATTCAGGTACTTGCCCAGATCTCCGGTCAGCACCGGGCCGTGCAGCGGGCAGATGGTCTGGATGTCCAGCGCCGCTGCCTTTTTCAGCAGCGCCTGTACCTGCGGGCCGTACTTGCCTACGATGTTCAGGTAGTAGCGGCGGGCTTCGCTGGCCCAGTCGGCCTTTTCGTCAAACTTTGCCACGGCGCCAAAGCGGCCGAAGCCATCAGCGGAGAACAGCACCTTCTCGCTGCTCTCATAGCTGACCATGACCTCCGGCCAGTGCACCATGGGGGCAAAGACAAAGGTCAGGGTGTGGGTGCCAAGGCTCAGGCTCTCGCCGTCCTTCACCACCACGCGGCGCTCCTTTGCCACAGCATCAGCACCAAAGAACTGATCCATATACAGGAAAGTCTTGGCGTTGCCCACCACCTGCATCTCCGGATAGAGTGCCGCCAGCTTTGCGATATTTGCGCCGTGGTCTGGCTCCATGTGGGAGACCACCAGATAATCCGGCTTACGGCCTGCCAGAGCTTCGGTCAGGTTTTCCAGCCACGGCTCGGTGGCGCGGGCATCCACCGTATCCAGAACGGCGGTCTTCTCGTCCAGAATGACATAGGAATTATAGCTGACACCGGTGGGCACCGGATACTGGCTCTCGAACAGGTCGATGGTGGTATCATCCACACCAACGCCCAGAATGGCTTCACTGATCTTGTTTACGCTCATAATGCTCGGTCTCCTTATTTATATTTTTATGCAGTGCCGCGTTTTTGCGGCGGTTGTTTCTGAGAACAGTTCCTATCATACCACATCGTCAGAAAAATCGCAAGGGATAACGCGGGAATATTCTGCACATCAGAGCTCTTCCCCATTCTCCGGCAGATGTGCCGCCACCGGTCTGCCCGGCTCGTTGTCCAGCTCCAGCAGCGCGGCGGCAGCGCCCTCGTCCATGGTCTGCACCGCCCGCAGCTTGCGGCTGATGGCACGGCTGCGCACCCCGATGAGGTTATCCAGCTCTTCGTCGGTCTGGCGCAGACGCTGCTGCATCTTGGAAAGTCCCTGCCCGAACTTGTCAAATTCGGTCTTTACCGCACCCAGCAGCTGCCACACCTCGCCGGAGCGCTTCTGGATGGCAAGGGTCTTGAAGCCCATCTGCAGACTGTTGAGCAGCGCCGCCATGGTGCTGGGGCCCGCGATGTTCACCTGATAGTCCCGCTGCAGCACTTCCAGCAGACCGGCGTTCACCACCTCGGCATACAGGCCCTCAAACGGCAGGAACAGGATGCCGAAGGCCGTGGTATAGGGCGGCTCCACATATTTTTCCCGGATGTCCTTGGCCTCGCTGCGCAGCACCAGTTCCAGTGCATGGCGGGCATTCTCCACGGCCTGTGCGTCGCCGGAAGCCTGCGCGTCCTGCAGATGGGCATAGGTGTCGCCCGGGAACTTGGAATCGATGGGCAGCCAGACCGTGCTGCCGTCCGCGCCGGGCATCCGGATGGCATATTCCACCCGCTGGGTACTGCCCGGGATGGTGGCCACATTGGTGTCGTACTGTTCCGGGGCAAGGATCTCTTCCAGGATCGCACCCAGCTGGATCTCGCCCAGAATGCCGCGGGTCTTCACGCCGGAAAGCACCTGTTTCAGCCCGCCCACATCGGCGGCAAGGTTCTGCATCTCGCCAAGACCCTTATATACCTGTTCCAGCTGGTCATTGACCGCTTTGAAGCTCTCGGTCACCCGCTTTTGCAGGGCATCCTGCAGCTGCTCGTCCACGGTATGCCGGATCTCGTCCAGCTTCTGGGCGTTCTGGGTCTGCAAGGTGGTCAGGCCCTCGGCAAGGGTGCGGCGCATCTCTTCCAGCTTACGGGAATTAGAGGCTTCCAGCCCCTGCAGCCGCTGCTCCATGGTCTGCTGCTGACTGCCCTGCCCGGCAGCAAGGGCAGTGCTCATGCTCTGCACCGAAGCCTGCAGCGTCTCGCTGATCTGCCCCATGGCGGCAAGGTTTTGCTGAGACATCTCTGCCAGCTTCGCTTCCATCTGACGGTTCTGCGCATCCAGCTGCTGGCGCAGCCATTCCTTCAGTTCCGTATCGTCCCGGCTGGCCGTCGGCTTTGCCGAGCGGTAGAGCAGCAGCGCCATCATCAGGCAGATGGCCACCAGCAGCACCGTGTAAAGAAATGCCAGAAATTCCATTTTCGTCTCCCATTGCAAAATCCGGGCTGTGCAGCTGCAAAGCCCGGATCTGCGTGTTTTTTATTTTGTCTGTTCTTCCCAGAATGCAACAGCCTCGTTCAGCCAGCCTTCTGCATCGGTGCCGCGTCCTGTAGAAATCGAATGCGGCGCGTTATCATACACATGGCTGACATAGGGCACGCCGTTCTTCTCCATCGCTTTTTGAAGCTGCGGAATTTGTGCGTACCAGTCCATCAGCATAAGAGTCAGGTCATTTTTGCCACACCAGAAAAAGGTCGGTGGGTAATCCGGCGTTATATAGTCCGACACATTCATATCGTAATACCGCTGTGCAAGCACACCGGGATCCAGCAGGATCCGATAGCCCGGTTTCAGTTCCCGGAATGTATTTACCGGATAACCCAGCAGCAGAGCACCAGGCTTTGGCAAGCCGTAGTTCCGGTATCCCACTGCATCTGTACCGAACAGACCGGTGATCTGTCCGCCGGAAGAGTATCCGATCACCGCATACTGCTCCGGCTGCACATCAAACTGCTCTGCATGTGCGGTGATATACTGCACTGCCCGCGCCACATCTTCCATAGGTGCGTTGCCGCCTGCCCGTATCCCGATACGGTAGCGCAGCACAAACGTAGTATAGCCCATCTGGTTCATCTGCCACGCCGTAGATATGCCCTCGCGGATCTCGGCGCTGGTGATCAGGGCATTTCCACCCAGCACCAGTGCATATTTCCGGTTTTTCGTTTCTCCCTGCGCCGGAAAATAGTACAGCTCCACAACATCCCGGCTGGTGTCCTGCGCAATTTCCTCTGCCGTATACAGCGGGTAGGTGATCTGGATGCCCGCATTATAATTCCGGATCAGCTGATTGAGGCCCTCTGCCGCATCCTGTGCCGTCCACTGATTGGAGAACTTTTCAAGTTCCTGTGTACCCCAGTAGGCTTGTTTCAGGGTGCAGTCCTGCTCACGCGAGTAGGTGTACAGGCCGGAGCCCACGATGCTGGGATTTTCCCTCAGCTCATTCATCGTGGTCTGCGGGGTAATATTGGCTTTGCCGTATTCTGCCGCCCATGCGGGCAGTGCCAGAGCCAGCAGCATCCCGATGCACACTGCAGCCGTACAGAGTTTGTGTCTCATTGCCACATCTCCTTTTTATCCGACCTGTTCTTCCCAGAACGCAGCTGCCTCCGTCAGCCAGCCTTCTGCATCGGTGCCCTTACCCGCACCTACCGCATGCGGTGCATTATCATACACATGATAAATATGGGCAACACCGTTCCGGACCAGCGCTTTTTCCAGCACCGGTCCCTGTGCCCACCAGCACATGCTCATTAGGGTCAGGTCGTTCTTACCGCACCAGTGGTAGGTAGGGGGATAGTCCGGCGTGATGTAATCCGACAGCGTCATCTTATAATAGCGCTGCTGACACACACCGGTATCCAGCAGAACATTATAGAGCGGCTCGAACTCCAGAAAGGTATTTACCGGGTAGCCCAGCAGCATTGCGCCCGGCTTCGGCAGGCCGTAGTTTTTATAGCCCACCGCATCGGTGCCGAACAGGCCAGAGATCTGTCCACCGGAGGAATAGCTCAGGATCGCGTAATCCTGTGCCCGTACACCAAACTGCTCTGCATGCTCAGTGATATACTGCACGGCACGGGCCACATCCTCCAGCGGCGCATTGTTGGTCGCTTTTATGCCGATCCGGTAGCGCAGCACGAACACCGGGTAGCCCATTTCGTGCAGGTTCCATGCCGTGGAAATGCCTTCGCGGATTTCCGCGCTGACCACAATGGCATTTCCTCCGATCACCAGCACATATTTCTGGTTCGGCTGTGCATTTTCTGTCGGCATATAATACAGTTCTACACCATCCCTGCTGGTATCCTGAGCGATTTCTTCTGCCGTATAGAGCGGAAAAGTCACCTGTTGTCCGGCATTGTATGTTCGGATCAGGTAATTCAGTCCATCTGCCGCATCCTGCGCCGTCCAGTGATTGGAAAGGCGGCTCAACGGCTGTGCATCCCAGTACAACCGATCCAGCGCACGATCCTGGTCCAGTGAATATGTGTAGATGCCCGCCCCCACAATGCTGGGGTTGGAGCGGATCTCCTCCATTTTGGTCTGCGGTGTGATATTGGGCTCGCCCAGCTCTGCCGCAAATGCAGGCTGTGCCAGCAGGAACAGGAGTCCCAGACTCAGCAGCACCGCACGAAATCGTTTTTTCACAGCAATCCCCTTTTTCTGTCGGTTATTTACACTGTTCCTCCCAGAACTCAGTAGCCAGCTTGATCCATCCGTCCGCATCGGTGTGACGGCCCGGGCCAATGGCGTGCGGGGCGTCCTCATACACCACGCACTGATAGGTCGCACCGCTCTCCTTCAGGGTCTTTTCCAGCAGGGGGCCCTGCTTTTCGTAGTTCATGCACTCCATGTAATAATCGTTTTTGCCGTACCAGAAGAAGGTGGGGGTGTAATTCTTGTTTACCACATCCGAGATGTTGGTCCAGTAGTAACGCCAGCTGATCATGAGCGGGTCGATGGCAATGTGGTACAGCGGCTTTACCTCATAGAAATCGTTGATGGGATAACCCAGCAGCAGTGCTGCCGGCTGAGGAATGCCAAAGGCCTTGTAGCCGAACCGCTCGTTGTCCGAGCCGATCAGTCCCACGATGTGTCCGCCGGACGAGAAGCCCATCAGGGCGTAGTTCTCGCGCTGGACACCGAACTGCTCTGCATTTTTGGTCAGATACTTCACGGCATTGGCAATGTCGTACAGCGGCGCGTTGTCGGAAGCATTCAGGAACGAACGGTACCGCAGCACGAACACCGCATAGCCCAGATCGTGCAACTGGTTCGCGATGGATGCGCCCTCGTTCAGCTCTGCCGTGGTGTTGCCTCCGTTGCCGGGCACCACGACCACATATTTGGCGTTTTCCGTTTTTGCCGGGAAATAAAACAGCTGCACCATGCCCAGCGCCGGGTCTGCCTCGATCTCTTCCGGTGTATACACCTGCCATGTGACCTGCACGCCCTTGTTGTAGTTCTCGATCACAAGGTTCATGCCCTCGGCGGCATCCTCAGAGGCCGCCCAGCTCACATAGCCCTTAATAGGCGTGTTGTCGTATTTTGTGCTGCCCTCGATCCACTCGTTGCAGTAGGTGTAAAAGCCCGAACCCTTGATACTGGGGTTTTCACGCAGCTCCTTCATCGTGGTCTGCTCTGTGATGTTCGGCTCTCCAAGCTCTGCTGCAAAAGCCGAAAGTGAAAGGCACGCCAGCATTCCCAGCGCACATAGTGCCGTTCTGATCCATTTCATGTGTCAATGTCCTCCGTTCTGCAGCGGCGGTCTCTGCGCCGTGCCCTTGTTTATATGTTTTATTGTATCACAAACCTGCCTGATGTCAAAGAAATTTCTGTGCAGTGCGGCGCTTGTACCGCACTGCAAATTCTGCTATACTGAAATCGGTCATTTTTGAGAGTTGAGGGTATGGGCAGGCTTCTGCCTGTCCGCTGGGAAATTGCATATGAGCAAGATCACGATCCGGCCCATGGAGCCGGAAGACTGGGACGCCGTTTCCAGAATCTATTTAGAGGGCATCGCCACAGAACATGCCACCTTTCAGACTACCTGCCCCCCATACGCTGCGTGGGATGCCTCCCACACAAAGGACTGTCGGCTGGTGCTGCTGGTGGATGATGTCATTGCCGGGTGGACCGCACTGCACCGGGTAGACCCGCGCTGGTGCTACCGCGGCGTAGCGGAGGTGAGCATCTATGTGGGGGAGCAGTTCCGCGGCCATGGACTGGGCTGTCATCTGCTGGCCGAGCTGTGCCGTCAGGCCGAAGAGGCCGGCTACTGGACCCTGCAGTCCACCGTGCTGCAGGATAATGCTGCCAGCCGTGCCCTGCACACCAAGTGTGGCTTCCGCCTGGTAGGCCGCCGCGAGCGCATTGCACGGGACTGTCATGGCCGCTGGCTGGACACCTTCCTCATGGAGCGCCGCGCCGCTGCGGATGAGCCGGAGGGCTACAAAAAGCTGTGAGATGCAAAAAAGGACTCTGCACCTTGACGATGCAGAGTCCTTTTTTTGTTTCGCTTATTTACCAGCAGGCAGGCTTACCACTCTTCGCCATCGACTTCCACGCTGCCGTCTACCACAGCACCGGCGTGGGAGCGCTGGAACATGCTCTCCACCACAGCGCAGTACTTATCTGCCAGACAGACGATAATGGCCTCACGGCAGGTGGGTACATGACGGAAGGTCAGCGGCCACATGTGGCTGGAAATGATGCTCTGTTCCTTTTTGGTGATGCCGAACACACGCTCTGCATTGATGCAGGCACAGCCCGGGTGCGAGAAGCCGTGCATCTCAAACAACCGGCGCAGGCCGTGGAAGGTGCCCTTGTTATGCCAGTCATACAGATAAAAATCATGCAGCAAGGCCCCCACCGCCAGCGAGGTCTCGTCGGCGTGCAGATGCAGACGGCGGTTGAGCCAGAAGCTCACCAGCGCCACATTCTTGCAATGCTGGTAGGTGGTGACAGAACCGTGCTGGATATACTCCCGCATCCGCTGTACATCCGGGTGATGATCGTACTTTTCTACGATGGCATAAAGCTGTTCGCGCTCGATCTCAGAAAGCTGCATGCTGCAAAATTTCCTTTCGCTTTAAGGTGATGTTTTCAGGAACGAAGCTGGACCGGATTGGAATTGCCGAAGTTTTCTGCGCTGGAAGGGTTCTCCCGCTTGAGGGAAAGATCTACCAGATACTGCTTGCCGTCGCCCAGTTCTTCCAGCTGGGCCAGCTTTGCGTTTGCAGCCGCTTTGTCCGGATACCACTGGATCAGGAAGAAGTTCTCTTCCTCCACCCCGTAGTACAGCCACTGGCCGTCGGCACGCAGCCAATCGTCCAGATGATCCACCTCTTCGCCGTCCGGCAGGCCAAGGCCTTCTTCGGCATAAAGGTTTTCCGGTTCCACCTGCAGCATTTCGATCACCTGAATGGAGCTTTGCAGGTATTCGTCCTGCGAGACTGTCTTGTCCGAAAGCTCCCATCCGGTAAGAAATGCCTGCATGAGCAGGTCGCGCACAGAAACACGCGGCAGGGTCGGGTCCATAACCATAGGTATTCCTCCTTGAGTTTGTCCCTGCTGACCAGTATACGTCAAAGGTTTATGCAAGTCAACAGTTTAATTGTAAATTTTTTGTAGGTTCGTTCAAATATGTCAGATTTATCCAACCGACCAGTCAAAAGTGTCTCCCAGCCATTCCACTGCCAGTTCCACCCAGTGATGCCGGTGGCGGCTGGGCTGATCCACCTCTGCGGTGCTGATGCTGGTGCCGTGCACCCCCTTTTCAAACAGATGCGCCTCGCAGGGCACACCTGCCCTGTGCAGAGCGCTCACCAGCATCAGCGTATTCTCCACCGGAACAGTGGCGTCCTCCATGGTGGCCCACACAAACACCGGCGGCGTCTGCGGCGTGATCTTATCCTCCAGACCGAATGCCTGCTGTGCCGCCGGGTCGGTGCTGCCCGCCAGCTGCACAAAGCTGCCGCGGTGGGCATACTGTCCTGCGGTGATCACCGGATAGCCCAGGATCACCGCATCGGGCCGGGGCTGGGCGCGCTCCCCGGGAATGTCCAGCACAGCACCGGAAAGTGCCAGATGGCCGCCCGCCGAAAAGCCGCACACTGCGATCTTTTCCGGCAGGATATGCCATTCGGCCGCGTGCTGCCGCACAAGGCCGATGGCCTGTGCCAGCTGGCGCAGCGGCAGACCGTCCTTCGCCTGTTCGCAGATGGCGTAGTCCAGCACAGCGGCATGATAACCCGCTGCTGCAAACTGCAGTGCCACCGGGTCGCCCTCCCGGGCGCTGACGTGGGTATAGCCGCCGCCGGGCACCACCAGCACCAAAGGCCGGTCGATGGCCTTCGGCATCCGTTCGCAGGATTCCCGCAGATAAACAGTCAGCGTTCCGCCGCCCTCCAGTTCCAGCTGCTTCAGCTGCATGATATTTTCCCCCTTCGGAAATGATCTTCGGGGTTCATTATAGCACAAAACGCTTTCATTTGAAATACGATTTAAACCCGTCTTTGTGTGCACCACGGTCATCTATAATGGCAGTTCCGTTTTTATTGGCAGGCACAAAAGGTCTGCACAGACCGCAGGCCGCTTCCGATTTTTAAACTTTTTATGAAAGCCCTTGATTTTTGCCGGGAAGCGGTGTATATTAGCACTCGAAAGTTATGAGTGCTAAGCATTTCGAAGTGTTTCAGCTTCCCGAGTGCCCGGCGCTGAATACAGATAAAAAGAGGTCTTGCATTATGGCTAAGAAAGAATTTCAGGCTGAAAGCAAAAAACTGATGGATATGATGATCAACTCCATCTACACCAATAAGGAGATCTTCCTGCGGGAGCTGATCTCCAACGCATCGGATGCCATTGATAAGCTCTACTATAAGAGTCTGACCGATCCCTCCGTGGGCATGAACAAGGGCGATTTCCGCATCCTCATCACCCGCGACAAGGATAACCGCATCCTGACCATCGAGGATAACGGCATCGGCATGACCAAAGAGGAACTGGAACAGAATCTGGGCACCATCGCCCACTCCGGTTCTCTGGACTTCAAGAAAGACAACAAGGACGAGAACATCGACATCATCGGTCAGTTCGGCGTGGGCTTCTACTCCTCCTTCATGGTCGCCGACAAGGTCACGGTCATTTCCAAGGCCTATGGCTCGGATGAAGCATGGCAGTGGGAGTCCTCCGGCGTGGACGGCTACGAAATGACCCCCGCCCAGAAGGACACCGCCGGCACCCAGATCATCCTGCACATCAAGCCGGACACCGAGACCGACCACTACGATAATTTCCTGGATGAATACGGCATTGTTGCCATCGTCAAGAAGTACAGCGACTATGTGCGCTACCCCATCCAGATGGAGCGCCAGCACGAGCGCCAGAAGCCGGAACCGGACCCCAAGCCCGAGGATTACAAGCCCGAGTGGGAGAGCTACACCGAGCTGGAGACCCTGAACAGCATGGTGCCCATCTGGAAAAAGCAGAAGAGCGAAGTGACCGACGAAGAGTACGCCAGCTTCTATAAAGAGAAGTTCAACGATTATACCGATCCTGCCCGTGTCATCGTCAGCCGCACCGAGGGCACCGCGAACTACAACGCCCTGCTGTTTGTTCCCAGCCACCGCCCCTACGATTTCTACACCAAGGATTACGAGAAGGGTCTGGCCCTGTACGCATCCGGCGTGCTCATCATGGAGAAGTGCGCTGACCTGCTGCCCGATTACTTCAGCTTCGTCAAGGGCATCGTGGACAGTCAGGATCTGAGCCTGAATATCAGCCGCGAGATGCTGCAGAAGGACAACCAGCTCAAGCTGATCCACAACGCTCTGGAAAAGAAGATCAAGAACGAGCTGCACGCCATGCTGGCCAACGACCGCCAGAAGTACGAGGAATTCTGGAAGGAGTTCGGCCGTCAGATCAAGTTCGGCGCTTACTCCGACTACGGCATGCACGCCGAGCTGCTGCGCGACCTGCTGCTGTTCTGGTCTGCCAAGGAGCAGAAGATGGTCACCCTGCAGGAGTATGTGGACAAGATGCCCGCTGAGCAGAAGTATATCTACTTTGCTGCCGGTGATTCTACCGACCGTCTGGCAAAGCTGCCCGCCGCTGAGTTGGTCATGGATAAGGGCTATGACGTCCTGCTGCTGACCGAGGATGTGGATGAGTTCTGCCTGCAGATCCTGCGCAGCTATCCCCGCAAGGATGCTGAGGGCAAGGACGGCATTGTGGAGTTCAAGAATGTCAACAGCGGCGATCTGGGCCTTGAGACCGAGGAAGAGAAGAAGGCCGCCGAGGATGCCACCGCCGAGAACAAGGCTCTGTTCGACACTATGAAGGATGCTCTGGACGGCAAGGTGAAGGAGGTCAAGGTCTCCACCCGTCTGAAGGATCACCCCGTGTGTCTGAGTGCCGACGGCCCGCTGTCCATCGAAATGGAAAAGGTGCTGTCCAAGCAGCCCGGCAGCGAGGGCGTAAAGAGCGACAAGGTGCTGGAGCTGAATGTCAACCATCCCGTGTTTGCCGTGCTCAAGGCCGCACAGGAGGCCGGTGACACCGACAAGCTCAAGAAGTACAGCGCTCTGCTGTATGCACAGGCACAGCTCATTGAAGGTCTGCCGGTGGATGACCCTGCCGCTTACGCGGAGGCCGTCTGTAGCCTGATGAAGTAACGTTTCCCGGAAAACAGCGGTCTTACTCCCCTGCTGTTTTCGCACGCATCGATATTTACCCCTTAACAAAAAGACCGTGCTCCGCTATAATAGAGTGGAACGCGGTCTTTTTCTGTTTTGAACTGTTTTTGATACATTGAGAGGTCTTATCCATGCAGCCAAAGAAGCACTATTTTGCGCATATCCCTACCATTGCCATTTTTATTGTGTTTGCCATGTCGGCACCGCTGGGCGTGCTGCTGTTCATCTTAAAAAGCATCGATAAAAACGCTGAAAAAGAAGAAAAAGCCGCTGCACAGGCGCAGGCAGACTATCGTTCCGACCTCGGCCCCGCCCCTGCGCAGACGGCACCCCGGCAGGAAACCGAGCCAACTTACGGCCACGATGTTCCCACCAAAGAGCAGAAGGATGCCAAGGAGCGGCACAAGCTCCTTACCACCCTGTGCACCATCGGCGGTGCCGTCTTTCTGTTTGCAGGCTTCAGCACCCTGTTCATGGATGATGCTGACAGCATGATGGAGGCGTTTACAGCCATCGCCCAGATGCTGGGCGGCGGCGCTGCTCTGCTGACCGGCCTGCGCATGGACCGCACCCGCAAGCTGGAACGCCTGCTGGACAAGATCGCAGGCGACCGCGACAACATCCCGCTGGACGAGCTGTTTGCCGCCGCAGGCATCGATGCCGCAAAGGGGCGTGCTGCGGTGGAAAGTGCCATTTCCCACGGTTACTTTGGTGCCGACGCCTACATCGACAACCGCACCGCTACCCTTGTGGTGCGCGGTGCTGCGCCCCAGCCGCCCAAGCAGCCGGAACCGAAGCCCGCACCGGCACCAGCGGACCAGTACGCCGCCCTTCTGCAGCAGCTGCGGCAGGCCAACGATGCCATTCCTGACCCGGTGATGACCGCCAAGATCAGCCGTCTGGAAGCGGTCAGCGCCCGCATCTTTGAGCTGGCAAAGCAGGACCCCGGCAAAAAGGCGCAGCTGCAGAAATTTATGGACTACTATCTGCCCACCGCTCTCAAGCTGCTGAACACCTATGCCAGCCTTCCTGCGCAGGATGTACAAGGGGAAAACATCGCCGATGCCAAAAAGAACATCGAGCGCAGCATGGACCTGCTGGTGACCGCCTTTGAAAACCAGCTGGACAAGCTGTTCCAGTCCGACGCGCTGGATGTCTCCGCCGATGTGGCTGCACTGGAAGGAATGCTGAACATGGACGGCCTGACCGGCAGCGATTTTGCAAAATAACCGCTCAGGCGGGATCTTATATCATAGGAGGCCGGGACTGCCGCACCAGACGATGTGCAGCAGCCCCGGTTTTTTTATTTCACCGGAAGGGTCATGGCCGTCAACGGCATTGTCCCATCTGTCCGACGCAAATCTCCATGCCGTGCAGTGTTTGTCCACCTTGCGCAAAGCACCCGATTCACAGGCGTTTTCCACAATGGTTTTTCCGTTTCTAAATTGATTTTATTTCAATCGTCCATTTCCCTTCCGATGCCGGATTTTACACTTTTTGCAACTTTTCATTCAGATGCAACAATAACACATGGTTTTTTCTGTCCGGATTTTATATGATAAAGGCAGAAGTGTGCAGAGCGTCCTGTATGCTGCCCTGTACTTGCAGTTCCAACCCGCTCAAAAGGAGGACTATCCTATGATGAAATCTGTTTCCACATGGAAGCAGGAGCTTTCCAGCGGCGCACACGCTGCCCGTCTGGCATCGCTGTACTGCTGCGCACCCGAAGAGACCGCCCCGCAGGCTGCCCGCTACGAAGCAGCCCTGAATGGTCTGGAGACCACCTTTGGCCCCCACGCCGAAGCCGGCCTTTACAGCGCCCCCGGCCGCACCGAGATCGGCGGCAACCACACCGACCACCAGCACGGCCGCGTTCTGGCCGGCAGCGTGAACATTGATATGATCGCCGCCGCCGCGCCCAACAGCCTGAACCAGCTGCGGGTGCAGAGCGAGGGCTACGACCTGTGCGTTATCAGCCTTGACGACCTGACCGCCCGTAAGGAAGAGGAAAACACCACCATCTCCCTTCTGCGCGGCGAGTGTGAGGCGTTCCGTCAGCGGGGCGCAGAGCTGGCCGGTCTGGATGTGTACATTTCTTCCAACGTGCCCAAGGGCAGCGGCGTTTCTTCCTCTGCCGCCTTCGAGGTGCTGATCGGCGTCATTCTGAACGACTGCTTCATGACCGATAAGGTCTCCCCCATCGAGATCGCGCAGATCGGCCAGTGGGCAGAAAATGTCTACTTTGGCAAGCCCTGCGGCCTGATGGATCAGATGGCTTCCAGCGTGGGCAACATCATCACCATTGATTTTGCCGACCCTGCCCACCCCGATGTGGAGCCGGTGCCGGTGGATTTCTCCAAGGCCGGCCTTGCACTGTGCATTCTGGACTCCTGCGCAGACCATGCCGACCTGACCGACGAATACGCCGCTGTCCCCGCCGAATGCCGCGCTGTGGCCGCTGTGTGCGGCGGCGAGGTGCTGCGGGATGTGCCCTTTGAGACCTTCCTTGCAAAGCTGCCGGAATGCCGCAGGCAGTGCGGCGACCGCGCGGTGCTGCGTGCCTTCCATATTTATGCCGACAACGATCGTGTGGCAAAACAGGTCACCGCTCTGCGCGAGGGCGATTTCGGCACCTTCCTGCGTCTGGTCAACGAATCCGGCCACAGCAGCTGGGAATACCTGCAGAACGTCATCCCCGCCGGGTATAAGGAGCATCAGGAAATGGGCGTGACCATTGCTGCCGCCAAGCATTACCTGAACGGCAAGGGCGCGGTCCGCGTGCACGGCGGCGGCTTTGCCGGTACCGCGCAGGCTTTTGTGCCGGTGGAAATGCTGGCTGATTTTAAGAAAAACATGGAGGCCATCCTCGGCGAGGGCCGCTGCCATGTGCTGAGCATCCGTCCCGAAGGAGGCGCTGTCCTGTGATCTCTACCGCCATCCAGCAGCTCGTGAATTACGGGCTGGACACCGGGCTCATCCTGCCCGACGACGAAATCTATATCCGCAACCAGCTGCTCATGACCATGCAGCTGGACGATTTTACGGCACCCGAGGGCGAGGTATGCTACACTGATCTGGAAAGCATCCTGAAAACGTTGGTGGACGACGCCGCAGCCCGCGGCGTGTGCGAGGACAATTCCACCGCCCGCGATTTGTTCGACACCAAACTCATGGGTGTGCTGACTCCGCGTCCCAGCATCGTGCGCGCCAATTTTGAGGAACGCTACGAAAACGAAGGCCCGCAGGCTGCTACCGACTGGTTCTATAAGTTCAGTCAGGATACCGATTATATCCGACGCTACCGTATCAAGCGGGATCTGAAATGGGTCACCCGGACTCCCTACGGCGATCTGGACATCACCATCAACCTCTCGAAGCCGGAGAAGGACCCCAAGGCCATTGCCGCCGCAAAGCTGGCCCCCCAGAGCGCCTATCCCAAGTGCCAGCTCTGCGCTGAGAACGAGGGCTATGCAGGCCGCATGAACCACCCTGCCCGCGAGAACCACCGCATCATCCCGCTCACCATCAACGACAGCGCATGGAACCTGCAGTACAGCCCTTACGTCTACTACAACGAGCACTGCATCGTGTTCAATAATCTGCACACCCCCATGAAGATCGAGCGCGCCACCTTCCGCAAGCTGCTGGACTTCGTGGGCCTGTTCCCTCACTATTTCGTGGGCAGCAACGCCGACCTGCCCATCGTGGGCGGCAGCATCCTGAGCCACGACCATTTTCAGGGCGGTCATTACGAGTTTGCCATGGCCAAGGCTCCCATTGAAAAGAAGTGGGTGTTCCCCGGTTTTGAGGACGTGGATGCCGGTATCGTGCACTGGCCCATGAGCTGCATCCGTCTGACAAGTGAGGACGACAGCCGCCTTGTGGAGCTGGCGGACAAGATCCTGACCGCATGGCGCGGCTACTCTGACGAGAGCTGTTTTGTCTTTGCCGAGACGGACGGCGAACCCCACAACACCATCACTCCCATCGCCCGGATGCGGGACGGCAGATACCAGCTGGATCTGGTGCTGCGCAACAACATCACCACCCCGGAACATCCGCTGGGCGTGTTCCACCCTCATGCAAAGCTGCACCACATCAAAAAGGAGAACATCGGTCTGATCGAGGTCATGGGCCTTGCCGTGCTGCCCAGCCGCCTGAAAAAGGAAATGGCTGAGCTTGCCGATGTGCTGGTCTCCCGCACACCTGCAGCCCAGTACCCCGAAGAGCTGCAGAAGCATGCCGAGTGGGCCGGGGACATTCTTGCCCGTCACCCTGAACTCAGCGCCGACAATGTGCACCCCATCCTGCAGGATGAGATCGGTCAGGTGTTCGCCGAGGTCCTCGCCGACGCCGGCGTCTACAAACTGGACGAGGCTGGCCGTGCAGGCTTTGTGCGGTTCCTCGCAAGCGTACAATGATCTTTTAAGATAGTCGCTCTCCCCCTTTCCCCCGCCGGTATGCCTTGCCGGCGGGGGATTTTTATTGCTCAGCGAAGATATCGGGCCGATCTTCATTCCGCAACACAGCACAAAAAAGCCGCCTTTCGTGCCAATCAGCACAAAAAGCGGCTTTTTATCGTCTTATTTCAGGAGCAAAGAGCCTTGCGGAAGCTTATTCCGGCAGGTCCTCTTCGTTCTCCAGGCTGTGCCAGACGTTCTGGACGTCATCATTGTCTTCCAGTGCATCCAGCAGCTTGCCCATCAGCTTCAGCTGATCGGGGTCGGTCAGGCGGGTGGTGGTCATGGGCACCATAGCCAGATCGTCGGACAGGATCTCGTAGCCCTTCTCCTCCATGGCCTTGACCACGGCAGAGTAGTTCTCGGGGTCGGTGGTGATCTCAGCTGCATCCTCGCTGGCGTCGAAGTCCTCGGCACCGGCATCCAAAGCATCCATCATAGCCTCGTCGGCATCCTTATCTTCCAGAGAGATATCAATGACACCCTTCTGGCTGAACAGGAAGCCCACGCAGCCCATAGCACCCAGATTGCCGCCGTTCTTATCGAAGTAATGACGCAGATCGGCAGCGGTACGGTTGCGGTTGTCGGTCAGGGTCTCGACCATGACAGCAACGCCGCCGGGGCCGTAGCCTTCGTAGGTGATTGCTTCGTACTCGGTCTTATCGCCGCCCTCAGCCTTCTTGATGATGCGCTGGATGTTATCGTTGGGCACGCTCATGCGCTTTGCCTTGGCGATCAGGTCAGCCAGCTTGCTGTTGGAAGCAGGGTTCGGGCCGCCGGTACGGACGGCAACGCTGATCTCGCGGCCGATCTTGGTAAAGACCTTCGCCTTTGCGCCGTCGGTCTTTTCCTTCTTGCGCTTAATGTTGTTCCATTTGCTATGTCCAGACATGGGAAAGAGCCTCCTGTATATTCTCAAATCTCCGCCTGCGGGCAGACGGGCTGTGGTCGCCCGCATTGTGGCAGCACACAAAATCTAACTCTATTATTGTAGCACAACCGGGCAGAGCGTTCAAGTCTTATCGGCCCGGTTTTCGGCGGGTCGTGGAGAAAAATGCGCTTTTTCTGCCTGTTTACAGCAGACGCAGGGCCTTGGGGTAGTGGTTTTTCACCCGCCCGCCGGACACCTTGCCGCCGCCCAGCGGCCAGCCGTCCACCGTCACACAGCACCAGCTGTCTGCGGCAGTGCGGGCCTCCACCTCACGGCCGGAAAGGTACTCTGTCGTGCGCGGGTCGGCAAGGGTCAGCTGCTCGCAGTTCGTACACTGCGCGCCGAACGCCGTGAACAGGTGGTGCTCCGGCACAAAGCGGCCCTTCTGCACGCTGCCCACGAACACGCCCGCCCGCAGCACATGCAGGTTCGTCTGCGGGAAGGGCACCGGCAGCAGCACACCGCCGCCATGCACCACAGCCGGGCGGTCTGCCAGCGCCGGGAAATACTGCCCGGCAAATTCATGCCACGCTGCAAGGCTCTGGGCAGGGCTTGTCTCCCCTGCCTGTGCTTCGCGGCTGCGCTTGCTGCCCTGCACCGCCTCACGGCAGGCGCGGGCATTCTCGCGGCGGGCGCTGCGGGCGTCCGGGGTCTTGGCAGGCTTACCGTTCTTCCCCTTGGCCTTTTTGCCTGCGGCTTCCGCTGCGGCCAGCCAGAGCTGCTCCTCCGGGGTGTATTCTCCTTCCGGCGGCAGGGCGCGAGGCGTGCCTGCCTTGATAAGCCTTGCCATAAAATGCCCCTCGCCGCCCTGACAGGGCCAGATGCGCCGCACCTTGCTCACATCCAGCGGCAGACCGCCGGTGCGGTTGGCTTCGCCCTCGCTGCCAAAGGTATAGTCCACATTTCCCAAGGCATCTGCAAGTGTGAACTCCGGGTGGCGCTGCAGGAATGCCGCCACCTGTCCCTCGTCCTCCTCCGGCGCAAAGGTGCAGGTGGAATAAACCAGCTGCCCGCCCGGGGCCAGCACGGCGGCTGCACAGTCCAGAATTTCCGCGCCCAGCTCAGCACACTGCTTCACCAGCGCTTCACAATGCTGCTGACGAGCCACCGGCTCCTTGCGGAACATGCCCTCGCCGGAACAGGGTGCATCCACCAGAACACGGTCAAAAAACTCCGGCAGAGCGTCCGCAATGCGGGCGGGCGACTCATTGAGCACCACCGCATTGGACACGCCCATGCGTTCCAGATTGCTTTTCAGGATATCCGCACGGGCCGCAACATATTCGTTGCTCACCAGCACACCGCGCCCCTGCAATGCCGCCGCCAGCTGACTGCTTTTGCCGCCGGGGGCTGCACACATGTCCAGCACGCGCATTCCGGGCCGCACGCCCAGCAGCGGCGCTGCCGAGGACGCCGACGGCTCCTGCGAGTAAAACACGCCTGCATGGTGGTACGGATGCCGCCCGGGCTTAAAGTCCGGCTGGTGTACCACAAATGCCGCCTTGCAAAAGGGTGATGCTTCCAGCGAAAAGTCTGCCTTTGCGGCGAACTGCTCCGGCGTCGTGCGCAGGGCCGAGACCGTCACGCCGCGCTCGGCGGTCTCCTGCGGGGCCGCGTACAGTGCGTCGAACCGCTCTCCCAACAGGGCACGCTCCCGCTGCTCAAAATATTCTGTAGGCATTCTGCAATCCTCCTGTGGGATGTATAAAGCCGCCGTCTGCGGCCAAACTAGGTCTTGTGAGGGGCACACCGCCCCGCACGGAAAACCGAAAGGAGATCATTCACTATGGCAACCGAAAACCGCAGCAATAACTGCAAGAATCAGACCTCGAACCGTACGTCCAACCAGACTTCCAACCGCACCAGCAATCAGACCTCCAACAGCGCCACCAACGAGCACAAGCACCCCAACCAGTACACCAAGGGCGCTGACGACGAAAGCGCCAAAAACTCCACGAACAGCCGTTCCAGCAACGCCAGAAACAGCCGCTAACGCTGCCCTGCGCGCCTGACGGACCACAGACGTGCACCCTTTGACCTTTCTCTCAAACCGCAAAGCCCGCTGCCCTCCGGCACTGTTTTCCAGTGCGGAAAGCAGCGGGCTTTCGCGTTTTTATTTTTCGTTGGGGTCAAACTGCTGCCAGAGCGTATCAAACAGCTCATGCACACGGCTCAGCTGCCCATTCAGATACAGCCAGCCCAGCAGGCACTCGAAACCGGTGGAAGCGCGGTATTCCTCAGGGGATGCATGCTTTGCCACACTGGCCTTGCTGGCGTTGCGGCCCCGCTTGAACACAGCCAGTTCGTCCTCGGTGAACAGCGGCTCCAACAGCTGTTCCTCCCGGAACTGTGCCCGGGCCGAAACATATTTGACCTTTTCTGCGTTGAGCTTTCCGGCAGACAGGCGGTGATGCTCCACCAGCCGCTGACGCACCAGCAGTTCCAGCACGCTGTCACCCACAAAGGCCAGCGCCAACGGGCTGAGCTCCCGCAGGTCGATCTTTTCTGATTCGTTCATAAAAAATTTCCTCTGGAAAGCGTCCTCGCCCTCTCAGCTTCGTTGCGCTCAGCAGCTCTCCCAAAGGGAGAGCCTTTGGCAAAACCGGAAAGTCTGCCGCACTGCCAAGGCCTCTCCCTTTGGGAGAGGTGGACGCGAGTTTAGCGAGCGGACGGAGAGGGCGAGCCAGTTTCCCATTTTAGAAGATATAATCGAACTGGTAATCGCCGATGAGGATGGTATCGTTCTCCTGCACGCCCTTTTCCACCAGAGCATCCAGAATGCCGCTCTCTCCCAGCTGACGCTGGAAGAACTGCAGGCTTTCGTAGTCGTCCACATTGCTGCCGGCCAGAATGTATTCCAGCCACGGGGCTTCCACGCTCCACACATGGGCTTCCATGCGCTTGATCTCAAACGCACGGTCGTTGGCCTTGGGTTCGGGCTTCTTGTACTCGGGAGCAAACACCGGCACCGGCGGGATATCCTTCAGGCGGTTATACACGAGGCCCGGCAGTTCCTTCACGCCCTGCATGGTGGCTGCAGAGATGGGCACAAAGGTCAGGCCCTTGGCTTCCACATACTTGCGGAAATCCTCGATCTGCTCCTCGGTGGCCAGATCGCACTTGTTGCCAATGACGATCTGCGGACGCTCAGCCAACACAGGGCTGAACTTTGCCAGTTCCTCGTTGATCTTCTCAAAATCCTCGATGGGCTCACGGCACTCGCTGCCGGAGACGTCCACCACATGCAGCAGCAGGCGGCAGCGCTCCACATGGCGCAGGAAGTCGTGGCCCAGACCGATGCCCTCGCTGGCACCCTCAATCAGGCCGGGGATATCGGCGCAGACAAAGCTTGCGCCCTCTGCCACGGACACGACACCCAGCGTGGGCACCAGCGTGGTGAAGTGGTAGTTTGCGATCTTGGGCTTGGCTGCGCTGATGGTGGAGATGAGGGTGGACTTGCCCACATTGGGGAAGCCGATCAGGCCCACATCGGCGATCAGTTTCAGCTCCAGCGTCACCTGAATGTCCTCGCCGGGCATACCGGGCTTTGCAAACTTGGGGATCTGGCGGGTGGGCGTGGCAAAATGCGCATTGCCGTAACCGCCGCGGCCGCCCTTTGCGATGGTGACAGGGATGTGATCGGACAGGTCCGCAATGACAAGGCCGCTCTCGGCGTCCTTGATGACGGTGCCCAGCGGCACCTTGATGACAAGGTTCTCCGCGTTTTTGCCGTGGCACAGGCTGGCGCCGCCCTTGCCGCCCTCCGGGGCCACATACTTGCGCTTATAGCGGAAGTCCATCAGGGTGGTCAGGTGATCGTCCACCACAAAAATAATGTCGCCGCCGCGGCCGCCATCGCCGCCGTCCGGGCCGCCAGCGGCCACGAATTTTTCACGGTGAAAGCTCACCGCACCGTCGCCGCCCTTGCCCGCGTGGAGCCATATCGTGGCGATGTCGATAAAGTTGGTTTGTGCTGCCATACAGCCCCTCCTTAGTTTTTACCTCTATTCAGCTCGCCCCTCGGGAGAGCTGGACGCGCCAGAGCGCGGCCTGAGAGGGTTCTTTTCATCAAAAAGAGCCGGGCCACGAGGGTCCGGCTCTCTACGTTTTGCAGTTATCCGAAAGAAGTTACTGCTTGACGCTGCACTTCTTGCCGTTCTTGCCCACGCGCTCAAAACGGACGGTACCGTCCACCAGAGCAAACAGGGTATCATCGCTGCCCTTGCCAACGTTCTCACCCGGCATGATGTGGGTGCCACGCTGACGAACCAGGATGTTGCCGGCCAGAACGAACTGACCGTCTGCACGCTTGGTGCCCAGACGCTGTGCTGCGGAATCGCGGCCGTTCTTGGTGCTGCCTACGCCCTTTTTATGTGCCATTGTAATTTACCTCCTTAGCCGTTGATCGCAGTGATCTCAACCTTGGTGAAGGGCTGACGATGGCCCATACGGCGAGCACTGTGCTTCTTTGCGCGATAGGTGATGATGTTCAGCTTCTTGCCCTTGCCATTCTTGATGACCTTAGCAGAAACGGTAGCACCCTCAACAACAGGAGCGCCAACCTTCACAGAACCCTCCTCGCCAATAGCGAGAACCTGATCAAACTTCACTTCGGAGTCGGCCTCAACGTCCAGCTTTTCGATGTAGACGATGTCGCCCTGCTCCACGCGGTACTGCTTACCGCCGGTAACAATGATTGCGTACATTTTGTTCATTCCTTTTCGTTGTACTCGCTGGTCGTAAAGGCAGGCCCTTACACTGGGCCATTTCAGGCGCCCACACCACGCGGCTAGAATAGTATAGCAAAAAAAGGCCGGGATTGCAAGAGGAATTTTCCTCTTTCCGAAAGATTTTTTATTTTTCCGCCTTTCCGCTTTCCGCGATGGTGCGTTTTACTTCGGCGTTATACGCTTCGGTGCGCTCCACGAAAAGCTTGCGCGGGCTGGAAGCCAGCAGCTGGGTCTTGCTGCCTGCAAAGGCGATGGGCCCGTCCAGCTTTTTCATGGCCGCTTTATTATCAGCGTTCAAAGCCAGCTCCACCATCAGGGGCTTGTCCCTGAACTTATGGGTAAAGTAGATCTCTGCCGCAAGGCCTGCCACCACGGCGATACCTGCCACCAGCTGGGACGCCCGCAGGCCAATAGAAGGCACCAGCATCAGACTGTCGGTGCGCAGTGCTTCGATCCAGAAGCGGCCTGCACCGTACCAGATCATATACCGCAGGGCGATGTCGCCGTTGAATCTGCGCTTTTTGATGTAGCGGAACAGCAGGAGGAAGCCCACGAAGCACCAGATGCTCTCATACAGGAAGGTGGGATGCACCGGCAGGTTCGGATCGATGGTCACGCCGCTCTGGGCTGTGACCGTACTGCCCATGAGGTATGCTCTGGTAGCCTCGCTGTACATGCCCCACGGCAGGGTGGTGTTGCAGCCAAAGGCCTCCTGATTAAAGAAGTTGCCCCAGCGGCCGCAGCCCTGCCCCAGCAGAAAGCCCATGGCGGTCAGGTCGAACATGGGCAGCACCGGCACGCCCCGCCATTTGCAGGCAAGGCCTCCGAACACAAAGCCGCCGATGATACCGCCGTAGATGGCCAGACCACCGTCGCGGACCGCGATCATCTCCCAGATGCTCTCATATTTAAAAGGTGCCATGGCTACATAGTAGGCGCGGGCGCTGACAATGCCCAGCACGATGCCGATCAGGATCACATCCACCATGCTGTCCGGGTCCACGCCGAACTCGATGCTGTGACGGAACGCGAACACCAGCGCCAGACAGATGCCAAACGCGATGCACACACCATACCAGTAAATGCTGAATCCACCGATGGAAAAGGCCACACGGTTGAGCTCAAAGCTCAGGCCAAGGCCCGGGAACTGTACCAGATTTGTCATTCTGCTTCCTCCTCGTCCTCTGCCAGCGGCGCAGTGCCGTCCGGCTGGATATACATGACCGCCATGCGCTCTGTGCTGAGGATGTGCTGCAGTGCTGCATCCGCATCCTCTGCGGTCAGGCCCGCCAGCATGGCGATCTGCTGGGCCACCGTCTGGCCGGAGAGGGCAAAATCTGCCATCTGACTGGCCGAATCCTCCACATTTTCGAGGTTTTCGATCAGCTGGCCGTATTTTTCGTTCTTGCACAGGGTAAAGATCTCCCGGTCCACGCCTTCTGCGCGGATGCGGGCGATCTCGTCCAGAAGCATCTGCTTCACGGCATCGGGGGCGTCGCTCTCGCCGGTGAACAGGATGCAGCAGCAGCCGTCCACCCGCAGCACTTCCCCGCCAAAGCCCGGGTTCACAAGGCCTTCGTCGTACAGGCGGCGGTACAGCGGTGACATGCCGCCGGTGATGCAGCTCAGGATCAGATCATACAGCGCTTCGGTGCGCAGGTCGCCGGACGGCAGCGGCTCTTCCTTGAAGCCCACGCCGAAGCAGGGCTTGGACACCGGCATCTTCAGCGTTTTTTCCGCTGTGGCCAGCGTCATGGGCTCCGGCGTCCAAAGGCGCCGCACACCCTCTGCCGTGCGGGGCTCCGTCAGACCATGGCGCTCGCAGGCGGCTAAAATTTGCTCCATGGTGGTATTGCCAGCCGCTGCCAGAACCATGTTGCCCGGTGCATAGAACGCTTTGCAGCTGTCGTAGAGCATTTCGGGCGTAATTTCCGCAATGCTCTCCACCGTGCCCGCGATATCACTGCGGATGGGGTGGCTGTGGTACAGGCACTCGAACAGGCCGGTGATGAGCCGCCAGTCCGGGCTGTCGTCGTACATTTTGATTTCCTGCCCGATGATGCCCTGCTCCTTGGCGATGGTCTGCTCGGTAAAATAGGGGTGGGTCACCATGCCCAGCAGCACATCCAGACTCTCGTCCAGCTGCTGGGTCGCGGTGAACAGATAGCAGGTGCGGTCAAAGCTGGTGAAGGCATTGGCGTTCGCACCAGTCTTTGCGTACTTTGCAAAGGCATCCCCGTCCTGATCCTCGAACATCTTGTGCTCGAGGAAGTGTGCCACGCCTGCGGGCAGGTGCACTTCTTTTCCGTCCAGTCGGAAATCCCGGTCGATGGAGCCAAAGCGGGTGGCAAAAATGACATGGGTGCTGGAATAGCCCGGCATAGGCCGCACGATGACGGTCAGGCCGGAGGGCAGGATCTTCCACTGATCGGCCACGGTCTTTTCCAGCAGGGTCTGATCATTCTGCGGCATGGGCGTCCACCTCCTTTGTGAGCAGATAGCTGACCGAGAGGGTCAGCTTGCGCAGGATCGCGCGCACATCATCCCGGGTCACAGCCTGCAAAGCGGCGCGGGCCTCGGCAGGCGTTTGGACTTTGGCAGGGTCGCCGCCGCTGCGCAGCACCTCGATATAGTACCATGTCTCAATGCCGCCCAGCGTATCCTCCACGCCCTGCATCCCGCTCAGCAGTCCCAGGCGGCAGTCCTCCAGCTCCTCATCGGTGATGGGCCCGCTGCACAGGTCGGCCAGCTCCTTCAGGATAGCCTGCTCGGCGCGGGCAGCGTCGGCGTGCTCCACGCCGCTGTTCACAGCCATGCTGCCGGTAAAGCTCTGGAACGAGGACGAGCAGTAGTAACACAAATGGTCACGCTCGCGCACATTCAGGAACAGGCGGCTGGTCACGCTGCCGCCATACAGCGCCATGGCAAGGCGGACTGCTGCCAGCTGTTCGGTGCGCATGGGCTCGCCCAGTGTGAACAGCATACACAGCTTTGCCTGCACCATATCGTAGGTTTCTACCCTGTGCACAGGCTCGCGGCGCGGCATGGCAATGTTCTCGGCCAGCGGCAGTGGAGCCCGGTCGATGGCGGCAAGTTCGGCCAGCAGGGCATCCCGCACGGCTGCCGTCTGCGCGGCGTCGCAGCCCAGCACAAGCAGCTCAATGTTCGCGGTCCGCAGCATCTCGTAATAAGCCGCGGTAAGCTGTTCCGGCGTCAGGTCGTCCACCTCTTCCAGATAGCCCTCCTGCCGCACGCTTGCCGGGCTGTCGCCAAAGAATTCCCGGTTGGCCTGATGCAGGCAGTACAGGCGCTTATCGTTAATCTCATCTTCCAGCGCCTTTTTCAGCATCTGCTTTTCAATGCCCACGGCCTCCGGGTCAAAGGTTCCGCCCACAAAATAGGGGTGGAAGGCCGCGCCCAGTGCAATGGATGCATATTCCCGCGTCAGTTCTTCGCCTTCCAGCGCAAATTTATCCTTGATGCCGGTGACGCTGACGCACAGATTGTGGCTGCAGCCCATGGGCCGGGCATCCACCGTGAGATCTGCACCGTAGAGCTTGGCCAGCCTTTTGGTCAGTCGGGTCATGTCCGGGCAGTCGGCATAGCCGCGCTCCATCACAAGGGGCAAAAGTGCATGTGCCGTGGCGGTCTCCCGCTTTGCCGGAAAGGCAAAATGGATGCTGATGCGGCAGCGGTTGAATTTTTCCGCCGGGTCGCAGGAAAGGTGCACGCCCGGCGCAATGAGAGTACGTTTCAATTTGTTCCTCCACCCTGCTTTTACAGGGAGCTTTTTATTTTATGATGCCTTCTGCAAGGCAAGAAATTCTTCCAGACTCAAGCCGCTGGCCCGGATGGCAAGGGCATTTTCTGTACCCACATACCGCCAGTGCCACGGCTCGAACACCACGCCGGTCGCGGCCTGCCGGTCTTCCGGGTAGCGCAGGATGAAGCCGTATTCCGCGGCATAAGCGGTCAGCCACTCGTAGGCGCGGGTCGTATCAAAGCCGGTGTCACGGTCCGGGTAGTCGCTGCTGAGGATATCCGCCGCATAACCGGTGCCATGCTCATTGCATTCTGCAGGCAGCTGGATGTCTGCGGACAGGCTGGCGGCTTCCTCCTCGGTCTTGCCCTTTTCCAGATACTGCTGCTTCTGTGCCTCATAGGCTGCGGTCCGGGCATCTGCGTCCTGATAGCCTGCGGACAGCACCAGCGCAACGCCATCCTCTGCCGCTGCGGCAGACATCTGCCGGTAGGCATCGGCAGCCTCCGCTTCCAGCTGGATGGTGCCATCCTCATTGGCCGGGGCAAGGGTCGGCGACGGTTCCCCGGCAAAGGGCAGATTGGCGTTTACCAGTATAAGCCGCGCATCGTCGGCATCAAAGGTGTAGCCGGTGCCGCTGTAGCTGGCAGCTTCAAAGCTCCGGGGCCCGGCAAGCAGAGCGTTTGCTTTGGGCAGCAGCCAGAGGATGCCCCGGGTCATCAGGGCCACGATGGCAGCACAGATCAGGATCAGGAGCGCCCAGTTGCGGGCCAGACGCAGGCGCTTGCGGCGCATGTATTGCTCACGGGTCATACGGGGCTTTACAGTTTTTTTGCTGGTTGGTTCCATGGTGCGTTGCAGCTCCTTTGGCAGAATTTGCAGCGCGCTGCGCCGCACAGATACAGTGTATATTATACACCCCTTTGCATTTTGTGTAAACGCCGGAAGTGTAAAATAAGTATGACCGTCCTCGTCAGCGGCCTTGCCTTCTCCGTCCGCTCACGCTGTTCGCGTCCACCTCTCCCAAAGTGAGAGGCCTTGGCAGAACCAGAAAGTTTTTCTCTTCGCCAGAGGCTCGCCCTTTGGGAGAGCTGTCGCGTAAGCGACTGAGAGGGCGAGGCCGTTAACAAAAAGAGCGCTGTACAGCTTTCAAAGAAACTGTACAGCGCACAAAATTCATTTTTTACAAATCAGTCAAACAGCATATCGTGGATCGCAGAAACGGCCTTGTCGGCATCCCCGCGGTCGATGATGCAGGAGATCTTGATCTCACTGGTGGAGATCATCTTGATATTGATGTTGTTGTTGGACAGTGCCTCAAACATCTTGGAAGCAACGCCGCTGTGGCTCTGCATACCGGCACCCACGATGGAGACCTTTGCGCAGGTGGTGTCCACGCTCACATCGTTGAAGTGTGCGCTCTCCTTCAGCACGCGCATGGCCAGATCGGCTTCGCCCTCAGAACAGGTAAAGCTGATATCCTTCTTGCCGTCACGGCCGGTGGACTGCAGGATGATGTCCACGTTGATGTTCTTCTGGGCCAGCAGACCGAAGATCTTGAAGCTCATGCCCGGCTCGTCGGGAACGTTCAGAATCGTGATAACAGCAACATCAGCGTCCTTTGCGACGCCCTTGATCAGCATACCTTCCATGTCTTTCGTAACCTCCTTGACCACCGTACCGGGCACGGGATTCAGGCTGGAGAGCACCTCCAGCTCCACATTATACTTCTTCGCCAGTTCCACGCTGCGGTTGTTCAGCACCTGTGCGCCCAGAGATGCCAGCTCCAGCATCTCGTCAAAGGTGATCTCCTCCAGCTTGCGGGTGTTGCGCACCTTGCGCGGGTCGGCCGTGTAAACGCCTTCCACATCGGTATAGATCTGGCAGCGGTCTGCGTGCAGGGCTGCTGCAATGGCAACTGCACTGGTGTCGGAACCGCCGCGGCCCAGAGTGGTGATGTCGTCCAGCTTGTTCAGCCCCTGGAAGCCAGCCACAACAACAACACGGTTGCGCTCCAGCTCCGAGGAGATACGCTCGGTCTCCAGACGGCTGATGCGTGCCTTGGTGTAGGCGCGGTCGGTGCGGAAGCCTGCCTGCCAGCCGGTCAGGCTGATGGCATGGCAGCCCAGCTCATTCAGCGCCATGGCCAGCAGCGAAATGCTGATCTGCTCGCCGGTAGCCAGCAGCATATCCATTTCACGAGCCGAAGGGTTGTGGGTGATCTCCCCAGCCTTGGCGATCAGGTCATCGGTGGTATCGCCCTGAGCGGACACCACCACAACTACGTCATTGCCCGCGTTGTGGGTGTTTGCCACAATGCGTGCCACGTTGAAGATACGGTCACGGTCCTTCACCGAAGAACCGCCGAACTTCTGTACGATCAACGCCATATCTTGTCACTCTCCTCTTTTTGTCCCTTGATCAAAAGGGGTACACCGGGTGGAAGCAGCAGGCAGAACCTTGCACTTCCCTATCCCATTTATCATTCCACCGTTGCGCCGGTGTTATCGGCATCCAAACGCAGCAATGTAAATGCTTCACATCCGTCCAGACCTTCCAGAAGCTCCAGACCCTTTTCCAGCTTGGAATAGAACTTTTCGGCCTCAGCCTTTTCGGCCACCGCCATCACGGTGCTGCCCGCACCGGAAACATAGACCGCCTTTGCACCGCACAGGCGCGCCATGTCGAACACTTCCTTGGAGCCCGGCATCAGCGGCATGCGGTAGGGCTGGTGCAGCTTATCCTCCGTGGCAATGGCCAGCAGGTCATGTCTGCCCTCACAGAAGGCGGCAGGCACCAGCGCTGCACGCGAAAGGTTATATACCGCATCCTTGTGGGAGACCTCTTTGGGCAGTGCCGCACGGGCGGCTTCCGTCAGCAGCTTGTAGTCCGGCACGATGGCGGCAAAGCACAGTGTTTCGTCCACATTGCGCTTGACCGAGTACACCTTGCCCTCCTCAAACACGCTGCTGGTCAGACCGCCCAGCAGGGCCGGGGCCACGTTATCGGGGTGGCCCTCGATGGAGGTAGCCAGCGTGAGCAGCTCCTGGGTGTTGAGCACATCGCCCAGCATCCGGTTGGCACCCAGCAGGCCCGCGATGATGCAGGCCGAAGAAGAGCCCAGACCCCGGGCCATGGGAATGGGGTTGGTCTGGGTGATCTTGAGGGGCGGGATCTGCTTGCCAACTTTTTCAAACAGGCCCTTTGCCGAGCGGTACACCAGATTGGATTCACCGCGCGGGATGCGGGTACCGTCCGCAGACGAGATATCCAGCACCTCACTGTCTTCAAAGGTGACCGTATTATACAGCGTCACCGCCAGACCCAGCGCATCAAAGCCGGAGCCGATGTTCGCGCTGGTGGCCGGGACAGAAACCTTGATCTTCATAGCCGCTGCACCTTTCTTTTCCGTTATCAGTTTTCTTCCGGCAGACGCTTGAGCACCAGCTTCACGCTGCCGCCCACGGCTTCCACCTTGCGGGCCGCTTCGGACAGAGCTTTGTCATCGGCACGCTCCACAAAGTAGGCGCAGCCCTCGTAGCGCTCATCCACCACCTTGCCGTAGCCGTAGATGGCTTCCACCACTGCGGGAGCAATGCCTGCCACACGCACATAATATGCAGCAGGAGCAGGATCGGTGAGCATGCCGTCCACCGGCTCAGCGGGCTGCCAGAACAGGCTGTCGTGCACCTTGGCACCATGCTTCAGGGCATCCACCACATCGGCCACAACGGCGCTGGCGGTGGGCAGCTTGCCGGCGCCCTTGCCGTAGAACACCACATCGCCCAGCATATCGCCCTTGACCAGCACGGCGTTGAACACATCGTCCACGCTGGCCAGCTGGTTTGCCTTGGGCACCAGACAGGGCTCCACGCCCGCCGCCACGCTGCCGTCCTTGCCGCGCTTCATCCATGCGATCAGCTTGATGACACAGCCGAGCTTTTCAGCTGCTGCCACATCCGCGGCGGTGATATCGCGGATGCCGCGGGTGGGAATGTTCTGGGGGTAGATCTGGTGGCCGCAGACCAGCGAGGACAGAATGGCGATCTTGCGGCAGGCATCGCGGCCATCCACATCGTCGCTGGGGTCCTTGGTCTCCGCATAGCCCAGCTCCTGCGCAATTTTCAGTGCATCGTCAAAGCCCAGACCCTCACGCACCATCTTGGTGAGCATGAAGTTGGTGGTACCGTTCACGATGCCCTCCACCTCGGTGATGACGTTCGCGGCCAGACACTGGTGCATCGGCGTAATGATGGGGGTGCCGCCGCCCACAGAAGCCTCGAACAGGAAGGCACAGCCGTGCTCTTTGGCAAGGCCCAGCAGCTCAGCGCCGTAGGTGGCCACCATTTCCTTGTTGGAGGTGCACACGCTGCGGCCGCTCTCAAGACAGGCCTTTACATACGGGTAGGCAAAGCGGGTGCCGCCGATGGTCTCCACCACTACCCTGATCTCCGGGTCCTCCAGAATGACATCAAAGTTCTTGACAAACAGGTTTGCGGCCGGATGACCGGAAAAATCCTTCGGGTCCAGAATATACTTGACCTCTACCGGCTCACCTGCACGGCGGGAGACACTTGCAGCGTTGCGGCACAAAACCTCGTACACGCCGCTGCCCACCGTGCCAAAGCCCAGAATTGCAATTTTAGCCATTGTTGCTCTCCCTCGTTTTCCTGAGTTTTCCTGATTTGATATCTACTTTACAGATTGTATCCGCAGTGCACACCCACCACCATGCGCTGACGCGAAAGCTTTTCGGTCAGCTCTTCCGGAGTCATCTGCATGGTGTCGGTGCGGATGGTGACTGCCACCAGTGCTGCACCGTTTTCCGGCGTGGACTGGTTGATGGTCACAATGCTGGCACCTGCAGCGCTGATGCCTGCCAGCAGGCTCTGCAGCGCACCGGTCTCATCCCGCAGAGTGGCCATGACGGTGATCACTTCGCGGCCATTCTCGGAATCAAAGATGCAGTCCTTATACTTATAAAAAGCGCTGCGCGAAAGATCAACTGCACGGGTAGCAGCGGAAATGCTGCGTGCCTCCCCGCTGGCCAGAAGCTCTTTAGCGCGTACCACCTTGAGAAAAACCTCAGGCAGCACCTGCGCGTCCACCAGATAAAAGCGGCGTTCCAACTTGTTCACCTCACAAACACAAGTGTTCTTGCAGTGAATATAATAACATCCGGCCCCCTGCAATGCAAGGGGTCGGATGCGTTTTTGTCAGATTACCCAGTTTTGTTGTGTGACGTGCGGTGTTTCCTTGCCGGATTCACCCCGGGGCCGTGTTGAAAGTACGCCTTTTGCGTTTTGTTTCCCCGCCGAATACAGATTACTCGGTATCCAGATTACTTGTATCTGCTGGGATGACAGTCTGCTCCGGTGCTGCATCTGCTGCATCTGCTGCATCTGCTGCAGGCGCAGCGGGTGCTGCCGCATGGGAATAGTTGCAGGCGGCGGGCAGATCATCTGCACGGTAGTAGCCCACGGCCGTGCTGGGGCAGGAACCGCCGGCCAGCAGACCGCTCTGGGTGCAGTAGCGGCGCTCCACAACGCCAGCGGAACTGGGGAATGCCTTATAAGGCAGGTCTGCCTGCACCTGTTCCATCAGTGCCTTCCACGCCATAACACAGGTACGGGTCTTTGCCTGCTGCTTGCCAAGGGTCTTGGTCATATCGTAGGGTGCGTCGTAGCCCCACCACACAGCGGTGACATAATACGGCGTGCCGCCCACGAACCACAGATCCTTTTCGTCGCTGGCCGTACCGGTCTTACCAAAGGACTCCATACCGTTGGAGTTGGGGTAGCGTCCGCCTGCGGTACCCACGCTGGAGTACAGCACATTCTTCAGCAGGCGGTTCATCACGTAAGCGGTGTCCGGCGTCAGTGCCTGATAGCTGGTAGCATTGTTTTCCAGATAAATGTTGCCGTCACGATCCAGCACCCGGGTGTACAGGTGCGGGGTGGTGTACTGGCCATCGTAGAAGATCTGGAATGCAGCCGCCAGAGCCGTGGGCGTAACACCATGGGTCTGGCTGCCCATGACCATCTGGGCAAGACCCACATCGTTCACCGGGTCCAGCGTGTTCAGTTGCAGGGTGTTGTAAACAAAGTTGAAGATATTGCTTGCGCCCACCAGATCGCCCACGCGGATCGCGATGGTGTTCAGCGAGCGGGCAAGGCCGTTCCACAGCGGGATATCGCTGTGGTCGCCATAATTGCCGCCGTAGTTCCGGGGCCAGCTGCGCCATGCGTTGGGGTAAGCACGCAGCTGCTTGTCCGACAGGCCCATCAGGCCGTTCTTACGGCAGTAGTCCTCATCACGGATCACCATGTCCTGCTTCTGGTACAGAGGCGAGTTGTTGAGCATGGTAGACCAGTTCACCAGACCATATTCAATGCCCAGTGCATACGCGCCAATGGGTTTGATGGTAGAACCCGTCTGGCGGGTGACGCTGTAAGCGCGGTTCAGCGAGAGGCTTCTGGTCTTTTCGCCCAGACCACCCACAATGGCGATCACATTGCCGTCATAGTCCAGCGTGACCATCGCCGCCTGTGTGCGGACGTTGCGATAATAGTAGACCGTGCCGTCATCGCCAGTACGGGTCTTGGGGGTACCGTCGTCGTTCATCACCTGAACGTCGTCATCGGAAATGGAGGTCACCTCTTCCTCATGCCAGCCCGCCGGGAAATATGCGTCGTTGGCATTCAGCATCAGGTTCTCCATGGCAGACTGCACCTTGGTGTTCACCGTAGCCTCCACGGTAAAGCCGCCGGTGTACAGCAGCTTCTGGGCTTCGGATTCGGAGATGTTCTCCTTGGCCATGATATCCTGCACCAGCTCCGTGAACAGTGCATCGGTAAAATACGAGGTAACAGAAGAGTTCTTCTTGCTGTCCTCTTCCTCAGCCAGTACCAGCGGCTGGGCAGCTGCATTGCGGTACTCTTCCTCACTAATCACGCCCTGCTGCCACATGTTGTACATGAGGAAGTTGCGGCGGTTGATGAGGTTTTCGGGATTCGTATAGGGGTTGTAGTTGGTAGGGTTCTTGGTAATGGACGCAATGGATGCGCATTCCCACAGGGTCAGCTGGCTGACATCTTTATTAAAGTACTCGTTGGCCGCAGTCTGCACGCCCTGAATGGTACCGGTAAAGCTGATGGTGTTCAGGTACGCTTCCAGAATGGTCTCCTTGGAATAGCTTCGACTCAGGCAAAGGGCACGATAGATCTCACGCAGCTTGCGCAGTGCGCCCTCGATGCCGCTGGCGCTGTTGTCATCCGTCAGGTTTTTGATGAGCTGCTGTTCCAGCGTGGACGCACCCTGCTTGGAGCTGTAGATGGGCAGCAGATACTCATTGATCATTGCGCCAATGGTGCGCTTGAAGTTGACGCCGGGCTCGTTGTAGAAATCCTTATCCTCCGTGCAGATGAACGCATACTGCAGGTTGGCAGGAATCTGTTCCAGATCTGCCCACACGCGGTGGCTGTTGGAGGAGCGCAGGGTCGCGTACTCCACCTGTGCACCAGTGTCCGGGTCGGTGGCCATCACCACGCTAGACTGGCTCAGTTCAATGTTATCCAGATCCAGCAAATCGCCGTCATTGGCCGTAGCCTGCACCACGTAATAGACGGCACCCACAGCCAGCAGGCTGCCTGCCATCACGCCCAGACAGAGCAGGGTGGCAATGGTCCGGCCAATGAACCGCAGGAGCGGATGCTTTTTCTTTTCACGGGATTCCTGCAGCTCCTCCGGTTCCCGTCCGGACCGGGGGGCATGCTGAGGTTCCCGGCGGCTGTTGCTCGTATTCACCCTCCGGCCTTTGGGCGCAGCAGGGCGTCCGTTGTCGGAGCGGTTGATCTTCTTCATATTGGAAATAGGAATCGCCTCCTAACATTTCAGGCTGCATTTCAGCGCCGTGCGCTGGTATCTTCCATCCATGCGCACACAGCTGCACACAATACCATATTATAGCACGCACACAGAATGCGGGCAAGAACCAATCTTCGGCCATAACAGGTCTAATCGATTGTAGTATAGCACATCCTGCCATGCAAAGTACAGCATTCTCGTGTGAAAATTGACTGTTCTCCCCTGTTTTTGGGCATACTTGTGCCAGAAGGGAGCGTGTTACCCCATGCGCAAATTGTGTGTCTGCCTGTTTTATGGGCTGTGCGTATTTACCATTGTGTTCAGCCTGTTCTGGATGGCCCTGCCAAAGCTGCGCCTGCCGGTGCCCGATCCCGGCAGCGAAGCCCCGCCCTCCTCCGCAGCAGACCTTGCCGCGCAGGCGCTGCCGGAACTTGCCGCGCAGAGCTACCGTCTGTGCGACAAAGGCGGACGGGTGGCCGTGTACCGCTGCGGCACCAACGGTCAGCCGGAAGTGCTCATTACCATCACCGGCATCTACACGAATCTCCTGCCGGAGAACGATGCTCTGCGCATCAAGCGCGGCGTGACGGTGTACAGCGAACGGGAATTGGACCTGCTGCTGGAAGACTTGGGAGAGTAAGTGCAATTTGCCTATTTTTATTCCAATTTTGTAATCGTTTTTGTTGACATTCCGGTGTAAAAAACATATAATAGGGATGTAAGGTAAAGTTTTTTAACCCGTTTCAGCAGTTATAAAAGGAAGTGCGTCCTTATGTCAGAACAGATCACCCTCCATTACCAGTGCCGTCTTTGCGGCAAGCAGCTGGACCGCGGCGTCCACCTCGGCCCGCCCAGCCCCGGTACCTGCAGCAAAGCTGCCAAGGTGGACGGCTTCCATGGGCCGCACCGCTGGGTCATTGTGTCTCTGCCCAAAAGTGCCTGAGCACTCCATTTCACTGTGATGCAAAAAGGACCTCCGGATGCTTCTCCGGAGGTCCTTTTCTCATTCAGGTTCAGGCTTCCATTTCTTCCAGCGGAACAAGGTAGGTCTTGCGGCACTCCTCGTATTCCAGCATGTAATCCTTGGTGGGATTGTGGTGCATGATGCTCTTGAGGGTATGGGAGTCGTAGTCCTCACTGGCATCCATGCCAATAAGACGCGCGGCAATATTCGAGCAGTGATCCGAGATGCGCTCTGCATTGTTCAGCACATCCAGGAACACAACGCCGGTGTCAATGGAGCACACGCCGTCCTTCAGGCGCAGGATGTGCTGGTCGCGCAGGCGCTCTGCCATCACATCGATCACCTCTTCCAGCGGTTCCACCTGAGCCGCCATGCGCATATCGTTGTTGTCAAAGGCATCGTTGGTCAGGGTCAGGATGCGTTCCAGTGCATTTTCCAGCAGCAGCAGCTCCTTGGTGGCACTCTCACTGAACGAAGCTTCCTTCTCTTCCAGCTCCTCTGCCTTTTCCATGATGTTCACTGCATAGTCACCAATGCGCTCGAACTCAGTAACAAAGTTCAGCAGCTCCGTCACGGTGTGGCTCTCGTCGTCGCCCAGCTCCTGATCGGTCATTTTGATCAGGTAGTTGGAGATCGCCACCTCCATCCGGTCGATCAGGTTCTCACGCACACGGATGGCGCTGACCGTATCCTCGTCCATTTTCAGCAGCAGCGGTGCGGCCAGATTCACATTGCGGGCAGCACGGCGGGACATCTTGACCACAGCGCTCTTGGCCTGCTGTAGGGCAACCGCAGGGCTCTTGAACAGGCGCTCGTCCAGCACCGGCATGCTCAGCTCCTGTGCTTCCTCGGCACTGTCCGGCACAGTGAGCATGGCCAGCTTGGACAGCACACCGCTGCAGGGCAGGAACAGCAGCATGGCGCACACGCTGGAAAGGGTGTGGATGTTTGCGATGGTGCTCTTGTTCATCACGTCGTTCCACATGGGGATGCCAACGGTGAACTGCACCGCATACACCAAGGCCAGCAGGATCACGCTGCCGATGATGTTGAAGTACAGGTGGATCAGTGCAGCGCGCTTACCGTCCTTGGAAGAGCCGCCGATGGTCAGCAGCGGCGTAAACGCGGTGCCGATGTGGGCACCCAGAATGATGGGGATGGCCGAGCTGAAGGTAACAAGGCCGGTGCTGGACAACGCCTGCAGGATACCCACCGATGCAGAGGAGGACTGGATGACCACCGTGACTACTACGCCCACCAGAATGCCCAGAATGGGATTCGTCATGGTAACGAACAGGTTCTGGAACACGGCACTCTCACGCAGGGGAGCCACACCGGTGTCCATCAGGCTCATGCCGGTAAACAGGATGCCAAAGCCCAGCATGATCTGGCCGATGTTCTTCTTTTTGGCGCTGCGCAGGAACACATAAAAAATGCAGCCAATAAACGCCACCACCGGTGCAAAGGTCTTGGGCTGGATCAGGGTCAGCCAGAGGCTGTCGCCGGAGATGTCCGCCATGCGGATCAGCTGACCGGTAACAGTCGTACCAATGTTTGCACCCATGATGACGCCTACGGACTGCGTAAGGGTCATGATGCCGGAGTTGACCAGACCGACACAGATCACGACCGTGCCGGCCGAGGACTGAATGACACCCGTGATCAGGGTGCCGAAAATAACTGCTTTGAGCGTAGAGGAGGTCAGTTTTTGCAGCACGCCCTGCATTTTGCCGCCAGCCAGCTTTTCCAGACCAGCGCCCATAATGGACATGCCGTACAGAAACAGCGCAATTCCACCCAACAGAGAGGTAATGTGTGTGATATCCATAACGATACTCCTAAAAAATGATCTTCCTTTTGATCCTTGTCCATCTGCCCTGCCCGCACACCGGACCTACTTTATCCGGCAGATGCCGCGGTCTGCCGCTCTGCTGCGCAGAACGGTGCACAATGACCGCGCTTGAATTTATTATATCATTTTTTATCCCGTCACAACAAGGTTTATTTTACAAGAAAATCACTTTTTCTACACATTTTTCCGTCTCTTAATAGTTTCGCTCTTTCTTTTTTCAATTATTTTACATTGATTTTACATTAAAGCCGTAAACGACTGTAGTCGTTCCATACACAGAAGTTGTTTTTTGCAGGATGAGCATGCCGAATGGCCCGAGTTTTCCGGCCCGGCAAGGCGTTTTTCCGTATCATGAGGGAACGCAGCCTCTTACTCTGCCAGTTCCTCCATGGCCTCCCGCACGGTATCTGCCGAGAACAGGAACGCTCCGCTGCCGCTGTATACTTCCACATGGCTTCCTACATAACGCATTTCAAAATCCTTCATAGGGGTTCCCTCCCATATCCGTTTTTTGCAGATTTTTGGAACCTTTTTGGTTCCATGGCTGTATTATCGCACAGTTCAGGTCCCATAAACCGGATTTTCAAATCCTTTTTCAGAACAAAGACCGCCCTGTTCCTTCAGCCGAACAGGGCGGTCTCCTACATATTATAATATGGCGTGATGCAGCTTTCCTTTCCTCAATGGACTGCCGCATATTCCAGAATGTGTTTTTCCTCGTGCTGCTCGGCGCGAGTCTTGTCGTAGCAGTACCGGATGATGGCCTGCCGCCGCACGATGCCGATGAAGATGCCCCGGTCATCCACCACCGGAACAAAGTTCTGGTTCATGGCTGCTTCGATCAGCTGATCCATGCTGGTGGTCACGGTGACGGCCTTGTAGTCCCGTTTGTGGGGAAAAGCGGAAATGGGCACATCCTCAGCCGCTTCCAGATCCAGCCCGTGGTATTTTTTCAGGCCCCAGAGGATATCGCCCTCGGTCAGAGTGCCCACATATTTGCCCTGACGGTTGAGCACCGGAATGGAGGCGTAGCGGTTATTCTCCCACTTTTCCAGTGTCTGTCGAAGGGTGAAATCGTCGTAAACGTACATCAGATCCTGCTTGGGGGAAAGGAAGAACAGAATATTCATGACAACAGCTCCTAAACATTGATCCATGCGCCGTGCGCAAAAAATAACGCAGTCCATCCGCACAAGCGGGAACCCTGCGCCGCAGTCCCTATCCTTGATTCTATTTTAGCACTTTTTCATAGTCAGATAAAGCATCCCCTGCCATCTTTTATAATTTTTTAACAGATTGTTTGCTTTCTTTCGTCATACTTTCGTATTTGATAAAAAAGCGGCTCACGTTCAGCATCTTAGCATCGGCCTCCTGCGAAACAGCCCGAACTCTGCAAAAGCCGCAAAAAACTGTGCAAAAAGTGGATATCCCAGCAATTAGAACTGTACAACCGTCCCCGGAAGTTGTATAATAAGGTGGGTGTTTCTCGGTGCAGCATGTGCAGATGCCTGCTGTACCCCAGACCTTGAATGTGTTTTACGAAAACGAACATAAAGGAGCAGAGCGACTATGATCACTTCCCGTTTCCCTCTGGGGGATGTCAGCTTTACGTCCGGGTACTTTGCTACTCTGGTAGGTGAAGCAGCCAAACAGTGTTACGGCGTTGCCGCAATGGCACCCCGTGATATGACCGATGCCGTCAAGAGCATGGTGCACGGTTCCGATTACCCGGAAAAGGGTGTCCGTGTCACGCAGGAGGATGGCCGTCTGGTGATCGAACTGCACATTGCCGTGAGCTACGGCCTGAATATCTCCACAGCCGCCCGCAGCATCTCCCACCGCGTCAAGGACGAGGTGGAGCATTCTACCGGCCTGAAGGTGGCACGCGTTGTGGTCTCCGTAGACGATGTGATCGCCTGATTTTTGTCCGACCATCCCAGGGTGTGTCTGAAAGCGCCGGGCTTTTCCGGCAAGTACAAGGAGTAAAAAAGAATGATTTCTGGTAAGGTTTTGCGTGACGCCATTATCTCTGGCGCCAACAACATCAACAATCAGCGTTCCCGCGTGGACGAGCTGAATGTTTTCCCTGTTCCCGATGGCGATACCGGCACCAACATGGGCATGACCGTGGGTGCTTCCGTGCGCGAGCTGGAGGCTCTGGACGACAGCTGCACTGTAGGCGAGGCCTCCAAGACCGCTGCTTCTGCCATGCTGCGCGGCGCACGCGGCAACTCCGGCGTTATCACCAGCCTGCTGTTCCGCGGTTTCTCCAAGGCTCTGGAAGGCAAGAAGGAAGCTACCGCCGCCGACATCGTCGAGGCTCTGAAGAAGGGCGTTGAGGGTGCCTACAAGGCCGTCATGAAGCCCACCGAGGGCACCATCCTCACCGTGGCCCGCGTTGCCTCCGAGGAAGCCGCTGCCTGCGGCGCTGAGGATGTGCCGGCCCTGTGGGATGTGGTGATGGCCGCCGGCCAGAAGGCTCTGGAGAACACCCCCAACCTGCTGCCCGTGCTGAAAAAGGCCGGCGTTGTGGATGCCGGCGGTCAGGGCATCATGGTCATCTTCGAGGGCATGGGCAAGGTGTTCCACGGTGAAGGCATCGTGGCTGGCGGCGAAGCTGCCCCCAATAAGGCAAAGCTGTCCACCGAGAACGCCGGCAAGGGCGTGTTCACCGACGACCTGATGAAGGTGGAAGACATCAAGAACGGCTACTGCACCCAGTTCCTCATCAACAAGTATGAGGGCGCAAGCGCCGCAAAGATGCGTGCCTTTGCAGAATCCAACGGCGACAGCGTGGTGTGCATTGAGGATGATGACGTCATCAATCTGCACGTTCACACTGCCGACCCCGGCAAGATCCTGAGCGAGGCCATCAAGTATGGCTACCTGACCAACTTTAAGATCGAGAACATGCACGAGCAGTTCCTGGCCCGCCAGAAGCAGGGCAAGAGCCTGGAAAAGCAGGCTTCTGCCGAGAAGGCTCCTTCCCAGTCCAGCGAGTTCATTTATGCTGCTGTAGATCCTAGCCGTGACTACGGCTTTGTGGCTGTTGCTGCCGGTGAGGGCCTGAAGGCTGTGTTCACCGACCTGTCTGCGGACGCGGTCGTTTCCGGCGGTCAGACCATGAACCCCGCCACCGAGGACATCCTTGCAGCCATCCAGAGTGTGCCCGCCAAGACCGTGTTCGTGCTGCCCAACAACAAGAACATCATTATGGCTGCGGAGCAGGCCCAGAAGCTGGCTGACCGTCAGGTGGTCGTTCTGCCCACCCGCACCGTGCCCATGGGCATTACCGCCATGCTGAACTTTGATCCCTCTGTGAACGCCGAGACCAACACCATCAACATGATGGCTGCTGCCGATAAGGTGTCCACAGGCCTGATCACCTATGCAGCCCGCGACAGTGAGTACGACGGCAAGCGCATCCGGAAGGGCGAGATCATGGCACTGGAGAACGGCAAGATTGTCTCCACCTCCAACGACATCACCAAGGCCACCTATCGTCTGGCACGCAGCATGTGCAAGAAGGATTCCAGCTTTGTCACCATCATCTCCGGCTGCGACGTCAGCGATGAGGATGCCGAGAAGGTCACCGAGATCGTAAAGGCAAAGTGCCCCAATCACGTGGAGGTCAGCCACATCCGCGGCGGCCAGCCCGTTTACTATTATATGATCAGCGTGGAGTAAAAACTCCTTCTATTTTCATCGCAAAAGCGGAGCTTTCCCCTTTTGCCATATCTGGGATCGAGAAAAAATCGAGCCGGGAAGCTGCTGGAAGGCAGCCGCCCGGCTCTTTTCTTTTTGGATTTCGCAAGGGCTTTTTGACTTTCAAAATCCGAAGTGAGGCCAGAGTATAAAGAAGAGACGCTGGTTCTGAACGAACCAGCGTCTCTTCTGCATGGAGCGGGCAATGGGAATCGAACCCACCTCCTCAGCTTGGAAGGCTGATATACTAGCCGATGTACGATGCCCGCATTTACGAACGATATTATAACATGTTCCGGCGCAAATGTCCAGCCCAATTTTTGTGTGTTCCTTAAAGCACCGGAAAAGAATTCCGGAACGGCCTTGCTTTTCCATACGGCTCTGCTACAATAGAAAAGAATGGAGGGAAAGAGGATGGAGCCGGAAGCAGAGATCATTCGTGCGCAGCTGTTTGCCTTGCAGGATGAAGCATACCGCACCTTTCACAGTGCGTTGATGCCCACCGTGCCGCCGGAAACGGTGATCGGCGTGCGCATTCCGGCTCTGCGCAGGCTGGCAAAACAGCTCGCGGGCACAGCGCAGGCAGAGGTGTTTTTACAGGCCCTGCCGCATGGATACTACGAAGAGAACAACCTCCACGCGTTCCTGATCGAGCTCATCCGGGACTACGACAGGGCGCTGGCTGAAACGGAAGCGTTCCTGCCCTACATCAACAACTGGGCCACCTGCGACTGCTTCTGTCCCAAAGCGTTTGCAAAGCACAAGAAGGAGCTGCTGGTGCCCATTCGCCGCTGGCTGGATTCGGGTGAGGCATACACCGTGCGCTATGGCATGGAGATGCTGATGCGCTATTATCTGGATGATGCATTCCGGCCGGAATATCTGGAATGGGTAGCCGATGTGCGCAGCACGGAATACTATATCAATATGATGCGGGCATGGTATTTTGCCACGGCACTGGCAAAGCAGCCGGATGCCGCGCTGCCGTGGCTCACAGAAAAGCGGCTGGATCTGTGGACCCACAACAAAGCCATCCAGAAAGCGGTGGAAAGCCGCCGCATTCCGCCCGGAATGAAGCAGTTGCTGCGCGGTCTGCGCAGCCGTTCATAAAAGCTTCCGGATTTCCGCGCAGATTTCCTGTTTACTTTATTCAGGTTTTATTGTAAAATATACTTGAATAACAATGCCGGGCATAGACCCGACGGAATATAAACAGGTGGTGTTTGAATTATGGCATTGAAATATCAGCGTATCCTTCTGAAGATCAGCGGCGAAGCACTGGGCGGCGAAAAGGGCATGGGTTTTGACGAACCCACCATGGACGCGATCTGCGGCGGTGTGAAGAAAGCACACGAGCTGGGCGTGCAGATCGGCATCGTGGTTGGCGGCGGCAACTTCTGGCGCGGCCGTTCCAGCGGCAAAATGGAGCGCACTCTGGCCGATAAGATCGGCATGCTGGCAACGGTGATGAATGCACTGGCTGTCTCCGACAAGCTGGAGCAGCTGGGTGTCCCCACCGAGGTGTTCACCTCCATCACGATGCCGCAGGTGGCACAGCCCTTTACGCGCAAGGAGGCCCTGCGCGCCATGGACGAGGGCAAGATCGCTGTGTTCGGCGGCGGCACCGGCAACCCGTTCTTCTCTACCGACACGGCTACCGCTCTGCGCGCTGTAGAAGTGAGCGCGGATGTAATGTTCAAGGCTACCATGGTGGATGGCGTCTACGATAAGGACCCCCACAAGTACCCGGATGCAAAGAAGTACGATACCCTTACCTTTACCAAGGTGCTGGAGGATCAGCTGGCTGTCATGGACGGCACTGCAGCGACCCTGTGCCGCGACAATAAGCTGCCCATCCTCGTGTTTGATCTGGCCGACCCGGACAACATTGCCCGTGCCGTGCAGGGCGAGAATGTGGGCACGCTGGTTTACGAGGGCTGAGAAGCCCGCAGCAGACATACATTATAGGGGCAGTGCTCTGCGCACCGCCCTGAGATAAAAAGGAACAGGAGACTACCACAATGAGCAGCAACACCAAGGTTTACGAAGAAAAGATGAAGAGCTCGGTCGAGCATCTCAGCCGCGAGCTGGCCGCTGTGCGCGCAGGCCGCGCAAACCCCGCTGTGCTGGATAAGGTCAGCGTGGACTACTACGGTGCCCCCACGCCCATCCAGCAGGTGGCATCTGTGGCTGTTGCCGAGGCGCGCACCCTGACCATCACTCCCTGGGATCGCACCCTGCTGCGCCCCATCAGCAAGGCCATCATGGCAAGCGATGTGGGCATCACCCCCATCGATGACGGCTCCACCATCCGGCTGAACTTCCCCGCTCCCACCGAGGAGCGCCGCAAGCAGCTGGCCAAGGAGGTCTCCAAGCTGGGTGAGGATGCAAAGGTCGCCGTGCGCAACATCCGCCGCGAGGCAATGGACAAGGCCAAGGCAATGAAGAAGGCCGGCGAGCTGACCGAGGACAGCCAGAAGACCATGGAAGAGGATGTCCAGAAGCTGACCGACAAGTATATCAAGAACATTGATGCTGCAGTGGAAGAGAAGCAGAAGGAGATCATGTCCGTCTGATCGGCTGCATAAAGTCAAAAAGAACGCAAGGTGCCGTGCGCTGGTGAGGAGTTATGCTTCTGTGGTGCGCGGCACTTTTGTTGGAGGCGGTCTGACCGCCGGGAGGAAGGAATGGAGCATCCGAAAGAGTTTGCCGAGGGGCTTTCCATCGGCATCATTATGGATGGCAATGGCCGCTGGGCAAAAAACCGGGGTCTGCCCCGTACTGCGGGCCACAAAAAAGGCGCAGAGGTCTTCAGCGATATTGCCGACTACTGTGACGAACTGGGCGTTTCGTCGGTGTACTTCTATGCGTTTTCCACCGAGAACTGGAAGCGCCCGCTGGAAGAAGTCAACGCCATTATGCGGCTGTTCGGCGAATATCTGCTGAAAGGCTTTGACTATAAGAACCGCAACATCCGCATCAAATTCATGGGTGATCGCACCGTACTGGACCCGAAGCTGCAGGCGCTGATGGATCAGCTGGAAGCGGATTCCTCGGTCAAGACCGGCATGACTCTGAACATCGCCATCAACTACGGCGGCCGCCCGGAGATCGTGCGCGCCGCGCAGCGTCTGGCTGCAAAGGCAGCGGCCGGTGAGATCCGTCCGGAAGAGATCACCGAGCAGATGCTCAGCGACGCGATGTATACCGAAGGCCAGAAGGACCCGGATTTCATCCTGCGCCCCAGCGGAGAGAAGCGGCTTTCCAATTTTATGCTGTGGCAGGCAGCCTATTCTGAACTGGTGGAAATGGACGTTCTGTGGCCAGATTTCACCCGCAGCGATCTGGACGCCGCCATTGAGGAATTCAACCATCGTTCCCGCCGGTTTGGCGGACTGTAAACCCAAGACCTCCTGCACGCGGTGCAGGGACCGGACGGCCCGGCGGCTTTGCCGGAGCCAAACTTAATCCAGAGGGGCGCGGCACCCGACCGGTGAAAAGGAGATCCAATCTATGAAAACACGTGTTATTACTGCGATCGTGGGCATCATCGTACTGATCGGCGTGATGTTCACCTTCAACACCCTGATCTTTAATCTGGTCATCGCGGCCATTACGCTGATCGCCATCCACGAGATCTACAGTGCCCTCGGCTTTGAAAAGAAGGACTGGCTGATGTATGCGGTTCTGGTGCCGTATACACTGCTGGTCATGACGAGCAACTATCAGGTCATGCGGCGGCTGGTGATGCCGATGTCCTTTCTGCTGGTCACATTTTACGCCATCTATCTGGTGGTGCGCAACGGCACCATCAGCTATCAGAAGGCCAGCGGCCTGCTGATGTTCTCCGGCATCGTGATCTTCTGCTTCTATTCCTTTATCCGGCTCAAGGAGCTGCTGCCGGTGGAGCAGTACGGCTACGATGCGGTGTTCTTTATCCTGCTCATTCTCTGCTTTGCCTGGGGCGGCGATACCTGTGCCTACTTTGCAGGCCGTGCCTTTGGCAAGCACAAGCTCTGCCCGGTGGTCAGCCCCAAAAAGACCGTGGAAGGTGCCATTGGCGGCGTTCTGGGCACCATGGTGTTCGGTGTGATCATCACGCTGGTGTACTCGGTGGCAGCAAACCGGATGGAAGCCTTCACCCGCTCCAACATTGGCGTTTCCATGTATGTGATCATTGCGCTGCTGGGCTGCGTGGCCGCGGTGCTGGGCATTTATGGCGACCTGTTTGCCAGTGTGGTCAAGCGCCAGTGCGGTATCAAGGATTACGGCACCATCTTCCCGGGCCACGGCGGCATTCTGGATCGTTTTGACAGTGTGATGTTCATTGCGCCCTTTGTGACCATGGTCATTACGGCGGTGTTCTATTATTAAGGGAGGGAATGTGTGATGTCGAAAAGAATCACGCTGCTGGGCTCTACCGGCTCTATCGGCACCCAGAGTCTGGATGTGATCCGGGCTCAGGGGTACGAGGTGTTCGGCCTTTCCGCCCACAGCCATGTAGATGAAATTCTGCAGCAGATCGAGGAGTTTCATCCGCGTTATGTCTGCATGACCGATCCGGATGCAGCCCGCAGGCTGGATGCGGAGCTTTCCGGTCGTGCAGATGCGCCCCGGCTGCTGGTAGGGCCGGAGGGGCTCAAGCAGCTGGCCGCACTGGACGGCACCGATGTGGTGCTGAACAGCGTGGTGGGCATTGCAGGTCTGGGTGCCAGCCTGTGCGCCATCGAAAGCGGCCATGATCTGGCGCTTGCCAACAAGGAGAGCCTTGTCACCGGCGGTCATCTGGTCACACAGGCTGTGGCAAAGCATGGTGTAAAGCTGCTGCCGGTGGACAGTGAGCACTCTGCCATTTTCCAGTGCCTGCAGGATAAGGAGAGCGCCCCCAGCCTGACCAAAATCCTGCTCACGGCTTCCGGCGGTCCCTTCTTCGGGATGAAGACCGAGGAGCTGCGCGGCAAGACCAAAGCTGACGCCCTCAAGCACCCCAACTGGAACATGGGGGCAAAGATCACCATTGACTCTGCCACCCTGATGAACAAGGGTCTGGAGCTGATCGAGGCCGTGTGGCTGTTCGGCCTGCCGCCGGAGAAGATCCAGATCGTTGTCCAGCGCCAGAGCATCGTCCACTCGGCGGTGCAGTTCAGCGACAACTCAGTGATCGCACAGCTTGGCGTGCCGGACATGCGCATTCCCATCCAGTACGCACTCACCTATCCCAAGCGGGTGCCGGGCGTCGTGCCGGAGCTGGACTTTGCCGCGCTGAAGGTGCTCACCTTTGATGTGGCGGACGACGAGACCTTCCGGTGTCTTGCCGCCTGCAAAAAGGCCATCCGGAAGGGCGGCCTGGGTCCCTGCGCCGCCAACGGTGCCAACGAGGAAGCCGTCAGGCTCTTCCTTGAGGACAAGATCGGTTTCCTCGACATTGGCCGTCTGGTGGAGGCAGTCGTGGACAGCGACAGCTTTGGCGGGGACTATACCCTTAGCGATGTGTACGAGTGTGACCGCATGGCACGGGAATTTGTAAGAGCGCACTTATAAAAACCCTCTCAGCCTCACTGCGTTCGGCAGCTCTCCCAAAGGGAGAGCTTTCAAAAAGCATCAGGCCAGATGTGCAAAAGCTCCCCCTTCGGGGGAGCTGGCAGGGCGGCAGCCCTGACTGAGAGGGTTTCCGACTTTTCAGCTTTAGGAGACGCAATGTCAATTTTCATTACCCTGATCGCCGCACTGATCGTGTTCAGCGCGGTGATCGCCATACACGAGTTCGGGCACTTTGCGGTGGCAAAGCTCTGCGGCATTCAGGTCAACGAGTTTTCCATCGGCATGGGTCCGGCTCTGTGGAAGAAGATCTATAAGGGCACTCAGTACAGCCTGCGTGCATTGCCGGTAGGCGGCTATGTGGCGCTGGAGGGCGAGGAAAGCCCCGAGAGCCAGCAGGCCGAAGCAGCCTGTGACGAGCGGGAAGCAGAGACCGCAAGCCCCATCCCGCCGGAGCAGCGCACCGGCATCCCTTTGAACGATGCCCCGGTATGGCAGCGTGCATTGGTGATGGCGGCAGGTGCCTTCATGAATTTTGTGCTGGGCTTTGTGGTGCTGGTCATTCTTGTGACAGCGCAGGAAGGCCCCATCACCAGCAGGGTCATCTACTCCATTGAGGGCAGCGCCCTCTGCGGTCAGACCGGCCTGCAGGCGGGCGATGAGATCGTTGCTGTGAACGGCAGGCGCTGCTTTGTGGCCAACGACATCCTTTATGAGCTGGTGCGCACCGAACAGTACCGTGCCCGGTTCACTGTGAAGCGGGATGGCCAGAAGGTGGAGCTGCCGGACGTGCAGTTTGACACCTGGCAGGACGAGGACGGCCAGACCCATATGAGTCTCGGCTTTACGGTATACGGCATCCCGAAAACACCGCTCCATGTGCTGAGCGAAGCGTGGAACAGTACCCTGTACTATGGGCGCATCGTGTTCACCTCCCTGACAGATCTTGTACGCGGACGGGAAAGCATCAACAACCTCTCCGGCCCGGTGGGGATCGTGACCGCCATCGGGCAGGCGGCAAGCTACGGCTGGCAGGACCTGCTGGAGCTGCTGGCGCTTATCACCATCAATCTGGGCGTGTTCAATCTGCTGCCCTTCCCTGCGCTGGACGGCGGCAAGGTCGTATTTTTGGTCATTGAGGGCGTCACGGGCCATGCGGTGCCGGAAAAGCTGCAGAGCTGGCTGACACTTGCAGCCTTTGCACTGCTGTTCGGTCTGATGCTCTTTGCAACCTACAATGATATCATCCGGCTTTTGACCGGTGCAATGTAAACGAAAGGGGAACCCTATGCGGCAATTAAAGCGGGAAGTAAAGATTGGCAATGTGACCATCGGCGGCAAGAATCCTGTTGCGGTGCAGACGATGCTCAATGTGCCGGTGGAGGATATTGAGGGCAATGTGGCTCAGGCAAAACGGTGCGAAGCTGCCGGCTGCCAGATCCTGCGGGTGACCTGCCCCAGCCCGGCAGATGCAAAATGCATCGAAGCCGTCAAAAATGCGGTGAACATCCCCATCGTGGCAGACATCCACTTTGACTACAAGGCAGCTCTGGCCTGCGCGGACGTGGGTGTGGACAAGATCCGCATCAACCCCGGCAACATTGGCGACGACGACCGGGTGAAGGCGGTGGTGGATGCCTGCCAGCAGAAGAACATCCCCATCCGCATCGGTGTGAACGGCGGCAGTCTGGAAAAGCATATCCTTGCCAAATATGGCGCCCCCACCCCGGAAGCCATGGTGGAGAGTGCACTGTACCATGTGCGCCTGCTGGAAAAATTCGATTTCAACAACATCGTCATTTCCATCAAGAACTCCAATGTGCCCCGCATGATGGAGGCCTACCGCCAGCTCAGCGCTGTCACGGATTACCCGCTCCATGTGGGTGTTACCGAGGCGGGTACCTACCAGATGGGTCTGCTGAAAAGCGGCATGGGCATCGGCGGAATGCTGCTGGAAGGCATTGGCGATACCATCCGCGTCTCGCTGGCCGCAGAGCCGGAAAAGGAAGTGGAAGCTGGCTACAACATCCTGCGTGCCGTAGGCTTCCCGGTGGCGGGCCCGGAGGTCATCACCTGCCCCACCTGCGGCCGCACCCAGTATCCATGCACCCAGATCGCCAACGAGGTGGAAAAGCGGCTGCAGGGCTGCAAAAAATCCATCAAGGTGGCCGTGATGGGCTGCGTGGTCAACGGCCCCGGTGAAGCCCGCGAAGCAGACATCGGCATTGCCGGCGGCAAGGGCGAGGCGGTGCTGTTCATCCACGGCAAGCCCATCAAAAAGCTGACCGGAGACAACATTCTGGATCAGTTCATGGATGAGATCTATAAACTGTAAAGTGGGAGAATGCTATGGCACTGCAAAATAAACTGGGCCTGACCGATGAACTGGAGCTTGCCCGTGAAGAGGAAAGGATCAGCAAACAAAAGGCGCTGGCGCTGTATGATACGGGTTTGCTGGATACTTTTCCGGTAGGAACATTTGCAGGCCTTGCAATGATCCATAAATATCTGTTTGAAGATATCTATGAATTTGCCGGTCAGATGCGCACCGTAAACATCGCAAAGGGAAATTTTCGCTTTGCACCGGTCATGTATCTGCGCCCGGCACTGGAAAGCATTGACCAGATGCCGCAGTCTACGTTTGATGAAATTATTGAAAAATATGTAGAAATGAACGTGGCGCACCCTTTCCGGGAAGGCAATGGCCGCAGTACCCGTATCTGGCTGGACTGCATCCTGAAAAAAGAACTGCATCAGGTGGTGGATTGGAGCCGCGTGGATAAAAGCGACTATCTGATGGCCATGGAGCGCAGTCCGGTGAAAGATCTGGAAATCAAGGTACTGCTGCATAAAGCACTGACGGAACAGATCCATGACCGTCAGGTGTATATGAAGGGTATTGATGCAAGCTATCATTATGAGGGCTACCAGATTTTCAGAACAGAGGAACTTGCAAAGAAATAAAACCACATTTTTGCTGCCACACCTGCAAAAAACGGGTGCGGCAGTTTGTGCTGTATAAAAAGGAGTACCATTTGTGACACCACTCGTATCCAACCTGTGGCCGCAGTTCATGGTGGACCCGGCATTTGCGGCCTGCTTCGGGCAGGTCATTGTGGAGCACGCGCAGATGCTGCGGCAGGAGCGGCAGGTCATCTTTACCCTGCGCAGCGGTGCACCGCTGGACAAAGATCTCTGTGCCCGGCTGCTGGCATCCCTGCAGCCGGACTATGAGGGCTTTGAGCTGCGTATCCAGAACCTGTTTGGCTATGCCATGCTGGATGAAACCGCTCTGCGCGGCCTGATGGACGAAATGAAGCGGGACGGCGTGCCCATCAACGGCTTTCTGGACCGGTGCACCATCCAGATCGTTGGCCAGAAAATCACCATCGGCGTGTGCCACGGCACAAAGTTTTTGCAGGAAATGCACTTTGAAAAGCTGCTTGCCGAGCGCATTGCGGCGCACACCGGGGTAACGCCGCAGGTAACACTGCAGAGTACTGTGAGTGAGGCGGAACAGCATCAGCTGGAGGAAAAACTGGAGCGCAAGATCGCGCCGCCGGTGGTTAAGTTCGAGAAAAAGAACACCGCACCGTCCATCAAGGTGGATGGTCTGGATCTGACCGATAAGCCTGTCACCATTTTCCATGGCAAAATGTTCACCCCCAAGAACCTCACCCCGCTGAAGGATCTGGGCGGTGAGGGCGGCAAGTGCATCATCTGGGGCGATGTGTTCTTCTCGGAGGTCAAAGGCAACTACCGCAAGATCTACACCGTGTCCATCACCGACTATCAGGGCTCCATCAACCTGAAGATCCGTGCGCAGGAAGGTGAGGATTGCTCCAAGTGGGAGAGCCTTGGCAAGGGCACCACCCTCATCGTGCGCGGCGACTGCTCCTACGACAAGTACGAGCACGATTATATCGTCTACCCCTACGATGTGCTCATCGTGGAGCGCAAAAAGCGGGAGGACACCGCACCGGAGAAGCGGGTGGAGCTGCATCTGCACACCAAGCTTTCCAGCATGGATGGCTTCTGCGACCCCGGCGGCATTGTCAAGCTGGCCCACCGCATGGGGCATCCGGCCATTGCCATCACCGACCACGGTGTGTGTCAGGGCTATCCGGAAGCCATGCTGGCAGCGGACGATATCCATAAATCCGATCCGGATTTCAAGTTGATCTATGGATGCGAAGCCTACTTTGTGGACGACATGATCCCCTGCGTGTACGGTGTGAAGGATCAGCCGCTGGACGGGGAGTTCTGCGTCTTTGATACCGAGACCACCGGCCTTGACCCGGGCGTGGAGTATATGACCGAGATCGGTGCCGTCATCGTGAAAAACGGCGAAGTGATGGAGGAATTTGACACCTTTGTCAAGCCCGGCAAGCCCATCACCCCCAAGATCACCGAGCTGACCGGCATCACCAACGAAATGGTGGCGGATGCTCCCGGCGAAAAGGAAGCGCTGGAAGCCTTCCTCAAATTTGCGGGAGACCGCATCCTTGTGGGCCACAACGTCCACGCCTTTGATATGCGTTTCCTGCGCGCCGCCGCCAAGCGCAGCGGCATCAGGCTGGAGCCGACCTATATCGACACCCTGACCATGGCGCAGGCCATGTATCCCGGCCTGCACAATTACAAGCAGGGCACCATCAACAAGCATCTGGAGCTGCCTGCCTACGAGGCCCACCGTGCCTGTGAGGACTCTGCCGCGCTGGGCCGTATCTTTGGTGTCATGCTGAAGGATCTGGAAGAAAAGCAGGTAGCAAAGGTCAGTGAGATCAACACCGGCCTTGGCGGCAACCGCGAGGTGCTGAAAAAGAAGTATTACCACCTCATCATTCTGGTCAAGAACCAGATGGGCCTGAAAAATCTGTACAAGATCGTCAGCGAAGCCCATGTGAACTACTTTTTCAAAAAGCCCCGGGTGCCCCGGAGCCTTTTGAACAAATACCGGGACGGCCTGCTGCTCACTTCCGCCTGCGAAGCCGGCGAGCTGTACCGGGCCATCGTGGATGGCACCAGCTACGAGGAACTGAAAAAGATCGCCGCCTACTACGACATCCTTGAGATCCAGCCGCTGGGCAACAACGCCTACATGGTGCGGGACGGCAAGGTGGACAGCGAAGAGGACATCAAAAACTTCAACCGCACGGTCATCAAGCTGGGTGAAGATCTGCACAAGCCGGTCATTGCCACCGGCGACGTGCACTTTACCGAGCCGGAGGATGCGGCGTACCGCGCCGTGCTGCAGGCGGGCAACGGCTTCAAGGATGCGGACAACCAGCCGCCCCTGTTCTTCCGCACCACGCAGGATATGCTGGCACAGTTCTACTACCTGCCCAAGGAAAAAGCCTACGAGGTGGTGGTGAAGAACCCCCGCAAGATCGCGGCGATGATCGACAACAATGTTCGTGCCATCCCGCGCGGCACCTACCCGCCCAGTATCGAGGGCGCAGAGCAGCAGCTGCGCGATGCTACGTGGGAACACGCCAAGCGTGATTACGGCGATCCCCTGCCCGAGATCGTGGAGAAGCGGCTGCAGAAGGAACTGGACTCCATCTGCGGCCATGGCTACGCCGTGCTGTACGTCATTGCGGTCAAGCTGGTGGCCTACTCCAACGCGGGCGGCTATCAGGTGGGCAGCCGTGGTTCGGTCGGCTCATCGGCCGTGGCCCACTTCTCCGGCATCTCGGAGGTGAACAGCCTGCCGCCCCACTATCGCTGCCCCAAGTGCAAGCACAGCGAGTTCATCACCGATGGCAGCGTGGATGACGGCTTTGACCTGCCGGATAAAAACTGCCCCCACTGCGGCACCCGGATGCTGGTGGACGGCCACGACATTCCCTTCGAGACCTTTCTCGGCTTCTACGGCGACAAGGAGCCGGATATCGACCTGAACTTTTCCGGCGAGTACCAGTCCAACGTGCACCGCTACACCGAGGAGCTGTTCGGCAAAGCCAATGTGTTCAAGGCAGGCACCGTATCCGGTATTCAGGACAAGACCGCCTACGGCTATGTGAAAAAGTATCTGGATGAGCGCGGCCGCACGGTGAACCACGCCGAGGAGAACCGCCTGACTCTGGGCTGCACCGGCGTCAAGCGCACCACGGGTCAGCACCCCGGCGGCATGGTCGTTGTGCCGGACACCTACGAAATCTACGATTTCTGCCCCATCCAGCACCCGGCGGATGATGTGGCGGGCGGCCTGCTGACCACCCACTTCGAGTTCAAGTATCTGCACGACACCCTGCTCAAGCTGGACGAGCTGGGCCACGATATGCCCACCTTCTACAAGTATTTTGAGGAGTACACCGGTATTCCCATCGACAGCATTCCCATGAACGACCCCAAGGTGTACAGCCTGCTGACCAGCCCGGAAGCGCTGGGCGTGACCCCGGAACAGATCGACAGCCAGACCGGCACCTTCGGCATCCCGGAAATGGGTACCAACTTCGTGCGCGGTATGCTGGTGGAGGCACGCCCCAAGAACTTTTCCGAACTGATCCAGATCTCGGGCCTGTCCCACGGCACCGATGTGTGGACCGGCAACGCGGACGAGCTGATCCGCAGCGGCACCTGCACCATTGCGGAGGTCATTGGCTGCCGTGACAGCATCATGCTGTACCTGCTGCGCAAGGGTCTGGAGCCCAAGATGGCCTTTGATATCATGGAGGCTGTGCGTAAGGGCAAGGTAGCCAAGGGCGGCTTCAAGGATGGCTGGGAGGAAGCCATGCGGGAGCACGAGGTGCCGGACTGGTACATCGAGAGCTGCCGCAAGATCAAGTATATGTTCCCCAAGGCCCATGCTGTGGCCTACCTGATGTCGGCCATCCGCCTGATGTGGTTCAAGATCTACCGCCCGCCGGAGTTCTATGCCGTGTACTTTACCGTGCGCGGCGACGATATCGACTACGAAGCCGCTGTGGGCGGTGCGGCAGTGGCCCGCGCCCACATGGAAGAGGTCAAGCGCCGCCTGAAGGAAGAGAAGAACGCCAAGGACGAAGATGTGCTGGTCAGCCTGCAGCTCGTCAACGAGATGCTGGTGCGCGGCTACGAGTTTTTGCCCATTGAGCTGGGCAAGAGCCGCGGCTCCAAGTATGTGGTGGAGGACGGCAAGGTACGCCTGCCCTTCTGTGCACTGAAGGGTCTGGGCGGTGCCGCCGCCGAAGCGCTGGAACGTGCCACCATCCACGGTGAAGAGTATATCTCGGTGGAGGAGCTGCAACAGGCGTCCGGCGTCGGCAGCAGCATTCTGGACCGCCTGCGTCAGGTGGGCGCTCTGGGCGACCTGCCGGAAAGTAGTCAGGTGAGCTTTTTCTGAAAAACGCTACAAAATGATATGCCCCCGGAGCAGGCAGAGCAACGCCAGAACTCTGCACGCTCCGGGGGTATTTTTATGTCAGGGAAGAACGATCACGGGCTGGGCAGACACCGGTTTGCACAAAAAATTCGCCGTTCCTTTGTGGAAACGGCGAACATTGTTCTTGTATTGTTTTGCCTTATCGATCCCACTTGTCACACAGGGCGTTGATCTGGTCGGCAAACTTTGCCAGATCCTTGTTGGCACCGCCCTCGTTGTGCTCAATGACACGCAGCAGGCGCTTGCCGGCACTGACCAGCCGCTGGAACACGCTGGCGGCACGGCTCTGCCCTTCGGATGCCTTGTGCTCAATGCGCACCCGGGAGCCCTCCTGCAGACAGACAGCACCCTCGGCACCAATGGCCCACTGTGCCCCATTGTAGGGTGCGCAGGCGGTAAATCCCTGTTCGGTCAGGGTCTCCACAAAGCGGTCCTCGGTCTCGTCGTCGCCGTGCATCACAAAGACCCGCTTCGGCTTCTGCTCAAAGGCACCCACCCAGCGCAGCAGGCCCTCCCTGTCCGCATGGCCGGACATGCCGGTGAGCTGGCAGATCTCCGCCTGTACCTCAATGGGCTCGCCAAACAGCTTGACGTTGACTGCACCATCAATGAGGGTGCGGCCCAGCGTGCCCACCGCCTGATAGCCCACGAACAGGATCGTGCACTCCGGACGCCACAGGTTATGCTTGAGGTGATGGCGGATGCGGCCCGCTTCGCACATGCCGCTGGCCGAGAGGATGACCTTGGGCACACGGTCTGCGTTGATCATACGGGATTCATCACTGGTCACGGTTACCCGCAGGCCCGGAAGCGCAATGGGGTCAATGCCTTTTGCCAGCATGGCCCGGGTCTCTTCGTCAAAGCACTCCATGTCGGTATCCCGGAAGATCCGCGTTGCTTCAATGGCAAGCGGGCTGTCGATGTACACCGGGAAATTGCCGTGGCCTTTGACCAGCCCTTTTTCCTTGATCTCACGGATAAAGTAGAGCATCTCCTGCGTGCGGCCCACCGCAAAGCTGGGAATGACCACATTGCCGCCGCGGTCAAAGGTGCGCTGCAGGATCTTTGCCAGCTCGTTCACATAATCCGGCTTTGGACCGTGGCTGCGGTCGCCATAGGTGGACTCCATAAAGACATAGTCCGCCTCTTTGATGTAGGTGGGGTCCCTGATGATGGGCTGGTCCGTATTGCCAATATCGCCGGAGAACACCAGTTTTGTGGTATTTTCGCCCTCGGTGATCCACAGCTCGATGCTGGCCGAGCCCAGCAGATGGCCCACATCCACAAAGCGCGCCTCAATGCCCGGCGCCAGCTCCACGCGCTGTTCATAGTTTACTCCCCTGAACAGCTTCATGGCCGCTTCGGCATCCTGTACGGTGTACATGGGCTCCACCGGCTCTGCACCGGAACGCTGGCCCTTGCGGTTTTTCCATTCGGCTTCAAATTCCTGAATATGGGCTGAGTCCCGCAGCATGATGCCGCACAGCTCCACCGTCGGGTTCGTAGCATAGATGTTGCCCCGGAAGCCATTGCGCACCAGCAGCGGCAGCATGCCGGTATGGTCGATATGGGCATGGGTAGCCAGCACCCAGTCGATTTCCCCGGGAGCAACCGGGATGGGCTGATTTTCGTAGACATCCTTGCCCTGCTCCATGCCGCAGTCGATCAGAAAGCGCCGTCCGGCCGCTTCGATCAGCGTACAGCTGCCGGTGACCTCATGGTTCGCGCCCAGAAACGTGATCTTCATAAAAACACCTCCGGTTTTGCAGCATTTTATCGGTACTTCTCCGGGCTGAGGGCCGGGAGTTTTCCCAGCGAATGATCCGAGGGTGGGAGCTGGAAGCCCCGAAATTTCGCGGGAAAAGCCCCCGGCTCGCAACCCCGTTCTCCGCATTTTGCTTTTGCACCCTTAGTATAGCATATTTTCAAGGGACACGCCGCACAAATCACGCCGCTTTTCTCGGGCATTCTGCCGAAAGACTGAAAAATTTTTTATACAATCTTGACAAACCACCCTCTTCTGTTATAAACTTAGGTTTGTATGACGTTCGTTCGTATTTTATGAGTTTTAATAATAGAGAGGTTGAATTTTATGGTTCGTAACGATTTGCGCAACGTTGCCATTATCGCTCACGTTGACCACGGCAAAACCACCCTGGTGGACGCAATGCTGCGTCAGAGCGGCGCGTTCCGCGACAATCAGGTCGTGGCTGAGCGCGTCATGGACAGCGGCGATATCGAGCGTGAGCGCGGCATCACCATTCTGGCCAAGAACTGCTCCTGCACCTACAAGGGCGTCAAGATCAACATCGTCGATACTCCGGGCCATGCCGACTTCGGCGGCGAGGTCGAGCGCGTGCTGAAGATGGTCAACGGCGTTCTGCTGCTGGTGGACGCTGCCGAGGGCTGCATGCCCCAGACCCGTTTCGTGCTGCAGAAGGCTCTGCAGCAGAACCTGAGTCTGGTGGTGGCCATCAACAAGATCGACCGTCCCGATGCCCGCATCAAGGAAGTCATCGATGAGGTGCTGTACCTGCTGATGGATCTGGGCGCCACCGATGAGCAGCTGGACTGCCCCATGCTGTTCTGCTGCGGCCGTGATGGCACCGCAAGCCTGGACCCGGATGTGCCCGGCACCGACCTGATCCCCCTGTTCGATACTCTGCTGAGCACCATCAAGCCGCCTGAGGGCGACCCCGAGGCTCCCTTCCAGATGCTGGTGTCCTCTGTGGACTACAACGACTTTGTGGGCCGCATTGGCATCGGCCGCATCCAGAACGGCGTTGCCAAGGTTGGCGAGGAAGTTGTCGTCTGTGACTGGCACAATCAGGATCTGAAGATGCGCGGCCGTCTGACCAAGCTGTACGACTTCCAGGCCAATGGCCGTCAGCCCTGCGATAACATCACCGCCGGCGATATCGTGGCCTTCTCCGGCCTGCCCGATGTGACCATCGGCAACACCCTGTGCAGCCCCTCCAATGTGGAGCCGCTGCCCTTTGTGAAGATCAACGACCCCACCGTGGAAATGACCTTCTCTGTCAATGACAGCCCGCTGGCCGGCCGTGAGGGTAAGTATGTTACCAGCCGTCAGATCCGTGACCGTCTGCAGAAGGAACTGCTGAAGGACGTCGCTCTGAAGGTGGAGGATTCTGCCACTACCGATTCCTTCCGCGTTATGGGCCGTGGCGAAATGCATCTGTCCATCCTGATCGAGACCATGCGCCGCGAAGGTTATGAGCTGCAGGTCTCTCCCCCGCACGTTCTGACCAAGGTCATCGACGGCAAGACCTACGAGCCTATGGAGCATGTTGTCATCGATGTGCCCACCCAGTATCAGGGCGCTGTCATGACCGGTCTGGGCCAGCGCAAGGCCATCCTGCAGCAGATGGAGTCTCTGGGCACCGACCGCGTGCGTCTGGAGTTCCGTATGCCCAGCCGCGGCCTGTTCGGCTACCGCAACCAGTTCCTGACCGATACCCACGGCGAAGGCATCATCAACCAGATCTTCGACGGTTATGATGTCTGGGCCGGCATGATCGCCAACCGCTCCACCGGTTCTCTGGTCAGCTTTGAGACCGGCGAGGCCGTCACCTACGGTCTGTTCAACGCACAGCAGCGCGGTACTCTGCTGGTGGGCGCCGGTGAGAAGGTCTACGAAGGCATGGTCATCGGCTACACCGCTTCCGGCGAGGATGTGGATGTCAACGTCTGCAAGACCAAGCATCTGACCAACACCCGTGCATCCGGCTCTGACGATGCCCTGCGCCTGATCCCCATCAGCAAGCTGAGTCTGGAAGGCTGTCTGGAGTTCCTGGCACAGGATGAGCTGCTGGAGGTCACCCCCGAGAATCTGCGCATCCGCAAGCAGATCCTGAACCACGAGCAGCGCATGAAGGCCAAGAGCAAGCTGAAGTAAGCGTTCCACTCCCTTATATAATATGCATTTCCCGCCCTGCAGCGTTTCAAAAACGCCGCAGGGCTTTTTGTTTTTGCAAAAAATCTCTGATTTTGTAAAAAAAGGCTTGCAAAAGGCATTCTTATGCGGTATAATATCTCTCGCAGTCACAACTGTGATCTGCCTCTTTAGCTCAGTCGGTTAGAGCACCTGACTGTTAATCAGGGTGTCGCCTGTTCGAGTCAGGCAAGAGGCGCCAAAGCAGAGCAATGTTCCTTACGGACATTGCTCTTTTTATTTGTGCTGCAGCCGGCAGCTGATGCCGCATGGATTTTCCCCTCTGTCCCGCCATCTCCGGTCTCTGTCCACAGCCCCGGAAAAGGCAGCATCTATGCAGAAAAAAGCATCCAGCTTAATGATTTCTTAAAAATTGACCACTTGAAGAAGATGTTGCATTGTGGTATACTTTTTATGTTCTTTGGGAATTAGTATCTGATTTTCCAAAACCCGGCACACAGTTCCATGGGCATTTTGCCATTTTTAACAGCAGCTGACCGGTGCTTTGCCGCCGTTCTCCGCAGGACGGGGTAAGCCACCGGTTTTTATACTGCTTACAGACTGTGTTTTTTGTGTTGTCAGAGCTGCTGCCGTCCGCTTCCCTTGGAAGTGTTCTGCAGTCGTTTGAATAAATTTGTATATGATCAAAGGAAGCATCTATGCGTTATACCTACGTCCGGCAGCATGACACTACCGACTGTGCGGCTGCCTGCCTCGCAATGGTGTGCCTCCATTACAAAAAGGAAGTTACCATCACCCGCCTGCGCGATATGATGGGCACTGACCTGAAAGGCACGAACCTTGTTGGTTTGCAGAAAGCCGCTAACGAGTTGGGTTTTTCCACCGCAGCGGTTCGCGTGGACCGTGAAAATTTCCTCAGCGATTTCTCTTTGCCCTGTATCGCACAGGTCATTACCGACCAGGGTCTGGCCCACTTTGTGGTGGTCTTTAAAAAGACCACCATCAAGGATGAGGGTGAGCGCCGCAAGCACATGCTGAAGGAGTCGGAATCTGCCAAGGAAGATGAGAAGAACGGCAAAAAGCACAAGTGCAAGGATTATGTCATCATCGGCGACCCCGCCACAGAGCTGAAAAAGATCAGTCTGGATGAGTTCTACAAGAACTTTACGGGCGTTCTGCTGCTGATGAACCCCACCTCGGAGTTCAAGGGCGGCAAGGTGGAAAAGGGCGGCATGTTCAAGCGCTACATTGATCTGCTGCTGCCGCAGAAAAAGCTTTTCTTCTATGCAATTTTTGCCTCACTGATCACAACGATCCTCGGCATTGCATCCTCCATGTTCAACAAGATCCTGATGGATGAGGTGCTGCCCTACGGATTGGATAATCTGCTGGTCACACTGATCCTCGTGTTCAGCATGGTCAGCCTGACCAATACTCTGATCGGTTTTGTGCGGCAGTGGGTGCTGATTCATCTGTCCATCAAGATCGATATCCCGCTGATGATGGGCTACTTCGGGCACATCTTCCACCTGCCCATGAAGTTCTTTGCCACCCGCAAAACTGGTGATATCACCACCCGTTATTCGGATGCAAACACCATCAAGTCCATCTTCACCAGCATTGCGCTGAGTCTGATCATGGATATTTCCATGGCCATCATCACCGGCATCATCCTGTTCCGCATGAACGCGATGCTGTTCTCCATTTCGCTGTTCATGGCTCTGGTCAGCATCCTGCTGGTGCTGATCTACAAGCAGCCGTATAAGAAGATCAACGAAGAGACCATGGTGCAGTCTGCTGCACTGAACAGCCAGATGATCGAAAGCCTGCGCGGCATTGAGACCGTCAAGTGCAACGCCAACGAGGACACCGAGCTGGAAAACCTTGAGCGCGAGTACATCAAGAGCCTGAAGATCAGCCTGCGTTCCAGCCGCATCAGCACCACACAGGGTCTGATCTCTACCTTCATCTCCATGATCTTTGGCATGCTGACTACTTATGTAGGTATCAGTCAGGTGCTGAACGGCGAAATGACGCTGGGCGGCTATATGGCTTTCAGCACCCTGTCTTCCTACTTCACTTCTCCGCTGAGCAACCTGATCGGTCTGCAGATGCAGATCCAGGAAGCCAACATCTCCATGAAGCGTCTGACCGAGATCATGGACTATCCTTCTGAGACTGCCGGCGACGAGGATCGCACGGATCTGGAAAAGGTGGAGGGCGACATCGAGTTCAAGGATGTTACCTTCCGTTACGGCAACCGTGCTCCTGCACTGGATCACATCAGCTTTACCATCCCGGCCGGTAAAAAGGTGGCTCTGGTGGGCAGCAGCGGCAGCGGCAAGTCCACCATCACCAAGCTTCTGCTCAAGTATTATGAGCCGGAGGATGGTGAGATCGACTTCAACGGTGTGAATCTGACGGAGTATACCAACGATTCTGTCCGCCGCGCCATTTCCTATGTGCCGCAGAACGTTGAGCTGTTCAGCAAGACCATCTATGACAACATCCGTGTTTCCCGCATGGATGCCACCATGGACGAGGTCAAGGAAGCTGCCAAGAAGGCCGATGCGCACGACTTTATCCGTCATCTGCCCCTGCAGTACAACACCTATCTGGAAGAAGCCGGCAACGGCCTGTCCGGCGGTGAGAAACAGCGCATTGCACTGGCTCGTGCTTTCCTGAAGGATTCCAACCTCTACATTCTGGATGAGTCCACCAGCAACCTCGACTTTGCAACGGAAAACCTGATCTTCAACATGATCTATGATCAGCTTGCGGATCGTTCCATGTTGATCGTTGCTCACCGTCTGTCCACTGTCCGTGACTGTGACATGATCCTGGTGATGGATCACGGCCAGATCGTGGAGCGCGGCACCCATGAGGAGCTGCTTGCCAAGGAAGGCAAATACTACGAGCTGTGGAACATGCAGCAGGGTATTTACCGCAGCAAGAAAAAGGCAGAACCCAAGCAGCCTGTCATGCAGGCTGTCGTGGAAGAGGATGACGACGGCGAGTCGATCACCTATTGATATGCTGAGATCGGATGGAGTTCCGGTTCCATAATATGACTGCCAGGGCCATCGATGCTGACAACAGAAAGCCTGTTTGTCTCGTCTGTCCTGAATAAGGAAGATGGTGTTACCCTGAAGCGGCGCGGCCTGCTCAGGTGACAATGCCTTACTATGGTGTGCCCGGAGACAAAGCGCCTCCGGGCACATTTTATCTAACGCCGATGTAAAGTAAATCTGAAACGAAACAGAGGTATTTATCATGAATGAGATCAAAGTAGCTGAAAACAAGACCCTCAAGCTCACCAATGTGCTCTCCCGCGAGATCCGTCCGGAAGAAATGGCCAGCCTGCCGGTGGTGCTGACCCAGATGCACAATTTCATCAAGAGCAACAACGCTCAGCCCATCGGCCCCATCATCCAGTCCCTTGCACTGGGCGAGGATCATCAGATGCACCTGTACATGATGCAGCAGGCCACCCAGCTCATCCCTCAGATGGACCCGGGCTACCACATGGATGCCATCCTGCGCGTCAAGAACTGCCTGTACGCCCACTACACCGGCCCCATGGAAAACAGCCAGCTGGCCTCCTACAAGCTGCAGGTCCACGCTTTTGAGAACGACCAGAAGCTGACCGGCACTACTTATACGATCTATGTCAATCAGGATTCTGACGATGCTGTGATTGATGTCTTTATGGAGACCAAATAATTATGACGATGAAAGTTCAAAGCCTGACGGACCTGCAGGACCGCCGTATCATGCTGGACAGGGATGTGCCGCCCTACGGTTACGCCTTTGTCATTCTGGTGGGTATCTTTATGGTGTTCCTTCTGGTGTGGAGCACCCAGACCAACCGCATTTATGTCAGTCAGAACACCGGCACCGTGCAGGCCAGCAACAAGACCTACATCATGTCCAGCTATTCCGGTTCCATCACCGAAATGTATATCTCGGAAGGCAGCTATGTGAACGAGGGCGACCTTGTGGCGCACATCAAGAGCACCGACATCGATATGCAGCAGGACAATCTGGAAAGCCAGCTCAAGATCTACCAGACCCAGCTGGACCAGTATAATAAGCTGTTGCAGTGCGTGCAGGACGACACCAACTACTTCAGCGAGACGAACCCGGAAGATCAGCCTTACTACTACCAGTACGAGACCTACAAGAGTCAGGTCTCGCAAAAGACCTTTGACGCTACTGCCTATCAGGCTGCCGGCTATTCGGATGCTCAGATCAAGACCATGATGGAGCAAAGCCAGAGCGAGGTGGAGGCCTTGTACTACTCCACCATGCAGTCCATTTCCCAGAGCATCACCAGTGCGCAGAGCAACGTGGACAACATTCAGGCCCAGATCGATACCCTGAACACTGGTGCCAACGATTATTATATCTATGCTCCCACCTCCGGTGTGATCCACATGGATACCCCCTATAAGGAGGGCATGGTCCTGAGCGCCGGTTCTCCGCTGGCTACTGTCGCCAGTGAGAACGACGATCTGGAGGTCGTTGCCATGGTCACCGTGAATGACCGTCCCCTGCTGCATGTGGGCGACCCCTGCAAGATCGCCATCACCGGCCTGTCGGAGTACTCCTACGGCACCCTGACCGGCACCGTGACCGCGATCGACAGCGATGTGACCGCCAGCACCAATGCATCCTACTACAAAATGACCATCAAGCCGGATACCACCTACGTGGTAAGCAAGAGCGGTGATAAGGTAGACCTTTCCAACGGCATGAGCGTTACCGCCCGTGTGGAGTACGACCAGATCACTTACTTTGAGTACGCAATGGAAGCACTGGGTGTTCTGTTCCATTAAAACCGGACTGTCAGCCGCTGCCAAATCACCCCAAAGAGGTATACTTACTATGAAATCAACCGCAAAAAAACTGGCCGTCTGTGCGGCAGCGTTTTGCCTGCTGGCCTGCGGCACAGCTGTGTCTGCGGCCGCAGCAAGCCCGGTCTCCGGCCTCGCCCTGAGCGGCATTACCATGCCGTGGGATCAGAATGTACCTGCCGAAAGCATTGAAGCCGGCAGCTATACCGCCAATATGTTGCTGGGTTCTTCTCAGCAGCTGTCCCCTGTGGTGCGTCCCCGCAACTCTACCGATTCGGTGGTCTATATATCGGACGATACCTCCATTCTGACCGTGAGCAACACCGGTGTTGTGCAGGCCGTGGGTGTGGGCACAACCCGTATCACAGCTGCTGCCGGTAATCAGATCTGTGCTTACACCATCGTGGTCTCCATGGATTCCTCCATGATCGTGACCGAAATGGATCTTTCTCTGTCCTCCAATACCATTTATGTCGGCAACTCGGTATCGGCACAGCTGCAGGTGCGTCCCACCTCGGCCTCCAATTATGCCACCGTCACCCTGACCTCTTCCAACGAAAAGGTAGCCACGGTGAATAATTTTGGCCGCGTTACCGGTGTCGCCCCCGGTACTGCCACCATCACCGCTACCTGCGGTTCGGTGACTGCTACCACCAATGTTACGGTCATGAGCATTCCCAACTCCGGAACCGGAACCGGAACCGCCAGCACCGGTTCTTCCAACAGCGGTCAGGTCGTCACGGTGAATCCTTCCTACGTTGTACTCAAGCCCGGTGCCACCCGCACCCTGACCGCCAGCGTCAAGCCTTCCTCTGCTTCTCAGAAGTTCACCTTTAAGTCCGCCAACAGCAACATTGCCACGGTCAGCCCCAGCGGCGTGATCACAGCTGTGGGCACCGGTGCAACCTCCATCACGGTCTCCAACGGCACGGCTTCTGCTATGGTCACGGTCATTGTCAACCGTTCTGCTGCTTCCTCGGAGGAATCTTCGGACAGCAGCACTACAAAGCCGGAGGGCGATACTCCCATTGAGATCGATCCCGTGGTGCAGGCGATCCAGGACAGCACGGACAACGAGATCGTCTTTACGCAGGCCGAAGTTCCCACTGTGACCGGTGATATCCTCAACGCCCTGCGCACCACCGGCAAGACCCTGTGTGTGGTGGGCGACGGCTACACCATGCAGATCGCGGGCAGCAACGTCAAGAGCACCACCAGTGAACTGGATACCATGCTCGTGCTGACCGAGAGCAAGGAGGGCATTGAGTTTGAGCTGGACAAGGGCAAAGCCCTCCCCTGCTCGGTGCGCATCGATCTGGATGTGAGCACCTATACCCGCTTGTATCTCTACAACCCCACCTCTGGCAAGTGGCAGTACCTGAACAGCTACACGGACGGCATCATCACAGCAGATACCGCCGGCCATTATCTGCTGACCAATCAGAACCTGAAATTTGCCAACATCAACTGGACCTTCTTCATTGCCGGCGGCGTGACGATCATCATTATCGGCATCGCCTATATCGTGCTGAAAAAGCGCTACTGGTTCTGGTAAGCCGGAAGCTCTATAAAAACAGCAGCTCCCCTCTCTGACAGCTCAGAGAGGGGAGCTTTTTTCGTTCTATCCATCGGTCCGGCGTCCGCATCTTCTCAGAGCGGCCTGCGGGCCTTTTCAGCGTGGTTTTGTGCCATTACTCCACCGTCACGCTCTTTGCCAGATTGCGCGGCTTATCCACATCACAGCCGCGCAGAACAGCCATATAGTAGGCAAACAGCTGCAACGGCACAATGAGCTGCAGCGGCATCAGGATATCCTCGTATTCATCCAGCCGGACCACCGCATCGGCCACACCCTCGGGCACCACGGCGTCCTTTGTGGTGAACAGCAGCACCCTTGCGCCGCGGCTGCGGGTCTCTTTGGCATTGGAAATGGTCTTTTCGTATACCTGCTTCTGGGTCGCCAGTGCGATCACCGGCACGCCATCCGTGATCAGACTGATGGTGCCATGCTTGAGCTCCCCTGCCGCATAGGCATCCGAGTGCACATAGCTGATCTCTTTGAGTTTAAGGCTTCCTTCCAGCGAAAGTGCGTAGTCGAAGCCACGCCCGATAAAGAAGCAGCTCTGGGTGTTCACATAGCGGCTGGCAAGGTATTTGATCTGCTCGCAGTCCGCCAGACGTGGCTTGATGACCTCCGGTGCATGCAGCAGCTGCGCCGTATAGCGGCGGGTCTCCGTCTCGCTCAGTCGGCCGCGCGCATAGGCCAGACGCAGGGCAAACAGGTACAGCACACACATCTGCACCGTGTAAGCCTTGGTGGAGGCCACAGCGATCTCCGGCCCCGCATAGGTGTACATCACGTAGTCGGCCGCGCGCGCAATGGAACTGCCCACCACATTCACGATAGCAAGCACCGGCACACCGCGGCTCCTGGCCAACTTGAGTGCTGCCAGCGTGTCGCTGGTCTCGCCGGACTGGCTGATGATGATGACCAGATCATTCTTTTCCAAAATCGGGTCCCGGTAGCGGAACTCGCTGGCAATGTCCACCTCGGCAGGCACACGGGCCAGCGCTTCAATGGCAGATTTCCCCACCATGCCGGCGTGCATCGCCGTGCCGCAGCCCACCAGATGCACCCGGCCAATGCCGCGCAGCACCTCGTCCGTCAGCGCCGGGATGCGCAGCTCCGGCATTCCATCCTCCACACGGGGGCTCACTGTGGCCGTGATGGCGGCAGGCTGCTCGTTGATCTCCTTGAGCATGAAGTGGGGGTAGCCGCCCTTCTCAGCCGCTTCCATATCCCAGTCTGCCGTGAGCTGCCGACGTTCCACCGGCTCACCAAATTCGTTGTAGAAGCGGATGCCCTCAGCCGTGCAGACGGCCATATCGCCCTCTTCCAGCACGCTGTATTTCCGGGTATATTTGAGCAGCGCAGGGATATCCGATGCAATAAAGTTTTCGCCTTCTCCCCAGCCGACGATCAGCGGGCTTTCCCGCTTGACCGCAAAAATGGTGTCCGGGTAATCGAAGAACAGCACCGCCAGCGCGTAGCTGCCGCGCACCTTGGCAAGAGCCTGCTGCAGCGCCCGCAGCGGGTCGCCGGTATAGCAGCTGTCGATCAGCTTTACCAGCACTTCCGTGTCGGTCTCGCTCTGGAAAGTATAGCCCTTTGCAGCCAGCCGTTCCTTGAGCAGCCCGTAATTTTCAATGATGCCGTTGTGCACGATGCTCACACGCGGCGTGGAATGCGGATGGCTGTTCACGTCGCTGGGCTCGCCATGGGTAGCCCACCGGGTGTGGCCGATGCCGCAGAAGCTTTGTGCCAGCTGCTGTGCTGCCAGCTTTTCCCGCAGGGCTGTGAGCCGTCCCTTGCTTTTTACTACGCAGATCCCCCCGTCCAGCGCAAGCGCCACACCGGCGGAATCATATCCGCGATACTCCAGCTTTTCCAGACCATCCAGCAGCACATCCTGTGCATTGCGCTTACCGACATAACCAACGATGCCGCACATACAAAACACCTCCATACCGACCGCTCCCGCGCAGAAAAGCGCAGTGACACACGGTCAGCTTTCTTGTACAGTTTATGTTCTTGTATGGCTTTCTTTGAAGGGATCTGTTGCGGTATTGCTGCCGTTTTTTGCCCTTCTCTGCGGCTGGTCTAGCCCTCAGCCGGAGAAACATCCGCCGAATCTTTCGATGATTCCTCTCCTCGTCACCCTCGCGGCTGTCACCCGCGTGGCCCGGCGCTTTGCGTTACCTGTGTGCTGCGCTCTCCCCTTTCTGATGCCTCATTATAGCACAAAGGCTGGCTCAACGCCAGCCCAGAGTTTTATGAAGTTTCGGCCGCCAGACCAGCCGGTACATCATGAGCATGTTGTGCAGTGCCCGGTCGTACAGCACAAAGGCAACGTTGCCCATGGCCAGCGTTGCCAGCGATACCGCCAGTGCCGTGGTACGCAGCTCCTGCGAAATGCTGCCTGCCGGTACCAGCAGAAATACCAGTCCATACATGGCCAGCACTGCGCCGTTGCACAGCAGCAGCTTGCAGACAATGCGCAGAACAGCAGGGCGGATGCGCTCAAACTTCGGCTTTGCCAGCGGGTAATACCCCAGCAGGAACACGAAGATCAGCGCCACTTCCTTATCCGGCACAAAGAGCAGCGCCAGCAGGCTGACCGCAGCGTAGGCCGTCAGGGCCAGCTGCATCCCGCACTCCACGCAGACTGTTGCAACAAGAAAGCCCGCCACTGCAGGCGCAATGAACATGGCAATGGGGATCACGGCCCCCAGCAGCATCAAGGCGACACACAGTGCCGTCACGATGCCGCAGTAAGCCATGCCCCAGCTTTTTTGATGTTTCCGATTCATGGGATCTCCCAGTTTTCCCGCTCAACGCCTGCTTCCAGCGGCTCCACCGCATGATGCAGGCCCAGCAGCATGATATTATCCAGCAGACTGCGGTTCAGCTTGACGTCCAGCATACTGTACACCCGGATCAGGTCGTTGGCCACCGCCAGCGCCTGACGGCGGGCATTTTCCATTGCAGCAGACTGCCCTTTCAGCTCATTCACCACAAACACGTTGTAGCGGCCGCTGCGCTTGTCCGTTTCAAACCGCTCAGCCTTATCCAGCAGATAAAAGATGCGTCCGATGCAGCTGCCAATGTAGCGCATGCTCTTGCGCTGGCTGGGGTCATCGGTGGCAAGGGTGGAATACAGGGCACCATAGATGTTGCTCATGGGTTCCGCTGCGAGGGTGTAGTTTTTGGCGCTCAGTTCCATCTGCGTCACAGCCTGCTCCCGCTCCTGCACGAACAGGCGTTCCAGTGCCGGGTTCTCCTCCACAGCACGCATGTAGGCGCGGCGCAGCAGCAGCCGGTCCACCGCACGGCACAGACGCTTGAGCGGCTTCAGCTCACTGTATTTGCGATCCTGCAAATTATGCCAGCCCAGCAGCACCTCCACCTGTGCGGCCAGCCGGATGCCCTGGGTCTGGCACATGAGCCTGCGCCAGGCCAGTGTGCCCGGGACCCGCTTGCGCTGGCAGGTGGCCTGCCGCCCGGCCAGACCGTCCGAAAGGATAGCAAACAGCACGCCGTTGCTCCGCAGCAGATGGCAGGAATATAATCCGTATGCCTCGTACAGCTGGCGCCGCACCCCGCGCAGATACCGCAGGTAGATATTGTAATCCCGGATGGTGAGCTCCGGCAGATATGGCCGCATCCTACCCTTCATATACACCTTTTCCTCCTCGGAAGAACTGTAGAATAATAAGGTAAGTATAATCCATTTTCAGCCCGGGTTCAACCATCCTTTGTAAAAAGAGCATGAATTTGTCTCATCTTTGCAGCACAAGGCACTGAACATGGGATAAAACTTTCTGTGTGTGCGTCCGTTTCCCCTGCTTTGGCAGGAATTTTTCCGTTTTGATTTTTCCGGTAATTACCGGCTGCAATGTAAAAAGCCGCACGGGACAGCTCCGGTGCGGCAGGTAACATTTATCAATTACTTCTTGTCAAAACGGTTCGGCGTAGTGCGCTTGCCGTCAAAACCGCTTTTCGGCATGGGCTTTGCGGTATGCTCAAACTTGGGTGCATTGTAGTACATATACAGCTGGCAGGGGATCATGCCATTATACATCTTGCGGCGCTTGTTGGCACGCTTGCCGTAGTGGTTCTCAAAATCCATATCGGCAGTGATGGCGTACACGCCTGCACAGGGGTGTGCTTCCATCTGCCGGCCCAGCGTGCGGGCCAGCTTAGCAGCACCTTCAATGGTGCTCATGCGCTCGCCGTAGGGGGGGTTCGTCAGCACGATGGCCTCCTGCTTTGCAGCAAAGTCGGCCACATCGGCCACTTCAAAGTGGCAGCGCTTTTCCACACCGGCCAGCTTGGCATTGGCATTGGCCAGCGCCACAGCAGCAGGGTCGATGTCATAACCGAAAGCTTCAAAGCCCACGTCCAGCTTGGCCTCGGCCAGTGCCTTCTGACGCTGCTCGGCCCAGATGGCTGTCGGCACAAAACCATAGCGCTCGGCAGCAAAGCGGCGCTTCAGGCCGGGGGCAATGTTCATGGCCTTCTGAGCGGCTTCGATCAGCAGTGTGCCGCTGCCGCAGAAGGGGTCCTCCACCAGACTGTCGCGGCGCACACGGCCAAGATCTGCAATGGTGGCTGCCAAGGTCTCGCGGATGGGCGCCTCCATGGCGTTGCGGCGGTAGCCGCGCTTATGCAGACCATCGCCGGTGGTGTCCAGCATGATCTCACACTGATCCTTGCGCAGCATGAAGCGGATCTTGTACTCGGCACCGGTCTCGGGCAGCACAGAGGTGTGGTGCTTTGCCATCAGGCGCTTGACCACAGCTTTTTTGATGATGCTCTGGCAGGCGGGCACACTGGACAGCTGGCTGTTCAGCGAAGAGCCGGTGACCGGAAAGGCTGCGTCTGCGGGCAGCAGCTCCTCCCACGGGATATCGTACACACCGTCGAACAGATCATCGAAGGTGGCGGCCCTGTAGCGGGCCAGCAGCAGCATCACGCGCTCCACCGTGCGCAGGTTGAGGTTGGCTGCGGCGATCATATCGGCACCGCCGGCAAAGCTCAGACGGCCATCCTCTACCCGGATGTTCTCTGCGCCGATGCGGGTCAGCTCAAATTTTGCAGTGGACTCGCACCCAAAAAAGCAGGGAGCGATCAATTCAAATTTTGCAGGCATTGCAATTCCTTTCTTTCAGCGAAAAAACAGACCTGCCCGATCAAATGAGACAGGTCTGTTCCATCCTTTTGACTTAGAGCGGACTGAGAAGAAGTGCCGTTTCTCAGCGGCGTCCGCCACGACCGCGGGGCGCATAACCACCGCCGCGGCGGTTGTTGGTCTCGTGGTCGAGATCTGCCATCTTCTCTTCGCTCTGGCTCTTGAAGCGGCTCATCATGTCCTCAAAGCTCATATTGTCGGAATGGACCGGAGCCTTGGGCTGCCACACACGGGGTGCGCTGTCACGGGCAGGGCCTCTGCCGCCCTCACGGGGGGGACGGCCATTGCCGCCGCGGCCTGCACCAAAGTGTCCACCCT